>JAEZIW010000094.1 GCA_023436525.1 Bacillota bacterium | reverse complement strand
CTCGGTGGAAAAGCTTCAGAAAGAATACGACAATGTGATCGTGCTGGATGCCCGCGCACAGGAAGCTTACGATAAGGGCCATTTACCGAATGCGGTTCGTGCCACATGGCAGGAATGGTCTAACGTGGCCGTGGATCAGGCGAGCGGCGATTGGGCACATATCAAATCGTATGATGAGCTTTCCAAGATATTCGGTGATTTGGGAATCGACGGTACAAAGCCGGTCGTGATTTACACCGATACACAGGTAGGCTGGGGCGAAGAGGGTCGTCAGCTTTGGACCTTCCGTGTTTTTGGTTTGACAAACACGTTTATTCTCAATGGCGGCATCAAAGCGTGGCAGGATGCCGGTGGTGAAGTTTCCACGGAAGCCACAAAAATCACGCCGGTCACAGGGCCCAAAGCCAACCCCAATGAGAATCTTATAGCCGAAACGGATTATCTTGCAGCGAATCTGGACACCTTGAAGCTGCTGGATACGAGAGAAGATGCGGAATATGCAGGAATTAAGAATTACGGTGAGAAGACAAATGGGCGCATTCCGAATTCCAAGCACATCTGGTTTAAGGATTTCTACAATGCCGATGGAACGCTGCTGACACCTGCTCAGATCAGAGCAAGAGTGGAAGCGCTCGGTTATACAACCGATGATGAAATTGTTCTGTATTGCACAGGCGGTATCCGTTCAGGATTCACAACGATTATCCTTCAGTCGGCCGGGTTTACAAAGGCTCGCAATTATAACTTGAGCTTCAGCGGCTGGGCCGGAACTGACCAGAAGATTGACAGCACGGTTCTTGATGAACTGATCGTCTACTAACATTAACTTAAAGTCGGGAGCAGTCAAAATGAGCAAGAAGAAAGTTTGGACGGTATTTCGGATCGTCATATCCCTGGGGCTGCTGGCCTTGGCTGTTAAGCTCGCGGATATTGATCAGGTCGCAAAATCGCTGACTCATTTCAATCTTGTGTGGCTGCTCCCGGTTTTTATGTTGATACTGCTCTCTGTGCTATTAAGTGCCCTCAAATGGGGGGCTTTAATCAAAGCACAGGGAATCTGCATCAGCTTTGGCAGGCTGATAGCTTATTACAACTGCGGCCTTTTCTTTAACAACTTTTTGCCCTCCAGCATTGGCGGAGACGGTATTCGTATATACCTTGCGGGCAAAGAAGCAAAGAACACCTCGGCGGCGGCTTCCTCGGTGGTGATGGAAAGAGTGATCGCCACTGTTACCCTGTCATTGCTCGGGCTTATCAGTTCGGTGTTTGTCAAGAACCCTTCGAGCATCGCTGTGGTGCTGCTGGCGGGGCTGCTGCTGGCTGGGCTGCTGCTCGCAGCCGTTTTAATGTCGGGCTGGGTGCCGAAACGGCTGAGAAAAAGAGACGGAAAAATCAGCCGCGGCTGGACCCGATTTGCCGAATCGGCAAAAGAACTGAGAAGCCAAAAGAAGGCCATCGGGGTCTGCCTGATTGAATCTGTATTATTTCAGATGGTTGTTGCCTTCGTTGTGGGGGCTGTGATCACCGGTCTGAACCAATCACAGCTGCCTTTGCCGGATCTGTTTTTGATCACATGCGCGTCTTCTGTGCTTTCGATGGTGCCGCTTGGCATAAACGGATACGGCATGAGGGAAGGAGCGTATATATTCCTGCTTCAGCCATACGGATTCACGGCATCAGCTGCCTTGACCGTTTCCGTGTTGTTTGCGATAGCGGTATCCGCATACAGCCTGATCGGGGGTATCCAGTGGTTGTTTATTAACAAGGGTAAAAAGAGTGTAAAAATCACGGAGAGTGAAACCTCACTGAGTTAGCTTGAAATATATCAATTATACCTTAATCGGTACATTGAATGGAGATATGAAGATGAATAAGAAATTAAAAATCGGTATTATGATTGCTATCCCTGCCGTTCTGCTGGCGGTTTTTTTAATCCCGGCAACAAGGTCCGCCATTTTCGAGTTTGTGAAAGTGCTGTCGTCGGCCGATCCTGAGCCGGTCAAAGAGTACATACGTTCTTTTGGCATTTGGGCTATTATCATATCGTTCGCCTTAATGGTTTTTCAATCATTGGCAGCGCCATTGCCCGCTTTTCTGATTACGTTTGCGAATGCAGCTGTATTCGGATGGGTCGGCGGGGCTGTTTTGTCCTGGACCAGTTCGATGGTCGGTGCAGCCGCGTGCTTTGGTATTGCAAAGCTCTATGGAAGAAAAGCTGTCACAAAACTGACAGGAAAAAGTGCCCTTGCCTCAGTAGACGGCTTTTTTGATAAATACGGTTCCAGATCGATTGTCATTGCACGGCTGCTGCCTTTTATGCCTTTTGATATCGTCAGCTATGCGGCGGGTCTCACATCGATTAAATTCTGGCCGTTTTTTATCGCGACCGGCATCGGCCAGCTGCCTGCGACGATCGTCTATTCCTACGCGGGCAAAATGCTGGGCGGAGGAGCCAAAACTTTTGTATATGGTCTGCTTATCGTATTTGCCCTGTTCGGTCTGACATCTATCTTGCGCTCAATATATAAACAGCGCAAAGCCAAAGCAGAGAGTGCTCGAAACGCAGAGATTTCGGACAGCGTGGTACCCGTTTCAGAGAAACAACGAAACAGGGGTGATTGATTTGGGAGAGGTATGGCTGCAAACCTGCAGCTTTGAAGATAAACTGGCGAAGCACGAGGTAAGCCAGACCCGCAAGCCGATAGAAACATTACAGCTCAACATCACAAAAAAGTGTAACCAAAGATGCCGGCATTGTCATGTGAATGCCGGGCCGGACAGAAAAGAAGAAATGCCGGTGTTGATCATCAACCGCATCATCGAATTGCTTGCAAACAATAAGCAAATAAAGACGGTGGACTTAACCGGGGGTGCTCCGGAGCTGAACCCGAATTTTAAATATTTGGTCAGGCGTCTTAAAGAACTGGAGCTCGATATCATTGACCGCAGTAATTTAACGATACTGTTTGAAGCGGGCCAAGAAGATACGGCTGATTTTCTGGCGGAGAACGGTGTGACAATATGCGCATCGCTTCCCTGTTATACACAGGATAATGTCGATCTGCAAAGAGGAGCGGATGTCTATACAAAAAGCATTGAAGCCCTGAAGAGACTGAACGCATTAGGGTATGGCAGAGAGGGCAGCGGGCTTCAGTTGCATTTAATTTACAATCCGCTTGGTGACGATTTGCCGGGAGACCAAACAAAGCTGCAAGCGGATTACAAAGAAGCGCTGGATAACCAGCATGGCATAGTTTTTAATGATCTTTA
>JAEZIW010000127.1 GCA_023436525.1 Bacillota bacterium | reverse complement strand
GCACCATTCTGCCCACCCGTTTGGGATGAGCGGCGGCAAAGCACAGCGCGCTGAGCGCCCCGGTAGAGAAGCCGACAATGTGCGTCTTTTTCACGTCAATCGCGTCCAAAAACGCGCGTATTATAATCGCATATTCCTCAATTGTATAGTAAATGTTCAAATGACCGCTGTACCCAAAGCCCGCCATATCCGGCGCGATCACGCAAAAACCCTGCTCAGCAAAATAGTCAATATTTTGACGCCATGTATAAAGAGACTGCCCGATACCATGAATCAGCAGCAGCGGTTCGCCCGCACCCTTTTCATAGTAATGCAGCTTTGTTTCAAAGCGAAGCGCTTCTTTGCCCATCTCGGTTTCGCTGATGATATCAAAGGAAATATCCGCATAAGCGCCCATGTATTCATTGTTTTCGAATAACTTTTCTTTTTTGCGTCTGTATCTCGTCAATTCAAACGCCCCCATTTCGTGTTCATCATACTACGGCGAAGCCGACAATACAATAGTGCCCGTCATTGTGACGAAACAATTGTCACATTATGTTAACATTTTTCGGTGTATGGCGTCGGCCAGCCTTTTCAGATCGTCCGGGTTGTTCTGAGCCGGGCTGTTAACGCAATGCTGATGCAGTTCCCGCAAAATCTGCCCAATCACCGGCGACGGGTTTATGCCAAGATGCGCAGCGATATCGTTTCCCGTTATTTGCAGCTCAGCTGCGCACCAGGGCACACGCTGCTGTGCCATCCGTTCCATCTCTTTTTGCCAGTTGTCCGCCGAAGCGATTGATTCAAAAGGACGGCCAGACCCCTTCACATCCGCGCGTCGAAGCGCGATCAACTGCTCAAACCCATGCTTGCCGAGCAGAACGGCACGTCGGCGAATGGTTTTGGGCTTTGCCTTGCCTTCCAAATCAAACATATGGTTTTTAACCAGCGGCAGCACGTCGGCTTTTGTTTTGTTGTCCGCCTTGAGGCTGTTCAATTCATCACGCGCCAGCTGCTCTCCGATGATTTCGTGCCCGTACATGTTTCCGCCCGTCTTTACCGCCTGTGGCTTGCCGATATCGTGCAGCAGCGCCGCCAGACGCAATGTCAAAATCGGCGGTGACGCCGCGCAGGTATAAAAACCATGATCGAGCACATCGTAGGCATGGTACTTTTCCGATTGCCTGATGCCGCTGCCCTCGCTGAGCCTCGGCAGTATATAAAGCAGTGCATCCGTTTCCCGCAGCAGCTTTAAGCCGCGCAGCGGGCCGCCGGTTTCCGCGTTGTATTTGGTATCTGCCAGCAGTATTTTTTTCAGCTCAATCCATTTTCGCTCCGCGGAAATATCGCCGAGCAGCGCGGCGTGCTGCTCAGCCGCCTTTTTCAGGTCGTCCGCCGCATCAAATCCCAGCTCGGCCGCAAACCGCGCCATACGCATAATGCGAAGGCCATCGTCACGTATTGTGATGTTGGGGTCAGCCGCCGCCGCGCTGAGCCTTTTGTGCGTGGCATCAGCCATCCCGCGCCCGGTGGGGTCAAAAATCTCGCCGGTCTCGATGTTCATATACAGCGCATTAACGGAAAAATCTCGCCGCTGCGCATCCGCAGCCATGTCTTTTGTAAATTCAACGCGGTAAGGGCGGTGATCGCCGCCGGGCGGGTAGTAATCGCGCCGCCATGTTGTGTGCTCGAACGCGTCACAGCCGTTTTGCGTTTTCATGCGCAGCTCCACCGTACCGAGCGACAAAGCCTTTTCAATAACGGTGAGACCCGCATCGCGCGCAATGGCTGCCGCCTCATCGGGCAGCGCGCAGGAACACACATCAAAATCGCCGCCGGGCAGCCCGAGCACCATATTGCGGACATAGCCGCCCACCAGATATAACGTGACCCCTTTTTCGGCAAAAATACCGGAGAGGAATTTAAGGCAGCCGGGTATCATAACCCGGTTAACGCCCCGGTATAAACCTCTTGCGCGGGGCCTGTCATCATCACGCGGCCATCTTCTAAATATTCAATATATAGCTGCCCGGCAGCCAGATGCACATGGACAGTGCGGCCGGTCAGCCCTTTTTGGTGCATCGCCACCACGCTTGCGCAAGAGCCGGTTCCGCAGGCCAGCGTGAACCCCGCGCCGCGCTCCCAGGTGAGCACACGGATGTTGTCCGCGTCCATCACCTGCACAAAATCGACATTTATTCGATTGGGGAATATCGGGTGGTTTTCTATCGCAGGCCCCAGCGCTGCCGTATTCAATGCATCAATGTTTTTTGTGAGCACCACCGCGTGCGGTGCCCCCATCAGCAGCGCGGAGATGGTGACGTCCTGTCCGGCTGCAGCTATCGGCACATCAAACGCGCTGCCTTCACCCGTCATCGGCAGACACGCGCGGTCAAACTGAGGTTTTCCCATATCCACGGTGACCTCGGTGACGCTGCCGCCTTCCGATTTCAAATGCGGACGCATCACACCTGCCAGCGTCTCCACCGTCATTTGCCGTTTGGTTACAATGCCGCGATCATAAACATATTTGGCAAAGCAGCGAATGCCGTTACCGCACATTTCCGCCTCACTGCCATCAGGGTTGAATATGCGCATTCGGATATCCGCCGTTTTTGATGGCAGCACCACGAGAATACCGTCAGCGCCTACACTCAGACGGCGGCGGCATAGGTTTAGCGCCAGCCCGTGCCAGTCTCGATTGTGCCCGTCGTCCTTAAATACCAGAAAATCGTTGCCGAGCCCGTGCATTTTGGTAAACGTCATACTTTTCTCCGCCTCTCATTGATATCAGTATTATACTTGCAACGCCTTGCGCCCGCAATATAGGTGACAATATGCTTATTTTCTGCGAGCCGGATTTGTGATATGATGAATTATCTAGATGGGAGAATGTGACATGGATATCAGCATCAGATGTATCGATCGCGGCGACTTGCCCGATGTTGCCCGTTTGGCCAACAACTTTTCAATTGCGCAAATGACAGCCAATCTGCCTTTTCCGTATACGCTGGAGCACGCGCAAATTTGGTTAGACTATGTGGAGGCGACCGAAAACGAGCACGTGTTTGCCATTATCGGCGGCGGCCGATTCATGGGCGTGGTCGGGCTGGTGCACGAGCCGGAGCATGAACGCGCGGAGCTGGGCTATTGGCTCGGCGAGCCGTATTGGAACAAGAAAGTGATGACAACCGCTGCAGGGCTTGCGATAGGGTATGGTTTTACAATGCTCGGTATTCAAAAAATCTATTCGCGCTGCTTTATGCCCAACAAAGCCTCACAGCGCGTGCTCGAGAAAAACGGTTTTTTACCCGAGGGCTGTCTGCGCGCGCATCATATCCGTATGGGTGTCGTTCAGGATGTTCTCTGCTACGGCCTGCTGCGCACTGAATATGAAGCCACGGCCGGCCACTGAAAGGACTTTTTATGAGAATGTACGATATCATCGCCAAAAAGCGAGACAAGCAAAAGCTGACCGATGATGAGCTTCGTTTTTTTGTAAACGAATACGTTGCGGCGCGGATTCCCGATTATCAGGCGTCCGCCTTTTTGATGGCCGCTTTTTTAAACGGCCTCGATAATGACGAAACGGTTTGGCTCACGCAGGCCATGGCCGCTTCAGGCGACATGGCAGATTTCAGCGATTTGGGGTTGGTGGCCGATAAACATTCAACGGGCGGAGTGGCCGATACCACCACACTCATTGTTGTGCCGCTGGTTTGTGCCTGCGGCTTAAAGGTGGCCAAAATGTCGGGCCGAGGCCTTGGCCACACGGGCGGTACGCTCGACAAGCTCGAATCGATCCCCGGCATGTCGGTTACGCTCAGCATGGACAATTTTCTGGCTCAGGTGCAAAGCGTGGGTGCGGCGGTGATGGGGCAGACGATGCGGCTATGCCCTGCCGATAAAATGCTGTACGCGCTGCGCGACGTGACCGCCACGGTGGAGAGTATTCCGCTGATTGCGAGCAGCATCATGAGCAAAAAGCTGGCGGCGGGCGCGCAAATCATCGTGCTGGATGTGAAAACAGGAAGCGGCGCATTCATGACAAATGAGTCGGACGCAAAGGCGCTGGCAGAGGCGATGGTGAGCATCGGGCAAATGGCCGGGCGGAAAACCGCTGCGCTGATCACCGATATGAGCCAGCCGCTTGGGCTGGCCGTGGGCAACGCGCTGGAGGTGATTGAAGCGATAGATGTGCTGGCGGGCAGAGCGACAGGCGATCTGCTGACGGTATCGCTTGCACTGGCCTCGCAGATGCTGACTCTTGCGGGCATTGCGCCGAATGACGACAGCGCAAAATCCATGCTTTACGACGCTCTGCATTCAGGCCGTGCGCTTACAAAGCTCGGCGATATCATCGCGGCTCAGGGCGGCGACCGCCGCGTGATTCATGATACCTCGTTAATGCCGCGGGCGCGCATCGTTGCCCCGCTGTATTCCAGCGTTGATGGGGTCCTCAGCGCCACCGATTGTAAAGGGCTCGGCGAAGCTGCCGGAATATTGGGTGCCGGGCGTATCACGAAAGACGATACCATCGATCCGGCGGTTGGGTTTATCATAAAAAAACGCATCGGCGATGCAATAAGCAAGGGCGATGTGCTCTTCGAAATTCATGCCAACGACGAAACGACGCAAAAGCAAGCGGCCGATAGATTGATGAGCTGCCTTACGCTGGCGTCACAGAGTCAGCCGCCGCTGTTGATACATGGACGGATATAATGTGTAATCCCTGTGGATAAAGTGGATAACCCTGTGGACATGCCGTTCTTTTCGTGTCGAAATCGTGTTGATTTCCTCTTATTATTCAAGTCCTTGCGAAAACAAGACGTATTTACATTAATATTAATAAAACCGTAATATAATCGTAATAATCATATCTGGATGATCATTTTGCCTTGCTATGCACCCATACGTCCTTTGCAGCCGACATTTTAAACCACTATAATTAAACTATGATGCGAAATCTGTCTCTCAAAACCTGCAAACAACTGAGTTTGCTTATCTTTTGCGCTTTATTGATACTGGCGTTTCTTCCTTTACCCGCTTTTGCCGCGGAACGCTATCAGATACTCAAAATAGGTGATCGGGACGATTATGTGCTGGCGCTGCAAAACAAACTCATAGAGCTCGGTTTTTTCAGCGGAACAGCGACAGGTTATTTTGGCACACGCACGCAGCAAGCCGTGATTGATTATCAAACGGCACATGAGCTGACTGCCGACGGCAAAGCCGGGCCGGAAACGCTGGCATCAATCATGGGCAAGGATTTTAAAATCGCCCGCAACAACCGCACCTACATCTCGGGCGATACCGATCCGAATTGCCCTGTGCCCGGTGACAAAGGCGCATCAGTATCTGAAATCCAGAATAGACTCAAAGAACTCGAGTATTACAGCTATCCGAGCATCACGGGTTACTATGGCCCGGTTACGGAACAGGCGGTGCGGCTTTTCCAAAGCATGAACGGTTTGAAGGCCGACGGCATCACAGGTGCCGAAACGCTGGCACTGCTTCAATCAGATACCGCAAAATCGTATTGTATCAGTTACGGAGAAAAAAGCAGCGACGTGCAGATGCTGCAGCTGCGCCTGATTAAGCTTGGGTATTTGAAAGACACAGCCGCCACCGGATATTTCGGCACAATGACGCTTCATGCGATCAAAGAATTTCAGGCCAGAAACGGTCTTTCTGTGGATGCCAAGGTTGGCAAAGAAACACGCGCCAAGCTGTATTCAGATACCGCACTTGACTGGGACGGCAACAACAGGGTGACAGACGAGACACCGGCCAGCTCGAAATCCTCGGCGGCCACAATGCTTGACTATGCCAACGCTCAGTTGGGAAAACCCTATGTGTACGATGCGGAGGGGCCGGATGCATTTGATGGTGCCGGCTTTGTCAGCTACGTGCTCAGATGCTCAGGGTTTTCCGTCAAGCGCAGCAGTGCTTCGGGCCTATCCAAAACTGAAAGCTGGACGAAAATATCACAGATCAGCGCGCTTGTTCCGGGAGATCTGTTGTTTTTCCAGTCTGACTTGAGCCCAAGAATTAATCACACCGGCATATATCTCGGTAACAACCTTTTTATTCATGCCAGCTCCTCCGCCAACTGCGTTACCGTCAGCGATCTGTCGGATTATTATCTGCAGAATTTCAATTTTGCACGCCGTCTTTTCTGATTCTAAACTGTGCAAGCCTGTGACCGGCGGTTTTGCTTGGCTGGCCTGCTAATGCGCTTAAGCGCTTTTTTTATTTGTTTGTATGTTGAGTGCACGTCTATTCTATGATAGAATAATATTTATATTATGAGCGCATAGTTATCCACAATATGTGGATAACCCTGTGGATGAGTTGTTAGTTTTATGGCGTTTTGTTCTAAAATTAATTATATTTGATATTATATAAAAGTTCTGAGGTATTATTGTGGACACTTTTTTGGTTATTTGGGAAAAAGCTTTGGAAATACTCAAACAGGAACTGGCCAGTGTCCGTTACGATACTTGGATTAAAACGCTATCTCCGGTTAAAAATGTAGACAGCGATTTTTATTTTCAGACACTGAACCCCATTCACAAGGAACTGGTGGAAAAAAGCTATAAAACATTGATCGTTAATGCCATGACGGATGCGGCGGATGCCTTGGACTTCGGGCAGGATATCAATGTTTTTTTTCTGAACACTGAAGAAGCATCGAAGCTAAAGCAGCCCGCAGCCGTTCAAGCCGACAACGAGAATACATCGAATTCTCGTTCCACGCTGAACCCTTATTTTACGTTTGATACGTTTGTGGTGGGCAGCTCAAATGAGTTTGCACATGCCGCCGCCAGAGCCGTAGCCGATAACCCGGGGCTCACGTACAACCCACTGTTTATATACGGAAGAACCGGCCTTGGAAAAACACATCTGATGCAGGCGATTGCCAACCACATATCAAGCAAAGACACCAACGCCACCGTCATGTTCGTTAAAAGCGAGCCGTTTTTAAACGACCTGATCAATGCGATCCGTACATCCAAAACAGAGGAATTCCGCAGAAAATACCGAAAAGCGGATGTGCTGCTGATCGACGATATTCAGTTTATCGCGGGCAAAGAAAGTACGCAGGAAGAATTCTTCCACACGTTTAACGATCTTCACGAGAACAACAAGCAGATCATACTCTCGTCTGACAAACCGCCAAAAGAAATCGCAAGGCTGGAGGAGCGGCTGCAGTCGCGCTTTGAAGGCGGGCTGATTGCGGATATTCAGCCGCCGAACTACGAAACAAAGCTCGCTATTCTGACAAAGAAGGCGAACGATATCACTTCGAAGGAATCCTTGAAGTGTGAAGTCAGCAAGGAGATTCTTGATTTAATCGCGACAAAGGTCTCGTCGAATATCCGGTCTCTTGAAGGCGCATTAAAAAAGATCATCGCGTATACCGTGCTGAACGGCCGGTCACCCAACATTGTTGAAGCTGAAATTGCGATTCGTGATTTTCTGACGACAAATACGAAAAAAATCACGTCGAAGCACATATTGCAGGCGGTTTGTGAGTATTACGAGATATCGGAAGATGAAATTACAAGCAATAAGAAAAACCAGAGTGTGGCGTATCCGCGTCAAATGGCGATGTATCTGACGCGCAAGCTGATGGATCTGTCGTACAAAGCCATTGCCGAGATTTACGGCAAGAACGACCACACCACCGTTAAACACGCATTTGAGAAAATAGAAAATGAAGTGCAGACGAATATAGAAACCAAAACACTTGTGGATGACTTTATTGTAAAGCTGAAAGAATAGTGGATACAATGTTGATAGAATCTGAGGTCCTTTAACCGCCTCTTTTTTCATCCCCGCCGCATCAACACCAGATACACCGAGAATCACAAATAAAAAGGCGACGGTCAAGCCGGTTTTTTACGATTAAAACCGCCAAAAAAACGATATCCACATTATCAACATACACTACTACTGCTAATACTATTTAATTAAGCAGTGATACCATGTAGATAAAAAAATGGTCCAAGGAGCCGCATATGAGGATAATTTGTAATAAAAGCGAACTGCAGAAGAATGCGAACATTGCCGCCAAAGCCGTTGCCGTTAAATCTCCCGTCTATTTGCTGGAAGGTATCAAGCTTGAAGCAAGTGACGATAAATTAACATTATATGGTAATGATGGCACCATGGCAATCAAATGCATCAATCCGGCTAATGTCATTGAAACGGGTGATGTGGTGCTGCCTGCAAGATTGTTTTGCGAGCTGCTTGCCAAATTTGAAGAATGCGATATCAGCATATATACCGAAGGAAGCAACGTGGTGCTTGAATGCGGCCATTCCAGAACAACGCTTTGCTATATGAACGCTGAGCAGTACCCCGCGTTTCCAAAGTTCGATACGGCAGATGGTTTTCACATTTACGCAAAGCAGCTGGTCAGCATGATCGATCAAACAGTGTTTGCCTCGTCGGCCAGTGAAGAAAAACCAATACTCACTGGGCTGCTGATAGAGTTGGGCGGCAGCAGCTTAAAAATGGTGGCACTCGACGGATACAGGCTCGCCATCAGAAAAGAAGCGCTGGGAACCGAGCATAACGACAAAGACGTTGTGGTGCCGTCTAAATCGATGAGAGAAGTGGCTCGCATCATTCCCGACGATGAAAGCACAATTAAAGTTTATACCACAGACAATATGGTCGGAATCGTGAGTGATAACATAGAGATTGTAACACGCGTGCTTCAGGGCGATTACGTTAAATACAAAAGCATATTGCCGAGTGATTTTATGACACGCATTATTGTCAGCCGTCAAAATCTGTTCAGCAGTCTTGAAAGAGCGAGTATTATGGCACGGCAGTCGAAAACAAATCTTGTGAATTTGGCGATTGACGGCAACAACATGACAATTACATCCGATTCAGAAGTGGGCAAAGCCAGAGAAGAAATGGACATTCGACTGACAGGAAAGAATTTAAGTATTGCGTTTAACGCGCGGTATTTGCTCGACGTATTGAAGGAAGCGGCGGATGATGAAATTGTGATGGATTTTAACACGAATATCAGTCCGTGTGTGATTCATCCGGTATCGGGCGATAGTTATTTGTATCTCGTTCTTCCTGTGAAAACAAGCAACGGCTAATTATTTCTCTGAAACGTTTTTTTGATCCAGCTATGTATACGCTCTTCAATCAGAGGAGCGTATTTTGATGCCAGCACGAAAACGGCGATAGCGACAGCAGCGATGACGAACCAAGCCCATGCCGGAACAGAAATGACGCCCGACCCCACCAAAGCTGAGAAAATTAGGCCCCAAGGACGAGTGAGTATCATGATCAACGCAAAGGACGGAAGGCTCATTGCGCTTAAGCCGGCAATCAAACAAAGCACATCATCCGGGAAAAATGGAAACAAAAACATCAGTATCAGTAGGATGCGCTGTCTGGAAGAGACGGAGTCCATATATTTTTCGACAATGCTTTTGCCCGCAATACGTTCCACCAGCGGGCGCCCGAATTTTTTACCAAGCAGAAAAGCACCCAGAGAACCGATAAAAACTGCAGCGAATGATAGCAGGAAGCCATTCCAAAACCCGAAAAGCACGCCGCCCACCAGCGTGGTAACGCTGCCCGGAATCGGAGAAATGATAACCTGCAAAAACTGCAGTAAAAAAAAAGCGAGAGGTGCCCAGGCACCGAAGGACGCAACGTATTCCTGCAGCTTCTCCTGAGATTCAAAAAGTGTGAACCAGCCGTTGTTTTTACCGATATAATAAAGAACAGCCAACGCGGCAAGTATGGCAAGCAATACGGCGATCCAGATTATCTGTTTTTTTGATATTTTCATAAGGGTTAGTATACCATATTTCATTAACTGTGCCATTAGTTTCTTTGTGATGATACAATTTGTTCACAACTTTCATTAAAAGGATCAAAGCATAAGTGGTTTTGCACGAATTGCAAAGGGCACTCTTTCCAACCGGGCGCTTTTGCTTTATAATGATGACAATGAAACGGAGGAGAAACCATATGTCGAAAATAATCGCCATTGCCAACCAGAAGGGCGGCGTTGGCAAGACGACAACGGCTGTTAACTTAAGTGCCTGCATTGCGGAGAAGGGAAAACGTGTGCTTTTGATTGATATCGATCCGCAGGGCAATTCGACAAGCGGTCTCGGTATTGAAAAAAGTATGCTTAAATCATCCGTTTATGATGTACTGATTAACAATGCGGATGCTCAAACAGCCATTATCGGAACAATGATTGACACGCTTGATGTTCTGCCGGCCAATATCGATTTGGTGGGCGCCGAAGTGGAACTGGTTTCGCGCATGGCCCGCGAGCAAATTTTGAAAACGGCATTGAAGCCCGTCAAAGATCATTATGATTATATTTTTATGGATTGTCCGCCGTCACTCGGGCTGATAACAATCAACGCGCTGACAGCAGCCGATAAAATACTCGTTCCCATACAGTGCGAGTATTATGCGCTGGAGGGTCTGTCTCAATTAATCAATACGATTAAGCTCGTTAAAACGAATTTGAACACGAGCCTTGAGGTGGAGGGCGTTGTGCTGACGATGTTCGACGGACGCACCAACCTGTCAATTCAGGTGGTGGAGGAAGTTAAAAAGTATTTCAAGAACAAAGTTTATCAAACCATTATTCCAAGAAACGTAAGGCTTGGGGAAGCGCCGAGCTTTGGGCTGCCCGTTATTCGATATGACGCGGCGTGTCTTGGGTCTCAGTGCTATAACGATTTGGCTAACGAGATACTGCAAGGCGGTGGCGGGCATTCATGAAACAGCAAAGACTGGGCAAAGGCCTTGGCGCTCT
This sequence comes from Bacillota bacterium, assembly GCA_023436525.1. Taxonomy (GTDB): domain Bacteria; phylum Bacillota; class Clostridia; order Christensenellales; family SZUA-584; genus SZUA-584. The sequence continues at coordinate 10,123 of JAEZIW010000127.1, read as the reverse complement.
GATAGAAGATGCGTCTTCCATGACCGCTGAGGAAAGAGCCGACGGTATTAAAACGGTCAGTGTCAACGATATTGACCCGAATGCGGCGCAGCCGCGAAAACATTTCGACAGCGAGAAGCTTGAAGAACTCGCACAGTCGGTACAGACATACGGCATCGTTCAGCCGATTATCGTTCAGGCCAACGGGAGCCGATACACGATTATTGCGGGGGAACGGCGTTACCGTGCAGCAAGACTGGCCGGATTAAAAGAAGTTCCTGTTATCGTCAAAGAATATTCGCAGACTGAGCTGATGGAAGTTTCTCTGGTGGAGAACCTGCAAAGAGAGGATTTAAACCCCATTGAGGAAGCGCAGGCGATGCGCATGCTGATGGATGAACACGACCTGACGCAAGACGAGCTATCCAGCCGACTCGGAAAATCGCGCAGTGCCGTGGCCAACACATTACGGCTGCTTTCTTTGCCGGAAAGCGTGAGAAGCCTCGTTATTGCCGGTGAGTTGTCGTCGGGGCACGCGCGCTGTCTGGTGGCGCTTGAGAGAGACGAGGATAAACAGCGTTTGGCTCAGAAGATAATCGCGCAGGGCTTGTCCGTCAGGGCGACTGAAGAATTGATCAAAACATTAAGCAAAACAGTTCCGGTGGCTGCTGCGGGCAAGGAGACGGCACCGGAAATTGAAGAGGCGGAGAAAACACTGACGGCAGCGCTCGGCACACGCGTTCAAATCGCGGGGGATTTAAAGCGCGGCAAGATCATACTTCAGTATTATAACCAAGAACAGCTGAACTCTCTGTTCGATTTTCTGATGACAAACAAATAAAAAATTGCTTATCACCACGCCTTGTGCGTGGTTTTTTATTATCGTCAGCCAAAACACGCTAAGAATCAAAGGTGCTGATTGTTTCACGTGAAACATAATTCGATGCTTTTCACATTGTTTCACGTGAAACATTGACACGTCTAAAAGTATAAAAAAGTTTCACGTGAAACATTTGACCCCTCGGTCACGTCCGGGGGCTCATACAGCATAGCCCTTTATTGGCATGGACATAAGGTGGACCAACAATCGGCAGCCGCAAAAGTCTGTTGCTGACTGACCTTGAAGGTGTGAGTCTTATCAAATGCATTTATGCGTTCTTAGCGCATATTTAGGCTTTACTTTAAGGAGAAGCTGTCGCCGATTAGCAACTGATGAGGTGTTTGCCCCGGCATGGCCGGGGGTTTTCTTTGGACAAAAAAAGCCCCCGAGGTATTTCCCGGGAGCCTCATAATGCTGTGTGCTTCTAAACGACGCCGCGTATAAAATGCAGAAAGAAGTTGTTATCGGAGAAGAACCGTGCAAGCGCCGAGGCATTGTAGTAATCGGTAATCTTTTCAACAGGCATGATGAGAAACACAACGGGGACCACGGTCATAATTAAAAAGCAGAACATCACACCGCGAAGCACGCCGAACAGTGCACCGGTTGTCCGATCGTATTGACGCAATTCCGGAAACTCCACCGTGTAATCGATGGCCCCCAGCACAAACGCAAATATCAAACGCGCGATTAAAAAAACGGCCAGAAAAGCTAGAATATTGACGACCGCCGATACAATGGTCATATTGTAATAGTCACCGATGGTTGTTGTCAGACCGCTTGAGGCAAACGCCTTCGCCTCAACGTTTTGGCGTATCAGCGACGAAAACGGCTCAGATAAATCAGATGTTGAAATGATGTCGTTAAGCTGAGCCGGAGACAATTGGCTCACCAGAAGCTGTGAGTTTTCAAACGATGCGATTTTTTCGGCACCCTCGGCGTAATAGGTCAGGTAGCCGAATAAAGACTCATTGGCTTTAACGGCGGATGACACAACAGGGTAGAAGAGATACGAGGTAATGACAGATAGAAAAAACGCGCCGAGGTTAAATGCGGATCTTAAAAAGCCGCGGTGAATTCCCTCAAGCGCCGTGATCAGTATCAGCAATATCAATACGACAGTTACCAGATTCATGGCATTCCTCCAAAGCGTCTTTATGGCAGCGGCATCATAGACACTGAGCCGTCATGCTCGATAAAGACCTGTTCATCAACCGCACGCTCTACACCGGTAATTTCAAACGGAAAATCGTACGTTCTTAAATATTTTCCTTCCCCAGTATAAACGAAAAGCTGTTTGTTTGCAAAACAATATATCTTTTCGCCGTGATGCAGAATTCGAAAAACACCTGGGGGAAGATTGATTTTTATCTCGCTGCCGGAAGGCCTTATGATGCGCACGACATCAAACATGTTATCACTGCCGGACGGAACATACACAAACTTGGGATCATCCGACTGATAGACGTCTTCGAGCATCCATCCGTATGTGATAAACTGTTTGTCGTCTGAGCTCAAAGGCTGGTATACCGTGAGATGATTGGTGCCGATCGCATAGATCTTGCCGTTGATCCAATACACGGCGCTGACCAGTTGATCTTTAAGTTCTTTGATCATGGTGATGGCCTGAGTGCTTGGTTTGTATGTGGAGATGCAAGACACAGGGACGCTGCCCGACACATCCAGCTCCAGCACATAAAGCGCGTCGCTCATTTCATCAAAACCATAATCAAGCACGTGTCTGTCGGTAACATCCAGTAAAAAGAGCTGCTCACCCGCAAGATCAAACACGATGATATACGCAGGCGTTTTGTTTTCAAGATGCTGCTGAATATACACGGCCACCATGTCCTTGCCGACTCTGGCCGATTCGATGTCGCCGTCCAGCTGTTTGGAAAACCGATGCTCACCGTTTGCATTGATTACCTGCACCACACCCTGACCCGTGGCGGCAATAAGGCTGTTGTTGACGGTAAAATTAAGCCCGCCGGAGAAAAGCCTTAACTGCCAGACTGTGCCGAGCGAACTGTTGGCACATGTCAGCAGATCGTTGTCGTTATAAACAATGTTGCGGCCGATAACGTAATGACCGGAGCCCGCTGGAAACGGCATCTGTTTCATCGTGTCTTTCAGGTCTTTTCCGGCCGTTAAAATAACGATAATACCGGTCAGCAAAACAACAGCAGCCAGCGCTATGGCGCTGAAGAAGAAAATTGTTTTACGCGACAGGCGATGCTTCTTTTTTGTATTCTTATTTGTGTACACATGACACCTCAATAATCAAATATAAAACGATTATACCATAAGGCGGGCAAAAGAAAAACGGCCCGCAAGAGCCGTCTGTTAAACTGCATTGAAGCGTTTGCTTAGGGGCGAGGGCAAAACACACGAAGCGCCGAGGGCTTAACCGTGAGCGTGGCGGGTGTTTGTCCGATGACATCGCCGTCAATTTCAAAATATTGAGGCGGATCCGCAACGATTTCGATTTGGCTGCACGTGAGCTGCTCCGAGACGGATATCTCTTTAATCCGCCCTTTCTTCAGCTTGGGAAGCTCAATCAAAATGCGCCGACGCGGAACCTGATTCACGATTAAAACGTTAAACAGACCGTCTGTCACATCCGCATCCGGGGCGACCTGAAGGCCGCCGCCAAAAGCTTTTCCGTTAGCCACCGCAACCAGCAGCACCTTGCGATGCAGCTTTTCTCCGTTAACCCTAAGTGTCATATCGATGCTTTTATGCTTACAGAGCGTTAACAGGATCGCCAGAAAATACGCGAAGCCGCCGGTGAAAGACCGACGAACTTTTTCGAGATTGCGAATCACTTCAACGTCGAAACCGGTGCCTGCCACATTGATAAACGGCAGATCATCGCCGAGAAAACCGATGTCGACCTTTTGGCTGAAGCCGCCGAGAATTACCTCAAGCGCTTCTATCGGATCCTTCGGAACGCTGATGGCGCGCCGGAAATCGTTGCCGGTGCCCGCCGGAATGACACCCAGCGTTTCGGATGTGTTATAAAGTGCGCCGGCCACTTCCAGCAGCGTGCCGTCGCCGCCGACGGATAGAATGCCGCTGTAGCCTTTGCCGATGGCTTCACGGGCGAGCAGAGCGGCATGCTTTTGATACTCTGTTTCAGCGATTTGATACGGAATGGCTTTTTGCTTGAGTTGGGCTTCAACTGCCTGCATCACTTTCTTAGAACGTCCTGCGCCGGCAGTGGGGTTAAAAATGATATAATACATAAGCGATCCCTGCCACTTTCCAATATGATTATAAATAAATATGTAAATGATACGGAACAGCACCATTCTACTAAAATTCATCAGATTTGTATAGGTGCATCGGTGACTTTGATACTTTCAAATACAGAAAAAACGGATAAAATAAAACTATGATGACAGCCTGTTATGGGCAGAATTGAAACGAGGAGGGAGCTTATGTCTATAGCCGGTATCGGCGGCGCATTTTTGGTGGGACTTACCGCATTTTTCTCGCCATGCATATTACCCGTCATTCCTGTTTTTATATCCACATTGATCGGATCGGTGGGAGAAAAGCAAAAGAAAGTAAAAATTGGGCCGCTGACTTTTTATGCGCAGTCTGTTTGGCGCGTCAGCGCTTTTGCGCTCGGCGTTGCCGTTACGTTCTCCATACTCGGTCTCGCGTTCGGTGCGTTGGGGCAGTTTATTAACTCAGCAGGGTTTTTGATTGCCTGCTCAATCATCGTGATACTTTTCGGCATCTATCAAACAGGCATAGTGAACATACCGTTCTTGATGCGCGAAAAGCGGTTTGCCTTAAAGAACCGCAGCGGTGCGTTGGGCGCGTTTATACTGGGGTTCACCTACGCTTTTGGCTGGACACCGTGTGTGGGGTTGTCGCTTGGCAGCGTGCTGTTTTATGCGACGCCGCAGGGGATTCTCGTTGCGGTATTCACGCTGCTTGTGTACGCGCTGGGTTTTGTGATTCCGTTTTTCATCGTGGCGTTGTTTTCAGACACGCTGCTCAGCAAAATCAAAAACCTGTATAAGCACTTGAAAACGATCAAAATTGTCGGCGGGTTGATCATTGTGGCGATGGGCATCTATCTGCTCATCGATACGCTGACGTAAAGGAGGATTTCTATGAAAAAGATAATGGTTATTTTGACGGCTCTGCTGATGACGCTGTCGCTGGCAGCTTGCGGAACCAATCAAGAGAAACCGACGGAAACGGCAACGCCGACAGCATCTGAGCAACCGGCTGAGACACCTGGCGAGACCCCTGAGGCAACCGAAGAACCGTCTATTGAAGACGTCGTTTATGAATTCGAATTTAAAGATATGGACGGTAACGTACACAAGCTATCGGATTATCGGGGACAGGCGGTTTACCTGCGTGTTTGGGCATCGTGGTGCGGTGTGTGTGTATCGACGCTTCCTGACCAAGATAAATTGGCGGGAGAGGATAACGACTTTGTGATGCTGAGCGTGGTGATGCCCGATTTTGGTGGAGAAATGAGCGCTGAGGATTTTACCAAATGGTATAAGGATTTGGGCTATGATAATATGACTGTGTTGTTCGACCCTGATGCGCAGGTCATGTATGATTTCGGTATCAACGCATTCCCGAGCCAAATTATGTTCGATGCGGAGGGACATATTGCCTACGGGGCCATCGGGTCGATGAATACCGAACAGATTAAGCAGGTGATGACGCAGATTGCTGCGGGAAAACAATAAAACACAAATAGCAAAACAGCCGGAAGTCAATGCAAGCCTCCGGCTGTTTTTTTGCCGCTCAGCCCAAATTGAACGAGGAGATCTCAATCAAATTTCCGTCAGGGTCGGCCACATAACTCGTGCGCTGTCCCCATGGCTCATCGGTCGGCGGAAAAATGGGCATGGCGCCCGCCTCAATCACGCGGGCATATTCCCGGTCAACATCCTCAAACGCAGGCAGTGCAAATGCCAACTCGAGCGTGCCGTTGGTGCCGGACGGATAAGCATACGATCTGGAGGTCATCGCCTCAAAATCAGCTCGGCTGAACATGATCAGCCGTATGGTTCCCGATTCCAATTCCGCGTTGGGCGCGCCGTTCCAATCCGTTTTCATACCCAGTACATCACCGTAAAATGTTACCATTGCGGTCATATCGTTAACGAACAAACCCACTGCATCAAACTTTAGCATAGACTTTACTCCTTCAGTGATTATTTAACTTCTATTTTGAATGATAACAGAAGGAACAGGACACCAGTGTGTCATGTATGTTTGTAAGCCGCTAATATTTTTTTCGCTTCAGTAATGATATCCTGCTTGAGTTCCGCCGGTTCACAAACGGTGACCTTGCTGCCAAAGCTCAATATCCATTCGCGCATATTTTCATAGCTGGCAAAATCACGCTCAAACAAAAGCTCGTTGTTGTCTGAGACGGTGTAGCAGTCGATCCCATATTCATCGATGAGCCGATATCTTTCACTGGCCGAAAAAACGGCTTTTAAATGCGCTTGAGCCTGCGTCAGATGATCATCAAAATTCAGCTTATCGCTCGGAATGCAGCGCGGTGCATAAGTTTGCTCTGTATCCGCTAAATCCCAAAGCCTGTTCAGCTTGAAAAGCCGAAAATCGTGCTTGATTAAACAGTACCCAAACACATACCAAGACGACCACTTAAAAACGATATGATACGGCTCAATCGTGCGGCTGCATTCGCTTTTGCTGTATTCGTACCGAAAAGAGACCTGATGCCGGTTGAGTATGGCCGCTTTGAGCCATTCGATTTTTTGCGTCAGCGAAGGCCGCCAGAATGACGCCAGGTCGATGATGAAACAGTCAGTCGTCACAGTGTGGCGGCTATACATTTTTTCGAGCAGCCGGTTGGCGCTTGACGGGCTGGTTACGCTGCTCATGCCTTGTAATCCGGCAAAAAGCGTTTGCAGCTCATCTTTGGTGAAAACCGTTTTATCAAGAGAATAGCCTTTTTCAATGGAAATACCGCCGCCATACCCTTGCGCCGTTGTCACCGGGATACCGGCTTTGCAAAGATGATCAACATCCCGGGTGATTGTGCGGCGCGACACCTCAAACCGTCGTGCCAGCTCGGGCGCCGTCAGCTTGTCTTCCTGCAGTAAAAGGGTGACGATCGCAATCAGCCTGTCTATTTTCATTAGCTCACCTCGCTGTGAGTATAACACAAAAATGCCATCTTTGAGTCAACTGCCATGCCGTGCTATAATAACAAAAAAGCTAAAGGACATATTGATGAGAAAAGTTATCCTCATATCAGCAATCATATGTGCATCAATGCTTACCGGTGCCTGCACCCAAAGCCCGTCACTCGTGGTGACAACGGCTCCGGCTGTGTCCGAGCCGAAGGCAGCGCCGCAGCCCACAGAGCAGCCGATGCAAGAACCGGTCCCGACAAAAACGCCTGAGGAAACGCCGGTGCCCGTTAAAGGCACCATCACGGTGCGCGGCGGCGATACGCTCGAGCGCGATATCATACCGCAGCTTTGCGACGTGTTTGCTTTGGCAGAGGAGCCGGTGAAAGAGATGCTGTCTGAGGCAAAAAGCCGCTTGATCAGCGATTCGCTTACGGGTTTTCGGCGTATGGAGGGCATCATCGTACCGGGCCGCTATGAAGTCATCAACGAAACGCTGAGCGATTATATGGCACTGTGGATAACCGGGGCAGAGCAGCGCTTCGACAGCCTGCTGGGAGCGTGTGCAGAGCCGAACGGTCTCACAGCGTATGAACAGCTGACGCTTGCGTCTATTGTGGATTGGGAGTGTCTTAGCGATGAGTTTCAGGCAGAAGCGGCGGCGGTACTGCTGAACCGTTTGAATAAGGGGGATAAGCTGCAGTGCTGTGCTACCGTCGAGTATGCGCTGGGGTACGGCCGCCCGTACCTGACGAATGACGACATCAAGGTGCAAAGCGATTACAACACGTACACATACAAGGGGCTGCCGCCGGGGCCCATTTGCGTGGTCGACGAGCAAAGTCTGGCGGCGGGCATCGGGCGTTCGGTCGACAGCAGCCTGTACTTTTTCTTTTACGATTACGCGCCCGAAACAATGCAGGTCTTTTCTGATTACAGCGAGTTCAAGGAAAAGGCGAAAATATCTAAACAAATGTTTGTTGATAAATATGATATCGGCAAATATGACATGGTAGACAAGCGCAGCTATTTCTTCAAAGAGGGCTAGCAAACGGCCTGCTAATATATAGAAATTATCATATATAAGATAAGGATAGAGTTGACGCATCAGATATTTTCTGATACGATAACGTAGGACTTAAGCGGGGATGCGATAGACCCCGCTTTTATCATCTTATTTGATCAGGAGTTTTTTGACATGCCGGGCATTTCAGTATTTGGAGCGCAATGGGGAGACGAGGGCAAAGGCCGCTTCGTCGATTATCTGGCGAATGATGCCGATGTTGTGGTTCGTTATCAGGGCGGCAACAATGCCGGCCACACGATTATCGTGGAGGATGTGAAATACACGCTGCATCTGATCCCTGCCGGGTCTTTATACGACGGCAAGCTTTGCATTATCGGCAACGGCGTGGTGGTTGATCCGGGCAGTCTGATCGAAGAGATGCAGATGCTCCAAAAACAGGGGCTGTCGCTGCAGAACCTGAAGATTTCCGACAGAGCGCATATGGTGATGCCGTATCATAAAGTGCTCGACGGCCTGGCCGAAGAAAACGCGGGCGATGCGCAGATTGGCACAACCAAGCGCGGCATTGGCCCATGCTATACCGATAAAGCCGCGCGAACCGGGCTTCGTATGTGCGATTTGCTGTCGGATACGTTTGCGGAAAAATTGCGCAAAGCCGTTGATGAGAAAAACGAAATTATCACGAAGATATACGGCAAAGATCCCCTCAATTATGACCAGATACTCAAAGAGTTTCTTGGCTACAGAGTGAAGCTGAAACCGTACATCTGCGATACAGTGAGTCTGTGCCACAGCCTGTATGCAAAGAAAAGCAAAATGCTTTTTGAAGGCGCTCAGGGCATGCTGCTCGATATCGATTTTGGAACCTATCCGTTTGTCACCTCGTCGCACCCGATTTCGGGCGGTGTGAGCGTGGGCACCGGGCTGCCGCCGGCGGCATTAAACGAGGTGGTCGGTGTGGTGAAATCGTATACCACCCGCGTGGGCAAGGGGCCGTTTGTGACCGAACTGCTCGATGAAACCGGCGAAGCGATTCGCGAAAAGGGGCATGAGTACGGTGCCACAACGGGGCGTCCGCGCCGCTGCGGCTGGCTCGATCTTGTGATCGTCGGGTTCTCGGTGCGCGTTAGCGGCATCACGTCCATCGCGCTGTCCAGAATGGATACTCTCGGCGGTTTTGACAAGGTGCTGGTTTGCACCGCGTATGAAATAGACGGTAAGATCACCAAGGACTATCCGGCCTCGCTCGACGATATCGCAAAGGCTAAGCCTGTATACCGCGAATTTGAGGGCTGGAGCGATGATATCTCGCATGTCAGAAGCTACGATGAGCTTCCGAAGGCCGCCAGAGACTATATTGAGTTTATCGAAGCGGAAACGGGCGCACCGGTCGGTATGATCGGCGTGGGGCCTGAACGCAGCGAATGCATTGTCCGGCATAAATACTTTGAATAGAGCGCCGGAATAACAACATAATAGATAAAAAAGTTTGCCGTGCCAGACGGGGAGCTAGCGGTGCCCTGAACCTGCAATCCGCTACAGCAGGGTTGGATCCCCGGTTTGAGGCACGATATTGTAAGGTATGGAGTCGGTAAGGGGCGTTGAAGAGTGGGCCCCGTGCAACGGACAACCGTGAACCCTGTCAGGCCCTGACGGGAGCAGCAGTAAGCGGATCTGCCCGTGTGCCTCGGATCAGTCTGCTCCGAGCAACCTGCCGGAATACCTCTTGGAATGTCGTGTCGATCTCCGGGTGCACGGCTTTTAATTTACCCTTTTTTACACAACGACGAAAAAAATGTGGACAAACCGTAAAGCTTTCATATCATTTTAAATTCGGCAGGAAAAAAACATCGTGCCGAAGAATAATTATATCTATAAGCTTGTGTTTATGAACCTCAAAATGGAGGTACAATAGTACAAAGCTATCCCAAAAAAATGGGATATAAAATCAATAGAGAGGGGGGCAGAATTATGCGCGTCAGCATCGCAGGAAAGGGCATGGAAGTGTCCGATTACTTAAAGGATCTCGTCACGAAAAAGGTGACAAAGCTGCAAAGGTATTTTGACGAGAATACCGAGGCGCACATAACC
>JAEZIW010000076.1 GCA_023436525.1 Bacillota bacterium | reverse complement strand
AAACGATAGATGCCTACATCGCTCAGTATCCGGCGGATATACAGGAGCGGCTTATCTCTGTGAGAAGCGCGGTGAAGCAGGCGGTGCCCGATGCATCGGAGAAAATAAGCTATGGGATGCCGACGTTTTTTCTGAAAAAGAACCTTGTGCATTTCGCCGTATTTAAAAACCATATCGGTTATTATCCCGCGCCAAGCGGTATCGAGGCTTTCAAGGAAGAGCTCAGCGACTACAAAACATCCAAGGGCGCGATACAGTTTCCGAACAACAAGCCGCTGCCGCTTGAGCTGATTGCGCGGATCGCGGTTTTTAGAGCCGAAGAGAACAGACAGCTTAAATAAAAAGACTCCTGTCATACACCCCTTGTTGCTATACGAGGCACTCATTTTCGTAATTGATCGCATACTATGTAGTGCGTTATAGTGATGAAGATGCTGTTTATCGTGTGCCAGGCTGCTTCGCAATCGCAATAATGCAAGTTTATCCGGCTGTCGACAGACTAACATGTGTCATTTCTATGGTCACTGATTCGGTCATCCTTGAACCCGCTGTGCGGGTGAAGAATCTGTAACAGATGCTTTTCTCGTTCGCAGCCGCTTACGAAGCAGGTCCACTGACAAGCGTGAATTATTAAAATGCAATTTGCCATCGTTTTTAAGTCCGCTGCAAAGCGGATTAAATAACCGGCATTAAAACAATCCATTAAAAAAGAGTCTATCGGCAGTTTTAAAGGCTTGCTGACAGACTCTTTTTTTGGTTTCTTATCTACAGTACAAACAATATCAGCGCGGCTGTCACTGCGGCAGCAGCCAGAGCCAGCAGGCCGAATTTGACGATGCTCTTTGGCGAACGTCCGAAAATCACACCTGTCTGTCCGTTGATATAAACATAATAAACCTTTTTCTTATACCGATACGGCCATATCCACACCGGAAGCAGCAGCTGTTTGTAGGCAATATCACTGTATTCTGCGCACGTATTAATAGCTCCGACAGCATCAGCGCCGCGTTTTACCGTATGAAGCACGTCAGTGCGCACGGTGCTGCCCATATAGTCAAGCGCTTTGTTCCAAACGGCAGCAAGGCCGTTGCTGCCGCGAAGCGCTTGATATCCAGCCAGGTGCTTTGGGGCATATTTAACCAGCTCATTGAGCTTATATGGCTCAAGCTTTTCCAAAGTTTTTGTATCAAGCGCTGTGACATCATTAAATATCACATTGCTGAACTTCTTTTCGAGCTTGCCGGAAACAAACCGCCAACGTAGCTTTTTCACTTTTTTAGATTTTGTTTCGGTATGGTCGCTGCTTGTTACCGTGTTGATTTCTGTATCGGTATAGCTGTTAGCTGCCTGACCGGTGTAAGAAGCGTTTACGCGCGCGTCGAAAGACCAGTAAGGCAAAAACACACCGATAAGAGGATTGCCCGTGTATTCCGCTTTAAAGGAAAACGGCGTAAAATAGCGTTTGCCCATCCATTCGGCTATTTTTATCCCCGCATTTGCGGCATCAATTTTAAAAGGAATCAGCGCATCCGGGTGGAGACCCGGCGAAATTTCTGTGGAGACAAGCGAGGCTGCCGTGCAAAAAGCACAGCCTGTCGGCGGGTCAACCTCCGTGGAAACCATCTTGATGCCGCAGCTTTGGCAATTCAACACCTTTACAGGAGCCCCCCAATCCTGCAACGCGGCATCGCCTTCGGCAGCGGCGAAATCAAAGTTTACGAGATCGGTATTGCTGGCACAGGCATTTTCGGTGTGGCCGCAATGTACACACGAGAGCAGGCTAGTATCCGCGGTGTGCGTCATATCGAGTCCGCAGGCCGGGCATTTAAAGCTTTCGTTTTGTTGTTTGATTTTTTCCACCGATGATACCCCCATAGAATTATCTTTTCAATTGCATCTGCTTTAATAAGCTCTTATAACGTATATATAACCATATAACAAGGCACTTTAAACACGACTCAAGTGAGACTGGGCAGCACATATTTCTCCATGAGCTGGTAAGGTATCATGATTTCGGGCTCGCTCAGCTTTGACGTGAATACAACGACAGCATCGTATTCCGGCAGAACAAAGATATACTGCCCGGCATAGCCCCGCGCCGAATAGCCGCCGAAGCCGTTCTGCCACCAAAGGTAGCCGTAACCAAACTGCTCGCTTGCAAGATCGGTGGCTGTTTTTATCATAAAGCTTGTGGATTCCTTAACCCATTCCTTGGAAACGATTTGCTTGCCGCTGTATTCACCTTCATTTAGATACAGACAGCCAAAAACGGCCAATTGCTCAGGTGTGAGAGACAGTCCGTAGCCGCCGAGCGTCAGGCCGTCAGCATCTTTAAGCCAGCGCGGCTCAGAAATCCCCAGCGGACCGAAGAGTTTTTGCTGCGCGTAATCGGCGGTGTCCACGCCGGTCGCGTGCTGTAAGATCGCGGAAATTAAATGCGGCCCCGCATTCGTGTACACAAATTGTTTTCCGGCTTCATGCAAAATCGGCTGATCCAAGATATATTGAACAGCATTGTCTTTGTATTCAAAACCGTTCGACCTGATGGGGTCAAGCCCCGAACTCATTGTTAATAGGTGTTTCAGCGTGATGCTGCTTTTTGATTCATCATTTAAGCTGTATTGATCCATACCCGGCAAATCGGTTATTTTTTCATCAACGCCTGCGATTTTGCCTTCATCAATCGCTATGCCGACGAGTGCGGAGAAGACACTTTTGGTGCAGGAATAAACAGGAGACGAAGTGTCCTTGGTTGTTCCGTTAAAATAGGCCTCATGCATTGTCTGCCCGTCTTTTATCAAAATGAAGCTGTTCACGGCGATGTTGTTCGCTTCTATATAATCAATCATGTTTTTTATATTATCAACCGTCTGAGAGGCAAACTTTTGAGTGGCTTGCGCATCCGATGCCGATGCTGTGTTTTGTTCCGTTTGGTCAGTCGGCAGACCATCATTCGCGCTGCAAGACGGCAGCATCATGGCGAAAAGAAGAATGACGAAAACAAGAAGACATTTGCGCATTGTCATGATTCCTTTGTAAAGAATATATAATTAATACCATAATTCATATTGTTTAACAAGGGTAACGAACGAGCGATAAAGCGGCGTTTTGCTGCGGCATATCAAAAGTATACGATCTGCCGCATTGGAGAGCAACTTAGCCAATGCTGTCTGTCAACGTTTTTAAATCACCGGATTATTAATGATTGTGAAACGCCAAAAAATTATATATAATAAGCCAAATGATAAATCGTGGAGGTTCAAAAATGGCGCCGGGAAGCAAGGAAATCGCCAAAGCGGCAATACGGCTTGCGTTGTCGTCTTCGAGGGAAGATGAAAACACACTCAAAGAACGCTACGCGACAAAGGGCATTAAAGTGGCCGCAGTTGATTTCGGAGGCGAGTATCTGGCGTCGGTGATGAGAATTGTGGAATGCTGCGTGGTGGCCGCGAAACGTGAAAGAATTATCGGCGAGACGCATCATGAAGAGGGTGCGGTGGCCGGTGCGGCCAGAGAAGCCATCTCGCAAATCACCGCCAAAGCCATCGGGCTCAATGTGGGAGGGAAAATCGGCATTGCACGCTGCGACGAGCATCTGGCAGTGGGCATTTTCTTCGGAATCGGCTTGCTGCATTTAAACGAAGTGGCCATTGGGCTGGGGCACAGAGTGATATGATCAATATAGCCATAGACGGGCCTTCGGGCGCAGGAAAGAGCACACTCGCAAAAGCCATCGCCAAAGAGCTTCATATTCATTATCTTGATACGGGGGCGATGTACCGCGGGGTCGCCTATGCCGCGCTGCAGGCCGGTGTGGATATTGCGGATGCGGGCAAGGTGGAAGCATTTTTACATACGCTCGACATACAGACGGTTTACGTGCAGGACGAACAGCGGGTGCTGGTGAACGGTGAGAATGTGATGCCTTTTATTCGCACCCCCGAGGTATCAAAGGGTGCTTCGGATATTTCAGCGCATCCTTGCGTTCGGCTGAAGCTGGTTGCCATGCAGCGCGAGGTGGCCAAACTGTATGATGTTGTGCTGGATGGGCGTGATATCGGCACCTTTGTGCTGCCGGATGCGAAATACAAGTTCTTTATCACCGCCGACGTGGAAGAGAGAGCGCGCCGCCGCTATGACGAGATGATAAAAAGCGGCATGCCTGCCGATTTGCAAAAAGTGCTGGACGATATGCGCCAGCGCGATTTCAACGATTCGTCAAGAAGCTTGGCCCCGCTGAAGAAGGCGGATGATGCCGTTCTCATTGACACCACACGGCTCGATATTAACGCGGTTCTTAAGCTGGTTTTGTCAAAACTCGGACAGGAGTAGGTTTATGCTTTATCAAATATTCAGGTGCATCGGAAAACCAATCATTTACTTGCTTTTCTTTCCGAAAATAATAGGGAAAAAGAACAGCAGAATCAAAGGCAGAGCCGTGATTATATCCAACCACTTGAGCTATTGGGATCCTTTACTGATTGCGGTTATTTTTAAACGTCAGATATTTTGGATGGGAAAAGCGGAGTTGTTCAAAAGCATAATCGCCAGGGCTTTTTTCAAGATGGTTAAAGCGTTTCCCGTTAAGCGCGGGGAAGGAGACCTTGCAGCCATTCGGCATGCTTTTCGTATATTGAGAGAAGAAAAACTCTTCGGGATTTTTCCGGAGGGTACGCGCATTAAAGGCGGAGAAATATCGAAATTTGAGCCGGGCACATCAATGATTGCACTGAAAAATGACGCGCCGGTGATTCCGGTTTATTTGAAAGGGAAATTCAAGCTGTTCAGACGAATGAAGGTAATCATCGGTGAACCGATACGTCTGGTGGACTATGTCGGCCCCAAGACAGATACGGCATCTGTCGAAGCCGCCACGCATTTTTTGGAAAGCAAGCTGAAGGATTTAAAGAATACAACTTTTTAGGTGAGTAAGTGGTCATTTTAGCGAAAAACGCCGGGTTTTGCTTCGGTGTGAAGCGGGCTGTCGAGGCGGTCGAAAAGAATATAGACAACCATATCGTCACGCTTGGGCCGCTGATTCATAATAAAGATGTGGTGCAGACGCTGGAGGATAAGGGCGCGCGCTGTGTTGACAGCATCCATGATGTAAAAGACGGTGAAACCGTGGTGATTCGCTCTCACGGCGCAACGCCGCAGGTTTACAACGAGTTGAATGAAAATGGTATCGGTTTTATCGACGCGACCTGCCCATTTGTAAAGCGCATTCACGAACGCGTGATTGCAGCGCGGGAAGAAGAAAAAACGGTTATTATTATCGGCGAAGCGGGCCATCCCGAGGTGGACGGTATACTCGGATGGGCAGGAGAAGACGCTTTCGTGGTGTATACGGAAGACGAAGCGCAAGCGTTGCCGCCGATTGATGAATGCGTGGTGGTGGCCCAAACGACGATGACGCTTGATCGTTGGCGAAGAGTATTGAATGTGCTGGAGAAAAAAATTGCAGTTGTTACGCCGTTTATGAGCATCTGCAGCGCAACGCAGCAGCGTCAGGACGAAGCCCGACAAATCGCCCAAAAAGCCGATGTGATGATCGTTGTTGGCGGGCGTCAGAGCTCCAACACAAGGAAACTCTACGAACTATGCAAATTCTACTGTAAAAATGTTTATCATATTGAACATAAAAGTGAACTATCACTTGAAAAAATGCGTTTAGGTGATATAATAGGCATTGTCGCCGGTGCATCAACACCGGATACGATGATTAGGGAGGTTTTTGACTACATGATTGAAAATGAGAAAGTGCTGCCGGTCACCGAGGGTGAACAGGTCACCACTGAAGAGACCGCAGCCAACGACATGGTAGACGCAAATCTTGACACCGGGTCTACCACGGACGAAACAGCCACAGCAGAGCAGGAAGAAATTAAGACAGCGCAGGCTCCGGCAACAGAAAAGGATGAGTTCCTTGAAGGTTTGGAGAAGGTTGTTCGTCTGAAGAAGGGTCAGATCGTAACTGGAAACATCGTACAAGTCACGGAAGATGATGTGTGTGTGAATATAGGTTATAAATCAGACGGTATCATTTTACGCAATGAGCTTTCCATTGAAGACATTAATCCCAAAGATGCATTCCACATTGGCGACGAAATTGAAGCGGAAGTTATCAGCTTAAACGACGGCGAAGGCAATGTATTGCTTTCCAGAAAACGTATTGAAAAGAAGCTGAACTGGCTGAAGATTCAGGAGTTTGTCGGAACGGACAAGCTTTACAAATGTACTGTGAAGAAAGCCGTTAAAGGCGGCGTCACAACGAAGATTGAAGGTTACAGCGCGTTCATTCCCGCGTCGCATCTCTCGCTTAAATATGTGGAAGATTTAAAGCAGTTTGAAGGCAAAGAGCTGGAAGTCACGCTGATTGACGCGGACAAGAAGCAGGAACGTCTGGTCGCGTCTTATAAGGGCGTGCTGCTCAAAGAGAAGAAGGAAAACGAGAAGAAGCTGTGGGAAAACTTCACCAAGGGACAGCAGGTGAAGGGCACAGTTAAACGTCTCACAGATTTTGGTGCGTTTGTGGATATCGGCGGCGTAGACGGCCTGCTGCATATCTCGGATATGGCTTGGAACCGCGTTAAGCATCCGTCGGATGTTGTATCGGAAGGCCAGGAGCTTGAGCTGCTGGTGCTGAACGTTGATTCCGGGAAGAAGAAGATCGCGCTTGGCTACAAGCAGCTGATGCCAAAGCCTTGGGATCTTATCACGGAAAAATATGCAGTCGGCGATGTTGTGAAAGGCAAAGTGGTGCGTATTGTGCCGTTTGGTGCCTTCGTACAGCTGGAAGCCGGCATTGATGGCCTTGTGCACATTTCTCAGATCTCTGCAAACCGCCTCGAGAAGGTGGAAGACGCATTGCGCGTCGGTGACGAAGTGGAAGCGAAAGTGCTGGAAGTGAATGCGGAAAAACGCAAGATCAGCCTGTCGATTAAAGCTTTGCTGCCGGTCGTAGAAAAGATCGTTGAAAAACAGGAAGAAACTGCAAGAGAAGACGATTTTCATTATGAAATTCCGCCTGTACAGGAGTCAACGGTGTCTTTGGCAGACTTTTTTCCAAAAAAAGATGAATAGGGCTTGAATATTTGTTACTAATCTGGTAATAATGATTAATGACCTCACAAAATATATTAAGACCCCCTTTACATTGGTCGTGATGCAAGTCGCGACTCTTTTTTTGTCCTTTGATCAATAAGAAGATAGAAATGCAGATTCATTAAGGATTCTTCGAAATCGATGCGACCATTTATTAACATTTTAACAAATCAACAAATTGGCATCCTGAGCATGACGACTAGCTGAGATCTCATGGCTAAGAGCACTAAACCATGGGATGCTTTTCCACTGCGTAGTCGACTCCGTTTACACTTCGCTCAGCATGACAAAGGAACTAATGGAGACTGAGACTCAAACTATGTCATTCCGATTGAGTGAAACGATTGACTACGTAGTGGATCGGAATCCTATGGGAAAACGCATTTGATATAGGATTCCATTCCACTTTGTCGTCGATTATTAAAATATACGATAGTGTCGCAAAGCACTGCGATAAAGTAACAACAACATCATTGCGTTTTTTACCGATTAGGTTATCCCTGTTTTCATCCGTATTTACGAAATAGTCACTTTTGCTTGATGCAAAATGATGGTATACTTAACGCAAACAAAAAGATGATGGAGTACGGATGAAAAAAACATTGATGGCTGTTGACGGCAACAGCCTGATGCACCGGGCCTTCTATGCCCTGCAGACAGTGATGACCAGCGCGAGCGGCGAATACACCAACGCTGTTTACGGCTTTTTTTCCATGCTGATCAACGCGCTGGCCGCGCTTTCGCCTGATTATCTGGCGATTGCGTTTGATATGAAGGGCAAGACGTTTCGGCACGAATCGTTTGCCGAATACAAAGGAACGCGCAAGGAAACGCCGGAAGAGCTGATACCGCAGTTTGGCACATTGAAGAAGGCACTTGAAGAGATCGGCATCACGGTGCTGCAAAAGGAAGGCTACGAGGCAGACGATATCCTCGGCGTGCTTTCAAGGCTGGCTGACGAAAACGGTATGGAATCGGTGCTGCTGACCGGCGATAAAGACGCCCTGCAGCTCGTATCCGATTCGTGCCGTGTCATGCTAACCCGAAAAGGCGTCAGCGAGCTCGAGATTTATGATAAACAGAAGCTTTTTGAAGTCTACCGCCTGTCACCGGCGCAGATCATTGATCTCAAGGGCTTCATGGGCGACAAGTCAGACAATATTCCGGGTGTTCCCGGTGTGGGTGAAAAAACGGCGCTGAATCTGCTTTATGAATACAGAGATATGGACGGCGTTTATGCACATATCGACGACATTAAGGGCAAGCTCAAAGACAAGCTGGCCGATAATAGTGAGCTGGCGCGGCTCAGCCGCAAGCTGGCCACGATTGATGTTTATGCGCCTGTCGAGGTTGATCTGCCATCGCTCGCTTTCTCCGGCTTAACGGAAAGCAATGCAGGATCTGCTTTTAAGCGGCTGTCTTTCTCGTCGCTGCTTAGGCGCATCGGCGCACCTGCCGAAAAACCGCAAACGGCTGATACGCAAAGCATTCGTATAGATAATGCTGACGCGTTACAAACGGTGATTGAAGAGGCTTGGCGAAACAATACACTGGCTGTCGATTTCGGCGACAATATCAGCGTTGCCTTCGCCAAAGATAAGCAATATGAGATTGTATCCGAGCATTCGCTGCTCAATTTGGATTTTTCACGCGAGACGGTATTGCATGCGCTGCAGCCGCTGCTCGAAGACAGTGCGGTTACAAAGCTGCTCTATGATGCTAAAAACGTGATCCCCATGCTCGCGGATTTCGGTGTGGATGTAAAGGGCGAGCTGTTCGATGTTAAGCTTGCGGAATACGCGATTGATCCGTCATCAGCCGGGCTTTCATTAAGTAAATTGGCTGAGAAGTATCAGCTGGGGGGCAGCGCCGCTGCGATATACGGACTGCACAGCCTTCAGACGCAGCGCATGAAACTGGACGGCGTTTGGCCGGTGTATCACGATTTGGAGCTGCCGCTGATGCGCGTGCTGCTTGATATGGAACGGACAGGTTTTCGGATTGATCTGGATGAACTGAAGGGTTACGACGATAAACTGACCGCCGAGATTGACGGGCTGACAGCCACGATCTACGATCTTTGCGGCTTTTCCGATTTCAACATCAATTCCACAAAACAGCTTGGGCAGGTGCTTTTCGAGAGGCTGGGGCTGCCGTCCGGCAAGAAGAGCAAAACTGGCTATTCCACGGATATTGAAGTGCTGGAAATGCTGTCGGGCAAACATCCGGTGATCGACAGCATCATAGAATACAGAAGGCTCACAAAACTTAAAAGCACTTATCTTGACGGGCTTAAAAAAATAGCCGACAGCGAAGGCTTTGTGCACACCACATTTGTGCAGATTTCCACCGTGACGGGACGGATTTCCAGCAAGGAACCGAATCTGCAGAACATACCGATTCGCACACAGGAAGGGAGAGAGATACGCCGCCTGTTCCTGCCGTCATCCAAAGAGAGAAGCCTCGTCTCGGCGGACTATTCACAGATTGAGCTGCGAATTCTTGCCGCGATATCGGGTGATGAAGTGATGAAGGACGCTTTCACGTCGGGCGTGGATATTCATACGCGCACCGCCTCCGAGGTTTTCGGCGTGCCGATAGAAGACGTGAGCGATGAAATGAGACGCAGCGCAAAAGCGGTTAATTTCGGTATCGTTTACGGCATCAGCGATTTCGGGCTTGCGCGTAATTTAAACATACCCGTTAAAAAAGCCGCAGGCTACATTGGACGCTATTTCGAACGGTTCTTTGCCGTGCGAGCTTATATGGACGGTATTATTGCGAAAGCCAAGGCGGACGGGTATGTCACCACACTGCTCGGAAGGCGGCGTTATCTGCCCGAGCTTAAATCGAGCAACTACAATGTTCGCTCGTTCGGCGAGAGAGCGGCGCTAAACACACCGATTCAAGGGACGGCTGCCGACATCATCAAGCTCGCCATGATCGATGTCTGGAATAAACTGAAAGAAGGCGGGTATTCTTCAAAGCTGATACTTCAGGTTCACGACGAACTCGTTATCGATACAGCTGCGGACGAAGTGGAAGCGGTGAAAGCCCTGCTTAAAGAATGCATGGAAAACGCCTATGTTATGGACGTTGCGCTCGAAGCGCAGGTGGGCGTCGGAAAGAACTGGCTGGACGCAAAATGAGAATCGGCATCACGGGCGGTATTGGCTCGGGAAAATCGGAAGTTGTGAAGCATCTGCGAAGCCTCGGCAAATATGTGATTTGCGCGGATGAGGTATCAAGGCAGGTTGTGATGCCAGGAGAAGTGGGCGCCGCCGCATTGAGGCGTGTGTTTGGCAGCAGCTTTTTTCTGGACGACGGATCGCTCGACAGAAAGAAGCTGGCGGATGAGGTTTTCAGCAATGATGACCGGTTAGACTTACTCAATAAAACGCTGCATCCGCTGATATTGCAGCGCATTGAGCAATACGCACAGCAAGGGCAAGGGCCTGTGTTTATCGACGCGGCATTGCTGATACAGACCGGTATGCACAAAACGGTGGATGTTGTTTGGTTGGTGGTGGCAAAAAAAAGCACGCGCATTGCGCGTGTGGTTAAAAGGGATGGATTGTCGGCGGCAGAGGTTAAGCGCAGAATAGACAGCCAAATCAGCGATGAAACGATGGCAGCCTATGCCGATGAGATCATCCAAAACAATAGCAGCATTTCCGAGCTGAAAATACGCGTGGATGAACTGCTTAAAAAACATTCATTGTGAGGTAACAAATGGCCGGTCAAAGAAGAAGAAAAGAAGAGAATCATCACCGCAGCAAAACCTGGACGATAATTTGCGTTGTGTTGGTGTTGGCGGTTGCGCTGCTGCTGCGCAGTGTTATTGTGTACCAGCTTTATCCGCTCAAATATGTTGATGAAATCGAGAAATACAGTACCGAGTATCAGTTGGATCCATATTTTGTGAGCGCGGTGATCTGCACGGAGAGCGGTTTTAATCAAACAGCAGAATCACGACGCGGCGCGATGGGGCTGATGCAGATTATGCCGGACACAGGAGCCTGGGCTGCCGAAAAAATAGGCATAGCGGATTATACAAAAGAGATGCTCAATCAGCCGGATACAAGCATCCGTATCGGCTGCTGGTATTTGCGTTATCTGGACGATATGTTCGACGGCGATAAAAACAAGATTATGGCCGGCTACAACGCAGGGCCGAACAAAGTGATTGAATGGGCGGGAGATGGTGAACTCAAAGACATTCCGTATGAGGAAACTAAAAACTATGTTGTGAAGGTCACAAGAAACCTTCAGATATACAAGGGTTTGTATGATGAATTTTAAAAAAATAGTATTTTTTGCGACAGCGTTCACGATGATGCTTTTCAGCGCATGCGGCGTGAATCCCGATATAAATACGCCGCAGGAAACAATCCCGCAGTACACGCTGCCGCCTGTAATCAAAGAGGCGCAGCCCACCACAGGCGGAGAAATTGTTTTTCCTGCGCCGCAGAAAAGCCCATCATTGAATCCACTCAAAACAAAGAACGTTGAGCTTTATAATATGCTGTCGCTTATTTATGAGCAGCCGATTCGCATCGGTGCGGACGGCAAAGCTTACCCGGAGCTCGCGGAAACTTGGGAGACGGACGCGACGGGCACTGTGTGGACATTTCACTTGAGAAAAGGCGTGAAATGGCAGGGTGAAAACGGCGACATGACAGCGGACGATGTGGTTTACACCTATGATCAGCTTAAATCGCTCAATGAGGCGGATTCCAATTACGTTTACAATCTGCCGCTGATTGCGGGCTGTACGAAGGTCGATGACAATACGGTGCAGGTGACGCTGACATCGCCAGGGAATGCCGCTGTTTATTTTATGACATTTCCGGTGCTATGCAAAAAGTACTGCGAAGCAAAAGATATCGATAAAGCTGTGCCAATCGGTACCGGACCGTATCAGGTAACGGAAATGGATATGGAGGATCAGGTTTCATTTGAGGTCAACCCGTCTTGGTGGAAGCAGGCCCCATATATCCAAAAGCTGACGGCGATTTGCATACCGGATCATGACGCGGAAATGGCACAGTTTGAACAAAACCTGCTGGATATCGTCACGACATCGTCATTGACGGTGGATACGTATCAGAAGTTTGAGCAGATAGAATATTATGATTACATGACACATTATTACGACTGCCTTGTACCGAATACCTCGGGTTTGCTCGGTGATGTCAATATACGCCAGGCGATCGCGTATGCGCTGGATAAGCGCAGTGTGGTCTCCAAGGCGCTGCTGGGGCACGCGGTGGCGGTCGACTATCCGGTGTTGCCAAAATCGTATTTGTCGGGCGGTTCGTCAACCTTATATGAGTACAACCAGCAAAGAGCGAGAGAATTGCTTGAGCTATCCGGCTGGACAAACAAGGACGAAGACCCGGTGCTCGACAAGGTGGAGGGCGATGTCGTCAGCCAGCTGAAAATAAGGCTGCTGATTCCGAACAACAACGAAGATACATACCGTGTGGACGTGGCACAAAACATTCAGACGCAGCTTTTGGAGTGCGGTATCGATGTGCAGATCGACGTTCAGGAACCCGATGTATACAAATCTAGCCTTGACAGCAAGAACTTTGATTTGGCGCTTTGCACCTTCTATATGGATCAAAACCCCGATATCTCATTTATGGTGGGAACGGGGGGGCGGTGCAATTACGGCGGGTTTACAGACCCATTGCTGGACGGACTGCTTGCCAATTGCAGCACGGCGCTGAAAGAAGACGACATCAAAGCGGCGTACACGGCCATGGAGGAACAGTTCTTGGCGCAGATGCCGCAGATTGCGCTTTATTACAGAACAAACGCGTTGCTGTATAATGCAACGCTGAATATTTCGGATGCCATGTGTGAAAAGAATCTTTTCACGACCATACCGTCATGGTACATATTCCTTGAGGAACCGGAGGCATAAGTGGAAGGTAAAATATCCAGTACACAAAACGAATTTGTGAAGATGGCCAAATCGCTGAAGTCCAAAAAGGGGCGAAGTGCCCACGGCGCTTTTTTGGTGGAGGGTGAAAAGTGCGTGCGCGAGCTGATCACGCATATGCCGGATATTTTGAGCAGTTTGATCGTTAGTGGTACGCAGTTTAAGGATTTGGAGCAACGCGCAATCAACATGGGACGGCGCGTCTATGCGGTAGAGCCGCATGTGATGGAAGCCATCAGCAGTTGCAAAACACCGCAGGATATTGCGGCGGTGGCCTTGAAACCGCAGCATGCCGATGTAAACGACGGTTTCATTGTGGCGCTGGACGGCGTGCAGGACCCGCAAAACGTCGGCACCATTATCAGAACGGCAGACGCAGCCGGGTGTGCATGTGTGGTGATGAGCGAGGATAGTGCGGACTGCTTTTCTCCCAAAGCTGTTCGTGCCTCTATGGGCAGCATCTTTCATATCCCCGTGTTGTATGAGGACCTTGTTATATACGCCTCAAGGCTGCTTGCGCGCGGGTACAGAATCGCCTGTGCCGACATTGAGGGCACGGAGGTTTTTGAGATGGACCCAGAGAGAACCTGTCTTGTTATCGGCAATGAAGCGCATGGCATGTCTGACAATATGCTTGAGATTTGCACCGACAGAATACGCATACCGATGTACGGGCAGGCGGAGAGCCTGAACGCGGCGGTAGCGGCCGGCATATTGATATATAAAATACGGGCTTGAAAAGTTTGGCTTTGCTGTGCTATAATGCGAACATTAAATGCTAAGATGCCTGATTAAGAGCCGAGCAGAATGCAGTTACAAGAGACGAGCGCCAAGGCTGTAAGCGCCCGGCTGCACGCACGGAGGATATTCACAGGCTGAGCTGCTCTTCGTGAGCCGGTTCGCTTCGTTAAAGGCGCATAAGGTTTTGCAGAAGCAAAACAAATTTGGGTGGTACCGCGGACTTTCGCCCCAAGGCGATTGTCCTTTTTTATTTATTAGAAAGGGACATTGCAGACAGGAGAAGTCGGCTTTATGCGCGGGATGTGGGGATTACTAAATATTAAACACCTCATCCAATCGCTTGTAGATGTCAGCTTATCACGGAGTGAAGCCTTTTGTGATGTAAAAGTTACATCTGGTCATTGCTATGAAAAGCAACTATTTTGGTCATCCTGAGAAGCGAAGCGACGAAGGATCTGTTGAGACAGATTCTTTTCCACTCCGTAGTCACTTCGATATACTCGTTCACTACGACAGTGGAATGAATGACCGCTATCGCAGCTTTTAATTTATTGTAGTGCGATATTGCATTGTGATTTCGAATGAGCGAAAGCGAATCGGCTACGGAGCAAACAATTGTACAGAACACCCGCCTTTATATGGGCAGGATGAAGGAGATAATATGGAGAACCAACTCAAAGCGCTGCAGGAAAGCGCGCTCGAACAGATTAAAGGCTGCGTCACCGCTGCGGATATTGAAGCCGTGCGCGTGAAGCTGCTGGGCAAAAAAGGTGAACTGACCGCGTCGCTGCGCAGCATGAAAGACCTGCCGGAAGACGAACGGCCGGTATTTGGCAAGCACGTCAACGACGTGCGCGATGTGCTCACACAGGCGATTGACGACAAATCGAGCGAGCTGAAACGCGCCGAAAAAGAAGACCGGCTGCAGGCGGAAGCCATCGATATTACGCTGCCGGGCAAAAAGCACAGCATCGGCGGCTTGCATCCGCTTACGCGCATTTACTATGAACTGCGCGATATTTTCGTCAGCATGGGCTTCTCCGTGATGGACGGCCCTGAGATTGAATACGACAAATACAGCTTCGAGATGCTCAACATCCCCAAAGAGCATCCCGCAAGAGACATGCAGGACACCTTCTATGTAACAGAGGATATCGTGCTGCGCCCGCATACATCGCCGGTGCAGATCCGCACGATGCTGAACCAGAAGCCGCCCATCCGCATGGTATGTCCGGGGCGCGTTTACCGCAGCGATGATGTGGATGCCACGCATTCTCCTGTGTTCAACCAGATTGAAGGCCTGGTGGTGGGTCACGATATCAGCCTCGCGCATTTGAAATGGACGCTCGATACCGTTATGAAGGAGTTCTACGGCGAAGATACCAAAACCAAATTCAGGCCGGGGCACTTTCCGTTTACGGAGCCCAGCGCCGAGGTGGATGCGACATGCGCCAAATGCCACGGACAGGGCTGCAGCGTGTGCAAAGGCACCGGCATGATAGAGGTGCTCGGGTGTGGCATGGTGCACCCGAATGTCCTTAGAAACTGCGGGATAGACCCTGAGATTTACTCCGGGTTTGCGTTTGGCATGGGGCTCGACCGCCTCGCTTCAATCAAATACGGCATTACGGATATACGGCTGCTCTTCGAGAACGACATCCGTTTTCTGTCGCAGTTCAAATAGGAGGAATGAAAGATGATAGCACCATACAAATGGTTGTGTGATTATACGGATATAGACTTATCGCCCGACATGCTCGCACAAAAGCTGATTATGACAGGCAGCGCGGTGGACGGCTGCAAGGAGCTGGGCGCGGGGCTCAACGGTGTGATTATCGGGCGCATCGAGACCATAAAAAAACACCCGGATGCCGATAAGCTTCACGTGTGTGAGGTGAACGTGGGCAGTGAAACGCTGCAGATTGTTTGCGGCGCAAGGAATATTTTTGAGGGTGCGCTGGTACCGGTTGCGATGATAGGCGCAAGCCTTCCCAACGGCATCACCATTGCCAAAAGCAAGCTTCGCGGCGTGTTTTCGTTTGGCATGCTCTGTTCCGGGCAGGAGCTGGGCCTTGGCGCGGCAGATTACCCGGGCGCTGACGTGGACGGTATTATGATTATTAAAGACGACGTTGCGTTGGGCATGCCGCTGCGCGAGCTGCTGGGGCTTAACGATACCGTGCTCGAAATTGAAGTGGGCGCGAATCGCCCCGACTGTCTGTCGATTATCGGCGTGGCGCGTGAGTGCGCCGCATCGCTCGACATCGGCATGACGATGCCGGATTTAAGCTATACGGAATCTTCTAACGGCCATCTCGGTGATTTAATCAAAGTGCAGGTTAAAGATAACGATCTTTGCCCGAGATACATCGCCAGAGCCGTGACGAACGTCAAGATCGGCCCGTCGCCCAAATGGCTCAAGGATCGGCTGACAACGGCGGGTGTGCGCTCCATCAACAACATTGTGGATATCACGAACTTTGTGATGCTCGAAACCGGGCAGCCGATGCACGCGTTTGACCATAAGGACATCCGGGGCGGTGAAATTGTGGTGCGGCGCGCGCAAACCGGCGAAAAGATCGTGACACTGGACGGCAAGGAACGGCCGCTGGCGGGCGAGATGCTGATGATATGCGACTCAGAGGGCCCCATTGGTATTGCGGGCGTAATGGGCGGCGAGAACTCAGAGATAAAAGAGGATACGGTAACGGTCATATTCGAATCGGCCAAGTTTATGCACAGCAATGTGCGCCGCACGGCGCGTTCGCTCGGCCTGCAGACGGAATCAGCGATGCGTTTCTCCAAGGGTATCGATGCGGTCGGATGCAAAATAGCGATGGACAGAGCGCTGCACCTCGTGCAGAAGCTGGGCTGCGGCGACATTGTGCCGGGAGAGATCGACATTCTGTCGGCAGATCTGTCGCCGAGACAGGTGGTTGTCGGTGCGGATAAGATCAATTCAAAGCTCGGAACAGACATTGCGCCTTCAGCCATGGCGGAGCTGCTTAACCGTGCGTTCATACCGACGAAGCTGGATGGGCAGACGCTGATCTGCGATATACCGAGCTTCAGGGGCGATGTGTCGCTCGGCGAGGATATCGCCGAAGAGGTGGCACGTATTTACGGATACAACAATATACCGCTGAAAGAAATGACGGGTGAGGTGGTGCGCGGCATTTATTCGGAGCAGGAAAAAGCGGTGGATAAAGCGCGCGTCATGCTGCGCGGCCTTGGGTGCTATGAATGCGTGACGTATTCGTTCGGATCCATGACGGATATTGACAAGCTGGGCGTGAAAGAGCTGAAAAACGCGGTAAAGATTCTTAATCCGCTCGGCGATGATCAGGCCTATATGCGCACATCGCCTCTGCCGGATATGCTTAAGGTGGTTGCCAATAACATCAATAAAAAGGTGCCGGATATTCGTCTGTTTGAAGCGGGCCGCATCTATTGCCCGCCGAGCGACGATAAAGACCTGCCGGAAGAAAAGAAATACATCTGCATTGCGCTATGCGGTGACGAGGATTTCTTCTCGCTCAAGGGTGTGCTCGAAAACCTGTTTGACGCATTCGGCATCAAGAGCCTGCGCTACATGAACGATGCGGCGGATTACTATCATCCGGGCCGCAAAGCGTCGGTTTACGCGGGCGGCAGCAAGCTTGGTGAATTCGGCGAGGTTTATCCGGATGTGGCGGCGGCGTTTGGCATCAGCAAACGTGTTTATGTCGCGGATATCTGCTTAAAACCGCTGTGCGAAGCCGCGGACGATGTTGTCAAATACGAACCGCTGCCCAAATACCCGGCGGTGGAGAGGGACATCGCACTGATTGTCAGCGACGAAGTCACCTCAGGCAGTCTGCTTGACTGCATCCGCAATAACGCGGGTGAGCTTTTTGAAAGTGCGTCGTTGTTCGATATATACACCGGAGAAAAGCTGGGCGCAGGCAAAAAGAGCCTTGCTTACAACATCGTCTTCCGTGCGAAAGACCGCACGCTGATGGATGAAGAGGTGAACGCGGCGCGGGATGCCGTGGTGAGCGCCGCCGGGCGCGAGCTGGGAGCTAAATTGCGTGATTAGTAGAAATATGAATAAATAACACTACATTTTGTGCCTTGTGTTATTGAAATGTTCTTTATCTTGGTATATAATGTCGCCATAATAGAGTATTGGGGTGTTGGAATTAATGGAAAAAACACGTACGATGGTCAAGATTTGCGGCAAAGAATACGTGATGGCCGGATTTGAGAGCGAGGAATACATTCACCGTGTCGCGATATATGTAGACCGGAAGATGACCGAGCTGAAAAATCAGTATATCAATCTAAATCCCAATACGCTCTCAGTGCTGACAGCCATCAACGTCGCGGACGATCTGATCAAGCTGCAGGAGCAGTTTGATGCGCTCAGCAAGGATTATGCCGAGATGAGCGAACAGCTGAAGCGGATTAAGATTGGCGCAACCATTGATAAAGATCACCGCTCGAATGTGTCGGCGATCAAAAAAGAAAAAAGCCAGATATTTGACGGGTACAAATAACCTGATGAGCCATTCGAATAAGCGTGCCTGTTTGGTGCGCTTATTTTTTACGGACAATCCTATGTTTACATTTTCGACACATTGTCCGGCAGAAATTGAGTTATAATGATGGGAGAATACAAAAGAAACGGAGCGTGCTGATGAGGCCACTAAGCTATTTACAAACCGGTGATTTTCAAGGGTTTTTAATGCAACTGCTTTATATATTGCCAGCAATTGTTATTGCCATTTCATTTCACGAAGCGGCTCACGCGTGGATGGCAAATAGAATGGGCGATTCGACGGCCAAAAATTTGGGCCGGATTACACTAGACCCGACAAAACACTTTGATGTGATGGGTTTGATTACGTTTATTTTGCTTGGTTTTGGGTGGGGCAAGCCGGTGCCGACCAATCCCAGAAATTACTATAACTATAAGAAAGCCAATGTGCTTGTGGCGCTTGCTGGGGTCACGATGAATTTCATAATCGGTATCGTAACCGCCATCATCATATGTATATTGATTGTGACGGGCGTGTTTCCCATTTTTGGCAGTATTGTTGGCAATATGTCAATTGTCAGCATTATTCATACGATATTGTTTTATATCTCGAGCATCAATCTCGTGCTTTGCTTCTTCAACCTGATACCGGTGCCGCCGCTCGATGGGCATCATTTGGTTAAGGGCTACATCGCAAGAGTGAGCCCGAACTTTTATATGAATTACCAAAGGTACGGCTTTATATTGCTCATCATTGTGTTGTATGCCACACCTCTCGGGTCTTATATCTCCACGCTGGTGATGTGGATTCTGCAGGGCGTAGCCGGGCTTTTCGGCTTGCCGTTTGTTATTTAACCGATGATAATGAACAATGAGTATAAAGTTCAAATTGAACAATTCGAAGGCCCGCTTGATCTGCTGCTGCACCTGATCGGCCGCGCACGCATCGATATCGAGCAGATATTCGTGTCGGAGGTGACGGGGCAATATCTTGATTACGTGGCCGACATGCCCGTGTTATCGATGGACCGTGCCAGCGAGTTTATTGAGATGGCCGCAACGCTGGTTTATATTAAATCACGCATGATACTGCCGTCTGAGCCGGTGCAGGAGGAAGAGGAGGAAGACCCCGAGCAGGAGCTGATAGACAGGCTCAAGGCATATAAAATTTATAAGGATGCGTCACTGGCGCTTAAAGAACGCGAAACGGCCGGCCTTGACGTGTATTACAAGCTGCCCGAGGAGATCTCTTTCGGAGACGAAAAATGGGAGCTGGAGCAGATGACGCTGCAAAGCCTTTGCGATGCCTATAGGGAAGTGATACAAAGGCTGCCGGACGCGAAATATGAGCGTGTAGAAGAGGTTCAGATACAAAAGGACATATTCACGGTGAAAGAACGGACACGCTATATCATGAGAACGCTTGGGCATATGGGCAGCGCGTCGTTCTTCTCGCTTTTTGAACAAAGCCGCACACGCCTCGAAGTGGCGGTGACATTTTTGGCGCTGCTTGATCTTATTCACAGGAATCTGGTATCGATCATTCAGGAATCCTGCTATCAGGATATCATTATCACGAGGAAAGAAGAGGTTGCTGCGGTTTGAGCGCTCAAGAAATCATCAACATAATCGAAAGCATACTTTTTGTGTCGGGCGACGCTGTCAACATAACGGAGCTGGCTGCCGCACTCGAAATAGAACCGTCTGCGCTTATGCAGGCTGTTGACGAAGAGATCAGCCGCAGACAGGAACAAAACAGCGGTATACAGCTGACGCGCGTGGATGAGAAGCTGCAGCTCTGCTCTAACATGGCTTACGCGCCGTACATTGAACGTGTGCTGCAGCCGGTTAAAAAATCGCGTCTGTCACAATCGATGATTGAAACGCTCGCGATCATCGCGTACAAACAGCCCATAACGCGCTACGAAATTGAGCAGGTGCGCGGTGTAAAAAGCAACTATTCAGTCGCGGCACTGATAGAAAAAGGGCTGATACTGCGGGCGGGTAAAAAGAAAACACTCGGCAACCCGGTGCTGTATACCACCAGCGACGAGTTTTTAAGGCATTTTCAACTGAATTCGCTGAACGATCTGCCGCCGATCAGTGAAGCAGAGTCATGAATTTAATTCATTAATTAGATAATAATAACAACGTCGATTCTGCTGAGGAGGCGTTGTTTTTATTTTAGCCGTTTTAATCATCGCGGCGATACTGGTCATATTGCTGTCGGTAAAAGTAAAAGGAAAGGTGAGCTTTCATCATAACTGCATCAAAGCAGCTGTGACATGGTTTGCTGTTCCGCTGATTAAAAAAGAATTTGAAATTCGGCGCAAAGAAGACAAACTCTTAACGCTGTACGCCGTTGAAAAGAAAGGCAAAAAGATTGAAATTTCACTGAAAGAGGTCATTCGTTTATCGACGCCAAAAAAGAATAAAAAAACAAACACGAAGGAGGCGCTGAATTATCTTCATTCCAAAGCCGCATATGACATCGCGATAAAACTTAAAATCGGGACGGGTGACGCGCTGCTTACCGCACTGTTTAGCGGGCTGATGAATGTAATTTTTGGCACGCTATTCGCCACGCGGGAAAACAAAAAAATTACACTCAAAACGTCAATCGTTCCTGAGTTTTCTAAACAGGCACTTTGCCTTGATGCCGACTGTATAATCAAGGTCTCGCCTGTTCATATTATGATTGGATATATGATTTTCAAAAAACAAATAAGGCGGTAAGTATTATGCATCCAATTGAAAATATCATGCAGACAGCGATGAGCGAAATTAAAGAGATGGTTGATGTCAACACGGTCGTGGGCGATCCGGTTATCTCCACCGATGGGTCCACGATTATTCCCATCTCTAAAGTGTCCTTCGGGTTTGTTTCCGGCGGCGGAGAATATGGCGAAGCCAAAGAAAATTCACAGGATGAGTCGAAATACCCGTTTTCGGGCGGCGCCGGGTCGGGCGTATGCATTACGCCTGTCGGATTTTTAGTTGTCAGCGAGGGTGATGTCAGGCTGCTATCGGTATCGGGCAGAACGTTGATTGATCAAATTGTGGAAACCGTTCCGCACGTGATTACGGAGATCAAAGAAGCGTTTCGCCGCTGCCAAGACGAAGAAGAGGTGGAATAAAAAATTGAAGCGATATTTGGCAAGATTCACGGCGGTTTTACTTCTCATTTCTGCCGTATTTGCTTATAATACTCCTAACGCGAGAGCGGAAGGGGTTCAGATATCCGCGAACGCTGCCGTTGTGCTGGAAGCTGCCACCGGGCGCGTGCTGTACGAGAAAAATGCGCACGAAAAAATGCCGATGGCATCGACGACAAAGGTGATGACGGCGCTTGTTGCGATTGAGTACGGCAATTTAAATGACGTGGTGACCGTCAGCAGCAATGCAAGCGGTATTGAAGGGTCTTCAATATGGTTATCTGCCGGTGAAAAGATGACGCTGGGGGACATGCTGTACGGGCTCATGCTGGCATCCGGCAACGACGCGGCAGTGGCGATTGCCGAACATATCGGCGGTAGCGTGGATGCTTTTGCAGACATGATGAACAAAAAAGCGCATGAGATCGGGGCTTATGATACGCATTTTAGCAACCCGAACGGCCTGCCGGTGAAAGATCATTATACCACCGCGTATGATTTGGCGCTGATCAGCGCATATGCCATGAGAAACCCTGCTTTTTGCGAGATTGTGAAGACGCAGTATAAAACGCTGCCATGGGAAGGGCATGAGTGGGATCGCGTTGTTAAGAACAAAAACAAGATACTTTGGAATTATGAAGGCGGCAACGGTATTAAAACGGGCTTCACAAAGGAAGCGGGCCGGTGCCTCGCGGCAGCGGCTCAGCGTGACGGCATGCAGCTTGTTTCGGTGGTGCTGAGCGCGCCGAATATGTTTGAAGATTGCATGGCGCTGATGGACTATGGTTTTCAAAATTATAAAAATAGAGTCATTGTTAAGGAAGGCGAATTCATCGGCGACGTGGCCGTGATTGATGGCATGCAAGACAGCTTCCCTGTTTACACCGGCTCTGATATCAGTTATCCTCTGACTGATGAGGAATATGGACAGATACAAAAAACAGTCAATTTGGAGCAGCAGGTGGCTGCGCCTGTCAATAAAGGTCAGGTTGTCGGCTCGGTGGCTTTGTGGCTGGGTGAGCAGCGGCTTTGCTCGGTAGAGCTGCAGGCAACATGTCAGGTGGGAGAAAACTCGTACTCCTACCAATTAAACAGGCTGCTCAAATCTTGGACAAAGGCATGGGTGCCAGATATGTAAAAGTTAATAAGGAGGGTTTTGTGAGGATCAATAAATTTATTGCAGCGTGCGGCGCATCGTCAAGAAGGGGAGCGGATGCGCTGGTGGAAGCAGGCCGGGTGACTGTAAACGGCATCGTTATCCAAAGCCACGGCATGGAAATTGACGAGCAGACGGATACGGTTTGCGTGGACGGCATACAGTTGCAGCCAAGGGGCGGCAAGGTCTATCTCATGCTTAATAAGCCGTCTGGTGTGCTTTGCACCTGCCATGATGACAGGGGCAGGAAGACGGTGCTTGATTTTGTGAAGGACATAGACGAAAGACTTTTTCCGGTCGGTCGGCTGGATTACAATACGGAAGGGCTGCTGCTGATGACCAACGACGGCGATTTTGCTTATCGGTGTACGCATCCCAAGCACGAGCAAAACAAAACCTACTACGCAAAAGTTAAAGGCAATCTCACGCCCGAAGCCGTTAAGAAGCTTGAACAGGGCATAATGATTGACGGAAGGCTGACTGCTAACGCGCAAATCAACGTATTGGAATGGTTTGATGACGCTGCTTCGCTGAACATCACGATTCACGAAGGCAGAAACAGGCAGGTGAGAAAGATGTTCGAAGCGGTAGGGTGTCGGGTTTCATATCTGAAACGAACGGCCATCGGAAGATTGACGTTGGGAAATTTAAAACCCGGTCAGTGGAAACATTTAACTGAGAAAGAATTTAATCTTCTCGGTATTATTATGTTTTCAAATAACAGTGATTCATGATAAAATAATTTGTGAAAAAATAAACAAATATAAAAAAAATAAAGGATTATAGGGGATTGATGTAGAAATACGAATACGGGGTAAATTGTTAGTATTTTAATAGCTGTTTTTTTATATAGACAGTTTTTTATAGAATTCATATGGAGGTTTTACTACATGAGCGAACAAAATGGGTTTGACTTACTGGCTCAAAAAAGACAAGCCGCATCCATCGGAGGCGGAAAAGAGCTAAACGACGCCCAACACGCAAAGTCTAAGATGACGGCCAGAGAGCGCATCAACATGCTGCTGGATGATCAAAGCTTTGTAGAAACGTGCGCGTTTGTTCAGCACTCAAACGCAATGGAGGGCCTTAAAGAGGTCAGCGCATTGGGCGAGGGTGTTGTGACGGGTTACGGTACGGTGGACGGACGCGGTGTTTATGTCTTTTCTCAGGATTACACAGTATTGGGCGGAGCTATCGGCACCATGCATGCACGCAAAATCTTCAAGCTGCTTGAGCTTGCAGGCAAAACAGGGCTTCCCGTTGTGGCACTTCTCGATTCTATGGGGGCAAGAATCGGTGAGGGCGCCGGCGCTATGGAGGGCTTTGGCAGCATCATGAAAAAAATGGCCGAGTTGTCGGGCGTTGTTCCCATCATCACTGTAATTTGCGGGCAGTGTGCGGGTACGGCGGCATTCTTTGCTCCTTTAAGCGATTTCGTGTTTATGACGGAAGGCATCAGCGGCCTTTATTCCACCGCGCCGGGAGCTTTCAATGAAATGGGCGAAACGCCTGATGCCAATGCACTGGGCGGCGCTGCGGTTCATGCCGAAAAAACCGGCCTTGCTCACTTTAAGTGTGCAAACGAAAACGAAACATTCTATGCCGTTCAGCAGCTTTTAACGTATCTGCCCGATAACAATATCGTGGATGCGCCGATGACTGATTGTTCGGATGATCTGAATCGCTTGATTCAGAATTACGAAGGTGCATACGATTCGCGCGAGATGATCAGCTCGGTGATGGATAACGGCATCTTCTTTGATGTCCAGGCGGCGTTTGCGCCGTCGATGCTGACCGGCTTTGGGCGTATCAACGGCTGTTCGGTGGGCGTGGTGGCCAATGCTTCCGGCGCTGAGATTGATGCCAAGGGTGCTGAGAAAGCAGCCGGATTTGTCAGCTTCTGTGATGCCTTTGGTCTTCCGATTGTGACTTTTGCGGACACCCCGGGTTTTGTGAAGGACAAAGCGCAGGAACAGTGCTGCCTGATACCGTCGGGCGGACGGATGATTCGTGCTTATGCGGAAGCCACTGTGCCGATTCTGACGGTGATTACCGGCAAAGCCATCGGTGCGGGCTACGTGGCGATGGCCCCCAAGGCGATGGGCGCGGATATGACTTTTGCATGGCCGAACGCGCAGATATCCTGCGTGTCTGCTGATGCTGCCGCCATCATTATGCAGGGCAGTGTTCCGGGCGACACCCGCGAAGAAGCGGCGGATACATACGCGAAAACATTTGCGTCTCCGTGGGAAGCCGCAAAGATGGGCTATGTTGATGAAGTGATTTACCCTTCAGAAACCCGCCAGCGTTTGGTGGGTGCTTTGGAGCTGGCTCTTGGCAAGCGTGAGAACAAACTGCCCAAGAAGCACAGCACCAGGCTGTAAGAAGGGGGATATGAAACATGCTTGAACATGTTATAAATCTCTCAGATCAAGCTGCAAAAGCTGCTCAGGGTAATGTTAGTGCACTTGATCAGTTGGCTCTTGGCGGCGGTGTCACAGTGCTGGGTCTGGCGGTCGTTTTTTTGGGGCTGATCTCGCTGATTATCATCACACTCGTATATCCCAAGATATCCAGCGCTTTGATTGCGAAGTCTTCTGCGCGCAAGGAGAAAACCGCTGCAAGGAAGAAAGAAAAGGCTCAGAACATATCGGCGGCAAAATCGTTTGAGAAAAAAACGGCACCCGCCCCAGCAATACAGGAAAAGGTTGAAAGTGACGATGCACTGATTGCAGTGATCACTGCGGCTGTGGCGGCCAGCATGGGCAAATCGGCAAACGGCATTGTGATCAAGTCAATTAAGCGTACCGGCCAAAACGTGCCCGCATGGGGTGCCAGAGGTCGTATCGAACAGGTTTTAAACAGATTCTAAAAATTTTGTGGAGGCAATATATTATGCGTAAATTTATGATCAACGTGAATGGCACCAGCTATAATGTCGAAGTGGAAGAAATTGGCGGTTTCTCGGCACCTGTGGCAGCTCCGGCTCCCGTGGCAGCGCCCGCGGCAGCTCCGGCTCCTGTGGCAGCGCCCGCGGCAGCTCCGGCTCCTGTGGCAGCGCCTGCGGCAGCTCCGGCTCCGGCAGCAGCGCCTGTGGCCGGCGGCACTCAGGTGAAGTGCCCGATGCCTGGCACCATCCTTGATGTGAGAGTCAGCGTGGGCGATACAGTGAACGAAGGTGACGTGCTGATGATACTTGAAGCCATGAAAATGGAGAATGATATTCTGGCACCGTCTGCAGGCAAAGTGGTGGGGGTGCAGGTTACCAAGGGAGCAAGTGTGAACTCCGGTGATGTGCTGGCCGTGCTGTCGTAGCATATCGACGTGATAAGGAGGTCAACACATGGAATTTAATATAGGTCAATCCCTGGTTGATTTTGTCAACAGCATGGGATTTGCCATGATCACATGGCAGCAGGCCGTTATGCTGGGTGTTGGGTGCTTACTGCTGTACCTGGCTATCGTCAAACAATACGAGCCGCTGCTGCTGGTCCCGATCGCGTTTGGTATGATACTCGCGAATCTGCCCGGAGCCGGTATGATGGATCAGCCGAAAGAAATATTAAATCTTGTGCCGTCACCCAACGTTGCAGAGCAGGGTACAAATTACGTCGTGACACATGGCGAAGGCTATACCAACGGCGGTTTGCTGTATTACCTGTATCAAGGGGTTAAGCTTGGTATCTATCCGCCGCTGATTTTCCTCGGTGTCGGCGCGATGACCGACTTTGCGCCGCTGATTGCTAACCCGAAGAGCCTGCTCTTAGGCGCAGCGGCACAGCTTGGTATCTTTGTGGCATTTATAGGCGCGCTGCTGCTTGGTTTTACGCCTGAAGAAGCGTCTTCCATCGGCATTATCGGCGGTGCGGACGGCCCGACGGCCATCTTCTTAACGTCGAAGCTGGCACCGCATCTGTTGGGGCCGATCGCGGTGGCGGCGTACTCGTATATGGCGCTGGTGCCTGTTATTCAGCCGCCGATTATGAAGGCATTTACCACGAAGGAAGAACGCAGCATAGTGATGGAACAGCTGCGTCCGGTCAGCAAAACGGAACGCGTTATATTCCCGATTGTCGTCACGATATTTGTCTCAATGCTGCTGCCCGCTGCGGCACCGCTGATTGGTATGCTGATG
The DNA here is from genome assembly GCA_023436525.1 of Bacillota bacterium. Classification (GTDB taxonomy): domain Bacteria; phylum Bacillota; class Clostridia; order Christensenellales; family SZUA-584; genus SZUA-584. The sequence continues at coordinate 10,736 of JAEZIW010000076.1, read as the reverse complement.
CTGGGTAACCTTTTCAGAGAATGTCTCGTGACAGACCGGCTCAACAAAACAGCACAGAACGAGCTGATCAACATTGTGACGATATTCCTCGGCGTGACAGTCGGTGCCACCGCAAACGGTGCAACTTTCCTGTCTACGCAAACGATATACATCGTTTTGATGGGTCTGGCTGCATTCTGTTTCGGTACATTAGGCGGTGTGCTGCTTGGCAAGCTGATGTGTAAGCTCTCGGGCGGCAAAATCAACCCGCTGATCGGCAGCGCGGGCGTATCAGCTGTGCCGATGGCAGCCAGAGTGTCGCAAAAGGTTGGTCAGCAGGCCAATCCGAGAAATTTCCTGTTGATGCATGCAATGGGCCCGAACGTGGCCGGCGTTATCGGCAGTGCTGTGGCGGCGGGCGTATTGCTCTCGCTGTTCGGCTGATATTAAGTTAAAAGGAGGTTTATATATATGGGTAAAGTGAATATTACAGATACAATATTAAGAGATGCGCATCAGTCGCATGCGGCAACGCGTATGAAAACGTCCGATATGCTTCCTGCAGCAAAGCTGCTGAACGAGGTTGGGTATTGGTCTCTTGAAACGTGGGGTGGCGCTACATTCGATTCTTGCTTAAGATTCCTTAACGAGGACCCGTGGGAAAGACTGCGTGTGCTGAAAAAAGCCATGCCGGATACCAAAATGCAGATGCTGCTTCGCGGACAGAACATACTCGGTTACCGTCATTATTCCGATGATGTGGTGGATATGTTCGTTCAAAAGGCGATTGAAAACGGCGTTGACGTTATCAGAATATTTGACGCACTCAACGATACAAGAAACATGAAGCGCGCGATGGAAGCCACAAAGAAGTTCGGCGGACATTGCGAACCGGCCATTTCTTACACGATCAGCCCGGTGCACACCCGCGCTTACTTTGTGAAGCTGGCGCAGGAGCTCGAGAAGATGGGTGCGGACACGATCTGCATCAAAGACATGGCGAACCTGCTGCTGCCGTACGAAGCGTACGATCTTGTTACAGAACTGAAGAAAGCCGTTAAGGTGCCGATTCATGTGCATACACACAATGCAACGGGTACGGGCGACATGGTTTATTTGAAGGCCATTGAAGCCGGAGCCGACATTGTGGACTGCGCGCTCTCGCCGATGGCGAACGGCACGGCTCAGCCGTGTACCGAAGCGCTTGTGGCCACACTGCAGGGAACCCCGTACGACACAGGCATCGACATTAAGCTGTTAAGCGAAATTGCGGAGCACTTCAAGAAAGTGGCTGCGCGTATGAAAGCAGAAGGCATCATTAAGCCGGGCGTGCTCGGCGTGGATGTGAACACATTGCTTTATCAGGTTCCGGGCGGCATGTTCAGTAACCTGCTCGATCAGCTTGAAAAAGCCGGAAAGCTGCATCAGCTGGACGACGTTCTCAGAGAGGTTCCGCGCGTCAGAGAAGAATTTGGCTATCCGCCGCTTGTGACGCCCACCAGCCAGATCGTTGGTACTCAGGCTGTGTTTAACGTTATCGCGGGCGAACGCTACAAGATGGTGACGAAGGAAAGCAAAGCGCTGCTGCGCGGCGAATACGGCCGTCTGCCTGCCGAGGTTGATCCGGATGTGCGCAAGAAGTGCATCGGTGACGACGTTGTGATTACACATCGCCCCGCCGACGACTTGGCACCCGAGATCGACAAGCTCAGAGAAGAAGTGAAGCCGTGGATGGAACAGGAAGAAGACATTCTGTCGTATGCTTTGTTCCCGCAGGTTGCACAGAAGTTCTTTGAGTTCCGTCAGGCGCAAAAATACGGCGTGGATTCAACGACAATGGACAAAGGCAACATGATCCATCCCGCGTAACAGGGTGCGCCAGATTTTAGGAAATATGATTTAAATAGCCGGAAAAAGCATTGAATTTTCTGGGCTGATAGATTATGATAGATCAAGACAAAAGATTATAAAAACTTATAAGGGAGGACAATTTAAATGGCAATTAAAGTTGGTATCAATGGTTTTGGACGTATCGGAAGACTGGTTTTCCGCGCGTCTGTCAGCAACCCGAACATTGAGGTTGTCGGCATTAACGATCCTTTCATCGATCCTGAGTATATGACCTACATGCTCAAATACGATACGGTTCACGGCCGCTTCAACGGGACTGTTGACTACACCGATAACGCGATCATCGTAAACGGCAAAAAGATCGCGGTGTATGCTGCGATGAACCCCACAGAGATTCCGTGGAGCGCATGCGGTGCAGACTATGTTGTTGAGTCGACAGGCGTGTTCACCACAACCGAAAAGGCAAGCGCTCACTTTGCGGGCGGTGCGAAGAAGGTTGTTATCTCGGCTCCTTCTGCTGATGCCCCGATGTTCGTTATGGGCGTTAACCAGGATTCTTACAACGCTGACATGAAGGTTGTTTCCAATGCATCGTGCACAACCAACTGTCTGGCTCCTTTAGCCAAGGTTATCGACGACAACTTCGGTATCGTTGAAGGCCTCATGACCACCGTTCACGCCACAACGGCCACACAGAAAACCGTTGACGGCCCCTCCAAGAAAGACTGGAGAGGCGGCAGAGGCGCTGCGTTCAACATCATTCCGTCGTCCACGGGCGCTGCGAAGGCTGTTGGCAAGGTTATTCCGAAGCTCAACGGCAAGCTCACAGGTATGGCTTTCCGCGTTCCCACGGCTGACGTGTCGGTTGTTGACCTGACTGTCCGTCTTGAGAAGGCCACCACTTATGATGAAATCAAAGCCGCTGTTAAGGCTGCTGCTGATGGCCCGCTCGCGGGTATCCTTGGCTACACCGAAGACAGCGTTGTATCGTCTGACTTCATCGGCGATGCCAGAACCAGCATTTTTGATGCGGAAGCCGGCATTATGCTCTCGCCCAACTTCGTGAAGCTGATTAGCTGGTACGACAATGAGTGGGGTTATTCCAACAAGGTGCTTGAGCTGATCGAGCACATGGCGAAAGTTGATGCGAAATAATTAAGCGTTAACCAAAACCAAATATAACGAAAATGAGCATCCCTTTCTCAGCTGAGAGAGGGATGTTTTTTGTTCGCAAACTTTCCCTGCAAATGGTGTCTTATGATATAATAAACAATGATTTAATAAAGAAAGCTTAGTTATGGAGAGGGCATATGATAAACAACTTTTTATGTACAAATATTTTCTCAAATAACTCGGCTGAGCTCATAGATTTTTATCAAAATGTATTAAGCATTCCCATTATCAACGTGATCGTCGATCAATCTGATGGTGTCAATTTCGGGTTTGCGGAAAACACTCCGACAATCTGTATTTGGAATGCTCAAAAATGGGGGTGCCCGGCAAGCGGCGCAACATCATTTGTTTTTTCCAGCGATTATCTTGATGATACTTTCGAAGAATTAAAGAAAAAAGGCCTTGCTATTGAGCCGCCGGTCAGGTTCGAATGGGGGACTTATGAATTAAGACTAAAAGATCCGGATGGAAATGAAATCGTCATTGTTGAAACACAGAAAGATTGAGTTGATTCTTTAAAATAAGCATCCCTTTCTTGGCGCTGAAGCTTAAGAAGGGGGTTTTTAATTGTAAAGAATACCTTCAGTCGTGTTGTTGCTGTGTCTATGAAAACCTTCTCTTAGAAGAGAAGGTGGTGCAAAGCACCGGGATGCGGTGTCAAAAAATGCTGTCAAAACAAACACCTTATCAGTCGCCTTCGGCGACAGCTTCTCCTCGAGGAGAAGCCTTAGAAAATCGGCATAGTTTACTGAGATGTATTTAATACAATTCGCCAACTTTCGGAAGGATTTTCTTATGTAAAATCGAACTTATTTATATATAACAAACATACCCGGAGGTACGTATGGAAAAGCGTTTTATCATGGGTGTCGACCAAGGCACCACGGGCACACGGGTTTTTCTGTTCGATCAAAACGGGCAGGTGCATTCCTCCTCCTACAGAGAGATCACGCAGATTTATGCCCAGCCCGGCTGGGTGGAGCACGATGCGAACGAATACATCGATACGGTGATGACCTGCGCAGCCGAGGCTTTGCAAAAAGGCGGCGTCGGTGCCGACGAGATTGCGGGAATTGGCATCTCGTGCCAGCGCGAAACCACCATACTCTGGGACAGGGACACGGGGGAGCCGCTTTACCGCGCCATCGTCTGGCAGTCTCGACAGTCTGCCGCCATCTGTGAGCAGCTCAAAGAGCAGGGGCTTTGGGAGTATATCCGGGTGAAAACCGGTCTGCCGATCGACGCCTATTTCTCGGGCTCAAAAATCAAGTGGATCATTGATCATGTGCCGGGCGTGAAGGAGAAGCTGAACGCAAAAAAGGTGATGTTCGGCAACATCGACTCGTGGATCATCTACAAGCTTTCGGGCGGAGCCGCGCACGTTGAAGACTATTCCAACGCATCACGCACAATGCTGCTGGATATCCACACGCTTCAATGGGACGAAAAGATACTGGCGGCGCTCAGTATCCCTAAGCATATATTGCCGGATTTAAAGCCCTCCAGCGGTGTGCTCGCGATGACGAGTAAATCGGCTTTCTTCGGGCAGGAAATTCCGATATCGGGCGATGCGGGAGACCAGCAGGCAGCCACATTCGGGCAGGCCTGTTTTGAGCCGGGCATGGCGAAAAACTCATATGGCACGGCGCTGGCCGTGATGATGAACATCGGCGACACGTACAAGATGAGCCACACCGGGCTGATGACCGACCTAGCGTGGGTGCTGCCCGAATGCAAGCGGTATGCGTTTGAAGGGCTGGTGTATATGGGCGGCGCAACCATACAATGGCTGCGCGACGGGCTGAAAATCATCAAGTCTTCCGCGGAGGTGAACGATCTTGCGGTGCAGGTGCCCGATGCGGGCGGCGTGTATTTGGTTCCGGCGTTCACCGGCCTTGGCGCGCCGTATTGGGACATGTATGCGCGCGGCACCATCGTCGGGCTGACGCGCGGCACGACGGCGGAGCATATTGCGCGCAGCGCTCTCGAATCCATCGCGTATCAAACACGCGATCTGCTGGAATGCATGGAGAAGGATGCGGGGCAAAAAACGCTGACGCTGCGCGTGGACGGCGGCGCGACGGCGAGCGATTTTCTGATGCAGTTTCAGGCGGATATACTCGGCATACCGCTGCAAAAACCGTCCATCACGGAGATGACGGCGCTCGGCGCGGCGTATCTTGCGGGATTGGGCGTCGGTTTCTGGAAGGACGAAAGCGAAATCGCGGCACAGTGGAAGGTGGCACGCGTGTTTGAGCCGCAGATGGGCGAAGACCAAAGGGAGTCGCTGTACGCGGGATGGAAACGCGCGGTGGAGCGTTCGTTTGGGTGGGCGAAGGAATAGAAATAATTAGAATTAATAATTATAGGACTTCGGTTGACAGCCAAGGGAAGCGGAGATTGTCTGAACAGACAATGCCGCTTCCTTTGTTTTATCTACAAAAATGAGAGAGCCTACGGCATCATGCCTTCCAAAATGAACAGGATATCGTTGCCGCAAGTGTAGAAATCAAAGTAATGCCCGTCAGTCGGCTGGATATACTCGTTTAGCTTCTCGTCCATTTGTACCTGAACAACGGTATTGAGGACGATGTAAACATCAGAGCTGACGGTAACTGTTTCACTTGGTCCAATAATGTTGAGGAAAGGTTCTGTTCCCATTCCGCCCAATTCAAATTTGGGATTCTTCTCTATCTTCTCAATCGTTAATGAAAACGTAAAATCGTCGGTTTTATGAATATCGGTAATCATAGCCGAATAATGCTGCAAAGCCTTTTCCTCAACCATGACATCCAGCAAGTCTCCGATATACGGTGATCCGGCAGTGACACCGCTATATAAATTTTTTAAGAATGTTTGTTGTATCTCTAGATACACATTTGTGTCAACATCATCGGGATTAAACAGCGGCTGAGAGCCGCCATCAAGAGAAGGCACAGGGGCTGCGGTAGAAACCTCTTGTGACGAAGCAGACGATGAATAAGCGGACGGAGATGCAATCGGTATTGAACACCCTGCGAGCAAAAGTAAAACAGACAAAATGATGAATAGCTTAAGAATTTTCATATAACCACCTTGTGAATCAATTCTAAACCCTATCTTGATAAAGCCGAAGGACTATATGCGCTACGCGAATAACTGCGTCTTTCGGTAGGGTTATTATCAAGACTGTAACACGACCCATCTATTGACATACCATATATTAACATCGATATCATATCAATACAATATCCTTCAAGTCAACACATGAATATGAAATCCATTTGTTCAAACGATAATAGAGACATGTTCACATTCACCGCCGCATATACATCAACCATGGAACGAAAGATAGCGTGGAACAGCGCGTTAAAGAAGTATCTGCCTGCCGCCGTTTTCTCGGCTCTGGCATCAATCAACGAAGAAACCGCAGCCGACATTGAAGAAATCAGGCTCAGATCCATGCGCCCGCTGATGGTATACACCTGCGGGAACGGCTTTTGCGTGGATAAACACGGCGGCCTTTCTCAAAGCAGCGGCCTATTCGTGTCTGAGGAAGACGTGAACCAAACCTTTCTCGCGCTCACCGGTCAATCGCCCTACGCTTACGAAGACGAAATCAGGCAGGGGTTTTTAACGCTCGAGTGCGGCATTCGGGCCGGGCTTTCGGGCAGCGCACTTTTGTCCGGCGGCAGTGTGCGCACCTACAAAACCGTCAGCGGCATTAATTTTCGCATACCGCGCGAGGCCAAAGGCGTTGCAAATGGATTGCTGTCCTTCATCACACATCAAAACCGCCTGCAAAGCACGCTGGTCATTTCGCCGCCGAGGCTCGGCAAAACAACGCTCGCACGAGATATTGCGCGCTGTGCGGGCAGCGGCATCGGTGTGGCGCCGTCCCGCGTCACGGTGGTGGATGAACGCCAGGAGATTGCCGCGGGTGTATACGGCAAACCACTTTTCGATGTCGGCTTGGAAACTGACATTATATCTGGTGTGCCCAAAGCCGAGGGTGTCTATATGGCTCTTCGCAGTCTGTCGCCGGATGTGATCGTCACAGATGAAATCGGCAAAAGCACCGACCTTGAGGCTTTGCGCGAGGTGGCCAACAGCGGCGTTGTGATGGTGGCCACAGCTCACGCGCCCGATTTTGCTGGCCTTATGTCGAAGCTTTTCTTTAAAAAGATATGCGATGAACAAATGTTTGAAGCTTATGTGGTGCTATCTGCGGCGCTGGGGCGCATCACGGTGGCGCAGATTCATGACCGATTGGGACAAGAACGGCTTCAAAGCCCCATTAAACTGTGGGAGGACGCGATATGAATCTTGTATTGTGTGCTATGATTGTTGCTATTTGCACAGCGATGGGACGGGTTTTCGCGGGACGAATGGCAGAACGGCTGGCTTTTTTCAAGGATTATCAAATCGCCTATACACAATTGTCCGACAGCATGGTGGGCATTAATCTTGAGCTTTATAAAGCGCTCAAATCATGCCGGGCTGAGCGCATAAAGCCTTTGTTTGAAGGATGTGCCGATTTATTGAAAAAAAAGCCGCAGGCGTCATTCTCTCAGATATGGCAGATGAGTTTCATGGGGTTAAAGCCGGGGTTTGGCTATCTCTCAAAAGACGATGCTGCCATCGTTCTTGAAGGGGGCGGTGCCGTTGAAACACTGTGCATGAACCCAAGCGAAAAGCAAGCCGGTCTCTATTTGAAAAGGCTTTCGTTATATACGGCTGATATAACAGCGGAAAAGACAAAAAAGTGCAAACTTTACAATACGGCAGGTGTGCTGGCAGGGCTGATGATTGCGCTGCTGGTGATATAAGGGAGGGGCAACATGGACATAGATCTCATTTTCAGGATAGCCGCCATCGGTATATTGATTGCCGTGCTCAATCAATTGCTTACAAAAGCGGGGCGGGAGGAAATCGCCACGATGGTGACCATCGCGGGGCTGATTATCGTGCTGCTGATGGTGGTTGATCTCGTCAGCAATCTGTTTGAAAATGTAAAACGCATATTCAACCTGTATTAGCCATGGAAATTGTTCGAATTGCGCTGATTGGCATTGTCGCCGGTATACTCGTGATCACCATCAAACAAAAGCAGCCGGAAATTGCACTTCAGGTCAGCATTATTGCGGGGCTTATCATATTCATCTATGTGCTTGATTACATCGTGGTTGCGATCGATTATGTGAAAGACCTCGTTAATAAATACAACATTCCGTATGAGAGCATCGCCGTGGTATTGAAAATTATCGGCATCGCTTATATCTGTGAATTCGGCGTGCAGGTGCTCAAGGATACGGGTGAAAACTCATTGGCGGGCAAAGTGGAAATTGCGGGACGCGTGTTTATCGTGGTGCTGTCGCTGCCGATACTAAGCTCCTTTATGACCATGGTGCTCTCAATGCTGGGATAACGTATGAAAAAAATAGTGATCATAGCGGCCGTGCTGCTGTGTTTGCTGGTGCTGCCGCGTACGGCACTGGCGGATGATGATGTGGAGCAGGCCATCGAAGATGAGATTGCCGATAATATTGAGCGGGCGTTGGATACGGCCGATTTGCATGAAATCGAGTCGTTCTACAACGACTATGCGAGCGCGCTCTCACCGGTGACCGGCGGAACGGACATTCGCAGCTTTTTAACCATGCTGGCACAGGGCGGCTCCGAGCTGAACTTTTCCAACGTTTTATCGATGGTGACGGATGCATTGTTCGCAGGCGTGAAGAGCAGCATTCCCGTTATCGTGCAGATTATTGTGGTGGCGCTGATTTTCTCCGTTATATCGCATTTTAAGCCGTCTTTCGGTGCGTCCGGCGTGTCGAAGGCGGCGCAAACGGCGCAGTATGTTATTATCGGCACCATGACAATCGGTGTGCTGGTGTCTGCATTCTCCACCGGCACACAGACAATTGCCGCTATGACCGCATTCACAGCCGATTTTTTTCCGCTGATGTTCACGCTGCTGACAGCGCTCGGCGGCATGACGTCGTCGGCGATATTAAGCCCGGCCACCGTATTTCTAACGTCGGGCATATCGGTATTCTATAAAAGTTTCGTGCTGCCGCTGATTATTGTGCTGACGGTGTTCATGATCATCAGCCATTTTTCAACGTCGGTGAAATTGACGGGTTTCTGTTCGCTGATTAAAAGTGTCATCAAATGGGGTATTGGCATTAGCTTTACGGTGTTTTTAGGCATTATAGCGATGCAGGGGCTTCTCGGGTCTACGTTTGACGGGCTGTCGATAAAAACAGCCAAATTCACGATCGATAAGTTTGTGCCGATCATCGGCGGCATGTTTTCGGATTCGGTGGATGTGCTGCTCTCGTGCTCGCTGCTGATTAAAAACGCGGTAGGCGTTGCGGGCATTATCATCATCGTGGGTATTGTGATCACACCCATTTTTGCGATATTGGCGCATTACTTTTTATTCAAGCTGGCGGGTGCGGTGCTGGAGCCAGTGGCCGGCAGCGAGATGGGCAAATTCGCTTCTGAGGCGGCAGACGTGTTGCTGCTGCTGTTTGCCGCCGTAACAGCCGCAGCGATTATGTTTTTTATAACCACGGCGGTAATTATCGGCACGGGCAATGCCAATGTGATGCTGAGGTGATATTATGGAAAACTTTTTAACATCCTGGGCGGTATCGGTGGCCGTAGCCATCCTTTTCAGCTCTGTGGTATCCATGCTGCTGCCCGAAAGCGGCATAAAAAAATATGTAGCTGTCATTATGGGTGTGGTTGTCACTGTTATTATTTTGGCGCCTGTCGTCTCGCTGTTTAGCGGCAATAATGTGCAAACCGAAATTAAAAATGCGCTGAAGCAGGCGGACAGTGAGCAAATATTTCAGGTGGAAGGTGAGAGGTACAAAGATTACATTTACGATCTTTATCAGGTATATATGGTGAATGATGAAAATAAAAATGAGTAAAGAAAGGAAGTTAAGATAAATGGCGCACGATAATGAAGAAACACAGGAGAAAAAGCAAGGCTTTATTGCACGCTTTATGGCACTGAGCTTCAAAAAGAAGCTGCAGTATCTTGCGGCGCTGCTGATCGTCATTGTGATACTGGCCATTTATTTCGCCTCTGTCGGCGGCCCGGCAAAACAGCAAACGCCGGACGTGAGTGCGTCGCCGGCCACCGAGGCTGAGCAAAGCAGTATTGAAGAAAAGCTGCAGGAAACGCTTTCGAAAATAGAGGGAGCGGGCAGGGTGCAGGTGATGATTACATATGAATCAACCTCTGAAATTGTGCCTGCCATCAGCGTGGATACGCAAACCTCTACCACAACAGACGAAAGTGAGAACGGCACAAGCAAAACAAATACCGAAAACTCACAGAGCGAAATTGTGACGGTGAACGGTGCAAACGGCAACGGCGCGCTGGTGCTTAAAGAAAAGAGCCCGCCGGTAAAGGGCGTGATTGTGGTGGCGCAGGGCGCAGACGATATAGGCGTAAAGCTGAGCCTTTTAAGCGCTGTGAAAACGATTTTAAACATCAGCCCGGATCAGGTTGATGTATATAAAATGAAAAATGAATAAGGAAGTGAATCAGTATAATGATTAAGGGAAGTGGTATAATGAAAAACAAGAAAGCGGGAAGGTATCTGCTGCTGGCCGGTCTCATCGTGCTGCTGGCCGGTGTGGGGTATTTGAATTATGCTCTTGGGAACCCGGCGGGAGGAGATACGGTGGTGGATGCGTCGGCTGCGGCAGCGCCGGGCAGCGATGTTGAAGGC
>JAEZIW010000026.1 GCA_023436525.1 Bacillota bacterium | reverse complement strand
GGCATGAATATGGCCTGAATGGTGGTGCTTTTCACTGGAGTAAAGGTATAACTTGTATCGGTAGACACCGTCACACCGTTTTCTACCCAGCCGGTAAAAAAGCAATTTGTATTGGGGGTTGCGGTTAGCGTAACGGAATTACCGTAATAAACTTTACCGCCGCCAGAGACACTGCCGTATAATGAGTTGTTAGCAGCTGCGGATATTGAATACCAATCCAATTCGAATTCTGCTGTCAGATCTATATCTTTTTTAACGGGAAATGTATAGCTGGCTTTGGTTGATACTTCGGTGCCGTTATCAGTCCATCGGACAAAATGATAATTATCAGCAGCTAAAGCGTTAACCGTGACAGACGAGCAACTGGTAAAGTTTCCGCCTCCGCTTACCGTACCATAAGTACTGCCTGTACCACCGATCAGAGTTTTTGAGACTGTTACATCATAATCTTGTGTGGATTCCCTGACAGCTTGATATGCATCGACCCTGCCGTTGCCGTATATATCGTCCTTTCCTGCCGTGCCGAGATCAACAGCTGTATTGTAGAGTATATTTTTCACTTCGCTGACCGTCAGGCTCGGATTTGCCGATAGCATGAGTGCGACAACCCCGGAGACGACGGGTGCTGCCATGGAGGTACCATCTGCATATGCATATTTATTAATAGGGAAGGTGGACAGGATATCAACGCCTGGAGCACTGATGTCTTTTAAAGGGCCATAGTTCGAGAAACTTGCCCTGTTATCATTTGTATCCGTTGCGATAACCGATATCACCGACTCAAAATCACTTGGATGAAAATAAGCCGTTGAATCATCGTTACCGGCAGCAGCTACACAAACAACGCCCGCACTGACCGCATCGATGACTGCCGACGAAAAATATAAATCTTGCCCATATCCTCCTAAGCTCATATTGATGACATCAGCGCCTTGGGTGACGGCAAATTGAATGCCCTCTACGACATCAGTCGTCCAAGCACCGTTTCCGTCGAAAACATCCACCGCGATAAGCGAAACGCCCGGCGCGACACCCGAGATACCCTGACCGTTGTTTGGTTTGGCTGCAATAATACCCGCCACATGTGTGCCGTGTCCGTAGCACTTTTCTCCGATACTGTCGTCCTGGGCATTATGATCAAGATAGACCGTGTCTTCCTGAGCATAAATTTGTCCGGAGAACTCGGGATGGGTTAAGTCTATTCCAGTGTCCAGCACTGCCACCCTGATATTGGATAACCCCATTGTCATATCCCATGCGGTAGGAATATTGATTTTGTTTAAATACCACTGCATCGAAAAACCTGGATCGCTCACTGTTGCGGCAACTGTGTAAAAATAGTTCGGCTGGGCATATTCTACATTCGGCAAAGCCTCAAGCGTACCGATAAAGCTATCGACGGTTTCGCCTTCGGGAACATCTGCGACGACAACATCATTTGCCGTGAGGTATTGCCGTATCTCGCTGTCCGCAGCATCAAGTGTTTTCACTGCTGCTATATCGGAAACCGTGCTTTTGAACTTCACAATAACCTCATCACGTGCGTATCGCGTTCCATCCGCTGCGGTAACAATACTGGGTTCGTCGGCAGCCTGCATCGCCTCGAGCGGCGCTGTCTCTTCGGGCACCGGCGGCACTTCTGAAGGCGGTGCCGTATCGTCAACAGCCGATGGCTCCTGCGATGGCGGGGCCGTTTCCTCAGCTGCTGTTGGCTCCTCCAGTGCTTGTCCTGTGGCTTCCGCCTGCGGCTCATCTGCCGCGTATGCTTGTGAAACACCAAGCGGTATTGAAGACAACACAAAAGCGACAGTTAAAAAAGCAGCAAATATCCAGCCAGCTGGTTTGCGCAAGTTCATATTCATCAATGCGACGGCTCCTTCTATTGATTTTTCATGAAAGTGTGGACAAGTTTTATATAATGTAATAATTATATATTATTTGTTATTTTACATCAAGTCATGTCACATTGGTTATCGTTTTCCACGGCTGCTTTTAGTTGATTTCTGAATAAAACAACCCCGGACAATGAATGCCCGGGGTTATCATCAAAGTGTCATATTATAATGTCCGATGCTTTTCTACTTAACCGTAACCGTGCATGAGAGTGCAAAGCCGTTGCTCGTGGTGGCCGTGACTATGGCTGTGCCCGGCACAAGGCCTCTGATTTTGCCCTTCGCGTCGACGCTTACAATGCCGGGGTCGCTGCTTGTCCATGTGACCGTCTTGAAATCCGTGGTCTTGGGCAAGACAGTTGCCTTGAGCCCGGTGCCCTTGCCAACCTTGATTGTTAAAGCCGTTTTGGATAGCTTAAGCCCAATCGGGTATATCGGTGTGACGTTAACCGTGCAGCTCGCGATAACGCCGCTGCCGTCAGTCGCCGAGCATGTGATAACGGCGGTGCCGCCTGCTTTGCCAACCACAAGCCCTTTGCCGGAAACCGATGCAATTTTGGGGTTGCTAGATTTCCATTTGACTTTCTTGTTGGTTGCGGTAACAGGGTCGAAGGAGGCTGAGAGCTGAACCTTTTGCTTTCGCTCAATGGTGGCGTTATACACGTTCAGCCCAATGGCGGCAACCGGCTGCTGAATGGTAATCACCTTCTTGACGGTTGTTGTTTTGGTCTTAAGCCTTCCCTTTTTATCGATCATTTGGGACGTCAGTTTTGTAATGATGGTTGCCTTGCCGCCGGTTAAGAACGTGAGCGTGCCGTTCGCATCCACGGGCGCTGCCGACGGATTGCTGGACGAATACGTCACTGATACAGCCGTATAGCCTCTCGGGGCGGCGGGCGTCATCAGCGTGATGCAGGTACCCACGTTGCCCGTTTTTGGCATGCTTTTCGCATTGTAGGTACCCATGTTTCTGATGGCAACGGCATTGACGGCATTGTACGCGTTGACTCTGCCGTAACCGGATGCATCATCTTTGCCGGGGGCACCGATGTCGTTTGCCGCAGCATAAAGCTTGGTCTTGATGTCGTTGACGCTTAAGTACGGATTGACCGACAGCATCAGCGCTACCACGCCGCTGACCACGGGAGCCGCCATCGATGTGCCATCCATATATTCATACCTGTTGCCGGGGTAGGCAGACAAAATGTCGTATCCGGGGGCAGAAATATCTTTGGCGCTGCCATAATCGGAAAAGTACGCCTTGGTGTCAGACGGCGTTGTGGCGATCACGGAGATCACAGAATCGTAATCACTCGGAAAGAACGGCGCAGAGGTGTTGGAATTGCCTGCGGCAGCCACGCACACCACACCGCTGCCGACAGCGCTGTTGACGGCGAACTCTAATGCGGGGTCGTTGTTTCTGCCGCCAAAGCTCATGTTAATCACATCGGCACCGTTTGCCATGGCGAAATAAATGCCCTGTATTACATCCGATGTGTAGGCCGTTTCGCCATTAAAAGCATCCACAACGATGAGCTGCACGCCGGGCGCCACGCCTGAAATCCCCATACCGTTATCGGCTTTAGCCGCAATCGTGCCCGCAACGTGTGTTCCATGCCCGTAATTACGAGCAAAAACAGTATCATCTTGAGCATTCCCGTCATCAGCAACCGTATCCGCCTGCGCATAAACCTGGCCTGCAAACTCGGGATGGGAAAAATCAAGGCCTGTATCGATCACAGCCACTTTAACGGCGGGAGACCCTATTGTGGTATCCCATGCGCCGTATGCGTTGATTTGGCCTAAATACCATTGCTGAGAGATACCGGGGTCGTTGAACGTTCTTTCCAGCGTATACTCATAGTTGGGCTGCGCATATTCCACTTCGGGGCGGGCTTCGAGTTCGTTGATATAGCTGTCAACAGTTTCACCCTGCGGAACGGACGCAAGCACCAGATCTTGCGATTCGATTGATTCAAGCACCATGCTGCCCGTTGCTTCAAATGTGCTCATAACAGAAAAATCGGTATCTTTAAACTTGACGATGACCTGCTTGTCCGCATATTCTGTCGGGCTGACATCAACGGCTTGTGCCTGCATGTCCGGTAATGTCGGCTCTGCGGACGGCGTGGGCTCCTCGGATGGCGTCGGTTCCGCGGACGGCGTCGGTTCCGCGGACGGCGTCGGTTCCTCCGATGGCGTCGGTTCTGCGGATGGCGTCGGTTCTTCCGAAGGCGTCGGTTCTTCCGATGGCCTCGGTTCTTCCGAAGGTGTAGTTGTCACCGCGGGGTCGCCTGCGGTGGTATCGTCGGCCGCTACGGCCTCGGGTGTGCTGATGATCATGGTGGTGAAAACCAACATGAAGGCCAACAAAACAGAAAAAATCCGATGAGAGCGTTTTGTGTCAGTATGATTGTTCACTGAGAGTATCTCCTTTATTGGTTTTATATAAAGGGTGCTGTTATGTCTTCA
The DNA here is from genome assembly GCA_023436525.1 of Bacillota bacterium. Taxonomy (GTDB): domain Bacteria; phylum Bacillota; class Clostridia; order Christensenellales; family SZUA-584; genus SZUA-584. The sequence continues at coordinate 7,600 of JAEZIW010000026.1, read as the reverse complement.
TCATTGAGCGGCTTTTGATTGTTGTTTCTGTGCATATTCTAGATAATTCTACCTTATAAACAATCATAGGTAAAGGCATAAACAATCAAATGTTAGAAAAAAATACAGAAACATAAAATACTGCGCGCCACAAAAGTCCAAGACGCTGTTGAGGACGCAAAATCTAAAATTTTCGGTTCGCTGTGATCGTTCATACTGTCAATCCTTTTTTGTGACGGATGTGAAAAATGACGAACCGCAAAATCAAAACTGTAAAATTAGCTAATTAAGCAACATAAACGGACAAACATTCACTAAAAATGAATAAATGTGAAACGAAAGCTGCAAAACGCTATTGCAAGGATGCCCAATTTAAGCTACAATATAACAAACATGAGGCAAAGGCGCTTTGATATGTGATATCAAGGCGCTTTTTTGTTGCAAAAGTGAAAATAAAGCCGGATAAAACCGCGCTTATAACGCGAACCGATACCTGTTTCGTGCTTTCAAGTCAAAGCTTTTATCTATATCAAGGAGGTGCCGAAAATGGTTATCTACAAAAAGAACGATTATTTAAGCTACATGGCGGATGTTGCCAAATGCAAGGCACGCATCACGCTGCTCAATGGGCAGTGGGAAAACATTAAACTGCTCTGCGAAATCAACTGCCCGCATCAAAGCAAAACTTTGATTCCCACCATGACAGCAACTCAGAACAGTTTTGAGAATCTGCAGCAGCAGCTTGTGGATACGCTGGTGACAGAAACGCTGAATAAGATGGAGCAAAAACTGATATCCAAGGCTCAGGTGGCTGTGGATGTGCTGATCCGCAACTTGTATGAACGCACGGCGGATGTGGGGTTTCTTGCGACAGACGACGATATACGCACATTCGTTGCCCGCAGCGAGAATGACCAAAGCGCGCGTGAAAAGATTGTGGCACGTTTGCGTGAGTACGTCGCGAAATACTCGGTTTATGAAGAGGTTATTATACTCGACAAAAACCTTAGAGTGCTGGCCAATCTCGATCAGAACAACGAGATACTCGGAAAGCAGATTGACGCGCCTGTTGTGATTAAAACGCTGGAATCAACAGAGAGCTTTTTTGAGCTGTTTGCGCCCTCGCCGCTGCAGCCGGCCAAACGCAAGGCTCACATTTTCACAAGCCGTATTTATGCGGAGGATTCGGCGGACGTGATCGGCGTCATCTGCCTGTGCTTCCGTTTTGAGAATGAGATGGAATTGATATTCAAAAAGCTGTCGACTGACTATGACGGCTCGGTTATTCTGATTGTGGATGAGCATGACACAGTGATTGCAAGCAACGATGAGAACCATGTGCCCACGGGCATAACTGTTGAAACGGTAGAGGAGGGACAAAACGGCGTTGTTTACTACCGTGGCCTTGCGTATGTGGTCAAAACGGTGCCGACGCAGGGCTATCAGGATTACTATGGGCTTGGCTGGCGCGGCATGGTGATGCAACCGCTGCATCTCGCTTTCAAAGAAAAATCGGAAATTCAGGGTATCGACAGTGGTGTGGCGGGTGCGCTGATGGGCAAGGCCGATTCGTTCTCCGTCGCGCTCAATGAAATTATTGTGCAGACGCAAACCATCAACAGATCTTTGAAGCGCATTGTTTACAACGGACAGCTCATCGACAAGGAAAACGGCAGCGATGAGGAGTTTAGACTGCTTAAGCCCATACTTGCGAACATCGGCAAGATCGGTGCGGGAACGAGCAGCCTTTTCAAAAAATCCGTGGCAGATTTGTTTTCTACCGTGATCTCCACGAGTCTGATCGACGCGGGGTTCCTCGCTTCACTGTGCATCGATATCATGGACAGAAACCTGTATGAGCGCGCCAACGACTGCCGGTGGTGGGTGCTCAACTCCACGTTTCGCTCGATACTTGCGCAGGACAGCATCAGCGATTCCGATCAGGCCAAGCTGACCAAAATTCTCGCTTACATCCACAGCTTATACACGGTGTACAGCAATTTGTTTTTATATGACAAGTCGGGCCGAATTGTGGCGGTGTCGAACCCCGAATGTCGCAAAGATGTGGGGACGACACTGAGCAGTGCGTTCATCCATAACACGCTCACCAACTCAAAGCCTGAAAAATACTTTGTGTCACCGTTCGAGGAGACGGGGCTGTATGACGGAAAACACACCTATATCTACAGCGCGTCGGTCACGGATATGATGATTCCCGGCCGGGTTGTGGGCGGTATCGGCATCGTGTTCGACAGCGAGTTTGAGTTTCAGGCTATGCTGAAAGATGCGCTGAAATCGAAAAAAGAGACGTTTGCGGTGTTTGCCGACAGGAAGGGCAGCGTTATCTCATCAACAGGTGAGCAGCCTGTGGGGGAGAAGCTGAGGCTCCCGGAAGCTCTTTTTGATATCAAAAACGGCGAAGTGCGGCAAGAGATACTCGTTTACAACGGCAGCTATTATGCGGTGGGCTGTGCGTGTTCCTCGAGTTATCGCGAATACAAAAGCAGCGACGGCTATACCAATGACGTGCTGGCATTCGTATTTGAAAAGCTGACAGATGCCGCGAGTGAGCCGGGGCTGGCACTGCACTCGAAAACAGTGATTGAGCAGCGGGATATCATGCTGAAAATTGGTGCGGCGAGAGAGAAGCTCGTGGCTTTTGGCATCAACGGTCAACTGTTCGCGCTGAAACAAGAGGTGGTGTACGAAGCCACGGATTTAAGCAATGTGGTACAGCTGCCTGAGTTTAACGTCTTGATACGCGGTGCGCTTTATTATCGCGGCGAGTACATCGCGGTGGTAAACACGCATTCACTGTTTAAGAATGCAGACGCGTCACCGTCCGGCGGTCACCTGCTGATATTGAAGCCTGCTGACGACGTGTTTATTGCGCTGGAGGTGGACGAGCTTTGCAGCGTGCTGGAAGTTAACGCGGAGGATATAAAGCCCGTGCCGGGTTTTGGCGGGGCATCATCTGTAGCGGGGATACTTAGCATTCGCGCAGAGCGCGACTGTAACATGCTGGTTCTCAATCACGAGGCGCTGTTAACCAAGGTGCAGCAAAATCAGGCGGGCTATGACTGGGAAGAGATTCTCGGGCTACTGGAGAAGATGAACGAGGAGAAAAGCGCATAGATTGGACGAAAGTAGCGGGCGGTTTATTGCCCGCGCATGTTGCTGACAAAACTCCTTCGGTCATTTCGAGTGAGCGTAAGCGAGTCGGCTGCGTAGTGGACTGAAATCCCATGCTCAAAGCGCTTTACCATGGGATGCTTTCCACTTCGCAGTCAGCAGTGCTGAACATGGATTGCGCTGATACTGGACAGGCGGTTTTGTGCCCATTTGTGCCAACAGTTTATCTCATTTAATTCCTTGGCATCTTTCGCCTAACAAAATGAAACGCCCCATTTTCATTTGAAAACAGGGCGTTTGTCAGTAGTCTGAGAGCTTTGTTTAAAAGCACTTTGGCAATTCTTATAGTTCTTTGAACGAGTCGGCGGTCTTTTGGAAAACCTCCAATGCATCATCGAAACGGCTCGGAAGCGACCAAGAGATAATCTGATAAAAACCCTTATCAGTTTCAAGCAAAGTTACCAAATATTTGAGCTTGATTTTATCAATCTCTCCCGACAGAGTATATTGTCTCGCATCAATACCGCCGATGGTTTTTGTTTCAACGTCCGAAAAATCCGGAGAATCCATTGAGGAAGACATGTTTTGCTTAATGATATCAAGATAATCATCTAAGGTAAAATCGTCGCTCAAATCAATCTTGGATTCGTAGATGGTGACGGTATACTGCTCTTTGGCTACATTCATCAATTGAAGATTCGCTACGTCGTTGAGATTTTTGGTTTCCTTAAAGCTGCTGGGCACGGTCAGCTGAAGCTGCCCGTCGCTGCTGGTTACATCTTTCGTCGTATTGTCGTTTTTATCGCCGGCAAGCGGCAGAAAGCTGCATGCTGTAAATAACGACATGATCAGTATGGCAAGAATCAGGACAGCGGTTTTTTTCATATATATTGTCTCCTTGTTCATCAGTATGCATACAGACATAATAAATGGAAAACACCCAAAAATCAACACAATTCCATAAACAGTGAAATGCAAACAAGGCGGCAAACAGCCGCCTTGCGGGACGTTAGGGAATATCGTTGAGGAGGACAACGAAGCCCCTTTAAGTTCTCAGAGATTCTTCTCGGCAAGAGACGCAAGACCGCTGCGTTCCACCTGCTTTAATGTGACATGGCCCGTAATCGGGTGATTCTTCATGCGTTCCACCACATACACAAGACCGTTCGATTTGGAGTCTACCAGCACATTGTCGATCTGGTTGTCAGACGGGTCGCCAAGGAATATAAACTTCGAGTTTTTGCCCGCACGTGTGAGCATCAGCTTGGCTAAATGCGGCGTAATCTCCTGCGCTTCGTCCACAATCACAATCGCATCCGAAATCGTGCGCCCGCGCATGTACGTGAACGATTTGATTTCAAAAATGCCGCGCCGCCTGAAATCGTCGATAAACTGCTCCACCTGAAAGCCGTCTTCCACGCGCTTGGCCCGCTTCACGCGCCCGCCGTCCTTGTCGGACGACATCAGAAAATCAATCGCGTCATAAAAGCTGCCCATCCACGGGCGCAGTTTTTCTTCCTCGGTGCCGGGCAGATAGCCGATATCGTTGCCGGCAGGCACGGTGGGGCGCACAAACACAACCTTGCGGTACTCACGCTGTTCGAGCACCTTTTCGAGCGCGACAGCCGTGGCCAGCACCGTTTTGCCGCTGCCTGCGCCGCCTGTGATGGAAACAAAGGAAACGGCGGGGTCCATCAGCAGCTCAAAGGCCATCACCTGCTCGGGATTGATTGGCCTTAAGCCCCATGCCGAATAGTTTTCGTAATGCAGCGGCACCAGCCGGTTGCCGTCGAAGCGCGTGATGATCGGATCTTCATGCTTGGCAGGCGATGAAATGACGGCGAATTCATTCGGCAAGAGCGCCGTTCCTTTTGGCGGCTTTGCGCCGCCCGAATAGATACTCGCGATGCTTTTGTCCGTCAGGCTGACGGCCTGCTGACCCGAGTACAGCTCATCGGCTTTTAGCTTATCCGTCTCATAATCCTGCGAGGTGATGCCGCATATTTCGGCTTTAATACGAAGGCACACGTCCTTGGATACGAGTATGGTTTCCATCTCAGGCAGGCTTTCCTTAAGCTGCAGCGCGCATGAGAGGATGCGGTTGTCGTTTTTGTCTTCGCCGAACGGAAACGTCTGGTCTGCGGCTTCGGTGTAGGTCACTTTCAGTACAATTCCGTTTTTAAGCGTGATACCGCTGTTCACATACTGACGTCCGTAGCCGTCAATGGTGCGGTGCAATGTGCGCACAGCTTCGCGCGCCTGATAACCGGCCAAACCGTCACGTGATTTTAGGTGGTCGAGCTCTTCGAGCACCGTGACGGGGATGTACACATCGTTTCCGACAAAGTTCTTAAAGCACCACGGGTCGTGCATCAGAACATTGGTGTCGAGCACGTAGTTTTTTCTGTTTTCCTGTCTGGTCACCTATGCGGCCCCCTTTTTGCGTATAAAAAATAAATCGCCGTTTTTGAGGCGGCGAAATGCATCAACTGATTGTACATGTTGTCGGTATACTGTATGAGAGCGTTCGAAAAATCTTCGTCCATCAAATTCAGCACCTTAATCGTCAATGTCTGTTATTCATTATATCGGCAAAGCGGCGGTTATAAGATAAATCTATGTTAAGCTTACCTGTTTTATATTTAAACGTTTGGCGAATATTGAAACAGACACCGGAGAAAAATAACGGCGGAGGACGCGCAATGAAACATAAGGTGAAAAGCGCAGGAGTCGGTGCTGTTTCGGGCTTCTGTGCCGGTTTGTTCGGTTCGGGCGGCGGCATTGCAGTGGTGGAAGGTCTGGAACGCATGGGTGTGGAGGAAAAAAGGGCACATGCCACATCGCTGGCGGTTATCTTTCCTGTGTCCGCCGTTTCGGCGGTGATGTACACCATGGGCGGTTATGTGCCGCTAATTAGCACGCTGTGGCTGTGCGGCGGTGCGGCGGCGGGCGGGCTGTTGGGCGCGTATTGCTTAAAACGCGTGGGGGTGCGGCTGCTCAACAATATATTCACGGTGCTGATGCTGGCTTCGGGCATAAGGATGCTGTTTTGATACTGTTTGCGCTGCTGGGCGTGCTTTTCGGTATCGTCGGCGGTATGGGCCTTGGCGGCGGTATTGTGCTGATACCGGCGCTCACGCTGCTTATGGGCATAAGCCAGCACGAGGCGCAAGGCATGACGCTGTTTGCGTATCTGCCCATGGCGGCTGCCGCATTGGTTTCGCATTTTCGTCGAAAAACCGTCAGCGCTAAACCGGCGCTTTTTTTAACGCTGTTTGGCGTGTTTGGCGGTGTGGGCGGATACTGGGTTGCATCAGCTACTGAGGAAGGCGTACTGCGCACTGTGTTTGCGGTGTTCTTAATTATCGCGGCACTGCTGAGGGTTTGGCGCTCGGAAATCGCCCCGAGGCTTAAGAAAACTAAACAATGAGCACGGCGATAACAGCAAAGGCCGCTAGTGACAGCAACGTAGACAGCGAGAGCGATGCGGAGACAAAGGCGTTCTCATTTTCATTCTTGCCGAATATGGGCAGCACGAACGGCGGAGGCAGCAGGAACATTAAGATAACGGCCCATTTGAGTGTTTCGCTGACGGGTATCACCGCGCCAAGGCCAAGGAGCACAAGCACGCAAAGCGCCGCCATGATAATAAGCCGCGAGAACACCACGGATAAGGCGAGCGAAAGCTTGGCTTTTTTGAATTCCAGATCGAACCCGACCACAAACAAAATGACAGCGGCGGTGGGGACGGCGATGAAATCCAGCGCATTCATCACGATACTGCCTGCCGGCGAAGCACTGATTAGACCGGCGAGCCCGGTTGCGCCGAGCAATACGCCAACAGCAATAGAAATGATGACCGGGGAAGAGACCATGCCTTTGATGACGGATTTGGGGGAACGCTGTGCATCACCGTTCAGCACAGTCAGGTACACGGTGAACACGAAAAGCACCTGGCCCAAGTCGACGGTCGCAAAATCGGTCACGGCATCCGCGCCGAACAGCAGCGTGTAGAGCGCATAACCGAGCATACCCGCTTCGAAACCGGAGAAAAGAAACGGAACGGTGGATATCGGTGTTTTCGTAAGCTTTTTAAAAGCAAACCCAAGCCCGAGCGCCGCAAGGCACACGGCGAACATCGATAAAGCGGTGATGACAATACCAAGGCCATACGAGGCGGTCATAAACGCCTTGAGCAGCACGGCAGGCAGCGTGACATTGACGACGAGCGCCTTGAGCCCCGTGATTCCCTGCTTTTGTATGATGCCTTTTTTGCGGCAAACCATACCGATGCCGAGCATCAGCACCACGGGCAATATCATTTGCAGCACACCGATGAGCTTATCCATAATTTCCTCCGATTATGACTGATATAAGTGCGGGTTTAGTTTATCAGAATCATGCTCGGTTGACCAGCATGAAACAACGCCACGATGCGGGTGCTTGCATAGTCATCTGTTTTCGTTCAAAAAGCATATACCCCCTAATG
>JAEZIW010000020.1 GCA_023436525.1 Bacillota bacterium | reverse complement strand
TTCTATATTCGCGCATACCATGATATTTCTTCTTCGTTTTGTTTATTTCCCCATTACGGGTACAGATGCAATTGCAAAATCTTTGTGAACTCCCGCTTGACTCTCGCTATTATTCGCGGGATTTTATTGACCATTCCTTCTAAAGAATATATAATATTTAAGATTGTGAACAGACTAAGTTCCAAGCAAACCAATCGGATCATTACGTTTAAACATGATTCCAATCATTTAAGGAGGATAAATATGGCTAACAAACAAACGATCGATGGCAACACGGCCGCTGCCCATGTGGCATATGCGTTTTCGGACGTCGGCGCGATTTACCCCATCACACCCTCATCGCCCATGGCAGAAATCTGCGACGAGTGGGCGGCTCACGATAGAAAGAACATCTTCGGTCAGAAGATGAAGGTTGCAGAAATGCAGTCTGAAGCCGGTGCAGCCGGTGCAGTGCATGGCAGCCTCGCAACAGGCGCTTTCACATCAACCTTTACCGCTTCTCAGGGCTTATTGCTGATGATCCCGAATATGTACAAGATCGCGGGCGAACTGCTTCCGTGCGTGTTCCACGTATCCGCCAGAAGCCTTGCCGCTCATGCGCTGTCCATCTTCGGCGACCATGCCGACGTGATGGCAACGCGCCAGACCGGCTTTGCAATGCTCGCTGCCAACAGTGTGCAGGAAGTTATGGACATGGCTGCCGTCGCGCATCTCGCAACACTCAAAGCCAAGGTGCCGTTCCTTCACTTCTTCGACGGTTTCCGCACCTCTCACGAAGTGCAGAAAATCGATTCGCTCGACTATGAAACACTCGCATCGATGGCCGATCAGGACGCGATAGCCGATTTTAGAAAACGCGCCATGAACCCCGAGCATCCGCATCTGCAGGGCACTGCGCAGAACCCGGATATCTACTTCCAGAACAGAGAAGCCGCCAACAAGTATTACGATGCTGTTCCCGCGATTGTTGAATCCGTTATGGACGAGTTCTACAAAGCGTTCGGCAGAAAATACGGCCTGTTCGATTACGTCGGTGCACCGGATGCCGAGAACATTCTTATTCTGATGGGCAGCGGCGCAGAAGCCGTGGAAGAAACCATCAACTACATGAACGCGCGCGGTGCCAAGGTGGGTGCCATTAAAGTACGCCTGTATCGTCCGTTCAGCGCCAAGCACTTCCTCTCCGTGCTTCCCGCCAGCGTTAAGAAAATTTGCGTGCTCGACAGAACCAAAGAACCGGGTGCTGCGGGCGAACCGCTTTATCAGGATGTCATTACCGTTCTCGCCGAAGCAGGCAAGAGCATTAAGGTGATTGGCGGCCGCTATGGCCTCTCGTCCAAGGAATTCACACCGACGATGGTGAAAGCCGTCTACGACAACCTCGACGGTGCGATGAAGAACCACTTCACAGTGGGCATCAACGACGACGTGACACACTTAAGCCTTGAGTGCGGCGAGAAGATTGACGCTGCTCCCGAGGGCACTGTGCGCTGCAAGTTCTACGGCCTTGGCAGCGACGGTACGGTGGGTGCGAACAAGAACTCCATCAAAATCATCGGTGACCACACCGATATGTACGCTCAAGGGTATTTCAGCTACGACTCCAAGAAATCCGGCGGTCTCACCGTTTCGCACCTGCGCTTTGGCAAGAGCCCCATACAGTCTACATACCTCATTGACGTGGCCGATTTCGTGGCCTGCCACAATCCGTCTTACGTCACGCGTTACGACATGCTGTGCGACCTCAAAGAGGGCGGCGTGTTCCTGCTGAACTCTCAGTGGACAACGCTGGAAGACCTTGAAAGAGAGCTGCCCGCACAGGTTAAAAACGCGATTGCCAAGAAGAAAGCCAAATTCTACAACATCGATGCGATTGACATCGCCGAAAAAGCCGGCATGGGCGGACGTATCAACACCGTCATGCAGGCCGCGTTCTTCAAGGTGGCGAATATCATCCCCGAAAAAGACGCGATCGAATACATGAAGATGGCTGTTAAGAAAACCTACGGCAAAAAAGGCGACAAGATCGTCAGCATGAACAACACCGCGATCGACATGGGTGCCGACGGCCTTGTGGAGATCAACTATCCCGCAAGCTGGGCCGACACAACACAAGGCGCGCAGATAGCCACAGCGCCCGCGGAAGCCGGCGAGTTCTTCGTGAAAGTGCTGCAGACGATCATCGAGCAGAAGGGCGATGAGCTGCCCGTTTCGGCGTTTGATCCGCGCGGCTTCTTCCCGACCGGCACCACGCAGTTTGAAAAACGCGGAATCGCCGTGAACGTGCCTGAGTGGATTCCCGAAAACTGCATTATGTGTAACCAGTGCTCGTTCGTCTGCCCGCACGCTGTCATCCGTCCGTTCCTTGCCAAAGAAGAGGATCTTAAAGATGCGCCGGCTGCGTATGTCACCAAAGATGCGCGCGGCAAGGAAATTGCCGGCCTCAAATACAGAATGCAGATTTCTCCGCTGGACTGCACGGGCTGCGGCAACTGCGCTGACATCTGCCCGGCCAAGGAAAAAGCACTTGTGATGAAGCCGCTTGCCGATATTCAGGTCACGGAAATCCCGAACTGGGAATTTGCAACCAAGCTGCCAGACCCGGGCGTTTCCGTACCGAAAACCAACGTGATCGGCACGCAATTCTCACGTCCGCTGTTCGAATTCTCCGGCGCATGCGCTGGCTGCGGCGAAACCCCATATATCAAGCTGATCACACAGCTGTTCGGTGATCGCATGATCGTTGCAAACGCGACCGGCTGCTCGTCGATCTACGGCGGCAACACACCGACTTGCCCGTACACCAAGAACGCGGACGGCCATGGCCCCGCATGGGCAAACTCGCTGTTCGAAGACAACGCCGAGTTCGGCTTCGGCATGAACCTAGGTGTTGTTCAACGCCGCGCAGGTCTGAAAGACAAGGTGCGCGAAGCGATTGAAATCACAAGCGGCGACGTTAAAGAATCTCTGTCCGCATGGCTTGAAAACGCCAACAAAGGCGATGCTTCCAAAATTTACGGCGACAAGCTTAAGGGCATACTGCCGGGCGCGATTGCCAAGGCTTCGGGCAAGGAAAAAGAGCTGCTCACCGCCATACTGGCCGATGAAGACCTGTTCACCAAGAAATCCATCTGGATCTTCGGCGGCGACGGCTGGGCATACGACATCGGTTACGGCGGCCTCGACCACGTGATCGCGATGGGCGAAGATGTCAACATACTCGTGCTTGATACCGAAGTGTATTCCAACACGGGCGGCCAGGCCAGCAAAGCAACACCCACAGGCTCTGTAGCCAAGTTTGCGGCAGCCGGCAAGCGCACCAAGAAGAAGGACCTCGGCGCCATCGCCATGACCTACGGTTACGTTTACGTGGCTCAGGCATCGATGGGCGCGAACCATGGCCAGCTCATCAAGGCGCTGACCGAAGCCGAAGCCTATGACGGCCCCTCGATCGTTATCGCTTATGCACCCTGCATCAACCACGGCATTAACATGGGCAAGACGCAGGAAGAAATGAAGCGTGCGGTGGAAGCGGGTTACTGGCATCTGTATCGCTTCAATCCCGAGCTCAAAGAACAGGGCAAAAACCCGTTCACGCTGGACAGCAAGGAACCCACAGCCAGCTATCAGGACTTCATTCAGAGCGAGATCCGTTACAAATCGCTGCAGAAGTTGTTCCCGGAAGTGGCAGGAGACCTGTTTGCCGAAGCCGAGAAGGAAGCCAAGGAGCGCTACGCGTTCTACAAACGGTTGGCCGACAACAACTAAGCACAAATGCGATAGACGCACAAAGGGCTGCCCAAGCGGGCAGCCCTTTTTATATGACCGGCAGATAGTATTAATGAAAAGCGAAAGAAGATGCGAATATGGGCACCATGGCTCAAATCAGCATTAAGCTCATTTTAAAAGCCGTCATGTATTACATGAGCGGTGAAAACTCAATACCCGCCTGGCGCCTCAGTACAGGCCATACGCCTGAGTGACATCCTGAACGTAGACAATCCCTTTTCCCGGTTCGTCAATATGCAGTTCGTCGCGGATGGTCTGAACGATCTTGTCCGTACTGTCGGTTTTCGATATGATCATCACGATTTCTTTCTGCGGCTCTATTTCCATAGAAAATAGCTTACTGGTCTCGTGAATTCCTGAGCCGCGCGCGTTAATAATCGTTCCTCCGCGCGACCCGGCCTTTACAGCCGCTTCAACCACATCTTCAGCTTTTCCTTTTTCCACAATCGCATAAATGGCTTGATACATGATCTCTTGAACTCCTACTTTCGTATTGATGTCGCATTGGAATCGGCTGATCCCGTATACACGGGCAATCGGCATCACAAAAGCGATGCCATGATTTTTCTTATCGAAATGAAACTCTTGATTAAGATCGTTGATCACGCGATTTGCCAGACACGATTCGCTGACCATAACCACAATTTCTTTATGGACGTCGTTTAATTCGAAGAACTCCAACAAGCGGTTTTTTACTGTTCCCCGCCCCAGGTACAAAGTTCCGCCTGTAATGCCGAAGCTCTTTGCCACATTTAAAACACGGCTGCCTCCGCCTGTATTAACAATAACCGTGATCAGCGCAAAATCCGAGCTTTGCGTGTGCATTACCATCATACACTCCTTCTTTTCGACTTGTATTGATAAATCAGCCCCAGCAGCTGCAATGTGATGATCGGCGTGAGCGCAACCAGCGCAATGATGCCAAAGCCATCCACCAAAACGTCAGCACTTTCTATCGCGTTGGCAGCTCCCTGAGCAAAAGCGAGTATGAACGTGGCTGTCATAGGCCCGGTGGCCACGCCGCCCGCATCAAACGCGATACCCACAAACAGCTTAGGCCCAAAAAAGGAAAGCGCGATCGATATAATATATCCCGGAAGCAATATATGCCAAAGCATCAGCTCCGGTATCAATATGCGCAGCATAGACAGCAAAACGGCCAAACCCACACCGATGCATAGGGCTGGAAAAACAAACAGCCGTTTAACTGACCCGCTGGTGACTTCCTCAACCTGACGGGTGAGCACATGCACGGCAGGCTCTGCCAGTATTGTGACAAGCCCCATCAGGAAACCCACGACAACCACAATCGCCGGTGCATTCATAGAAGCTATATTATAACCCATCATTGCGCCAACGTCCATAAATCCTGCGTTGACTCCCGTCATAAAAAGAATAAGCCCAACGAACGCATAGCCGATTCCAAATATTATTTTGCGCACTTCGTGCCTGCTCAGCTTTAGCTTCACAAAATTAAATACGAGAAAAATAACCAAAAGCGGCAGCAGTGCCAGTGCAGTTTCCGGAATTGAATGCATAATCTGACTGAAAAACGGACCCATTATTGAAGACGTGTCGTGCACAAGCGGTTCGGCCACGCCGTAAATCTCGTTTTGACCTGTGATAATGCTCATCACCATCACGGCAATAATGGCCCCGGTAGACGCAATGGCCACGAGGCCGAAGCTGTCTTTTTCGGCTCCTTTACTGTCTCTTTTCATTGTTGTGACACCCATGGCCAAAGAGAGTATAAAAGGCACGGTTAGTGCACCGGTTGTGGCACCCGATGAATCAAACGATATCGCAAGAAATTCCGGCGATGTGAAAAATGACAAAACCAGCACCACACCATACAATATAGCAAGCAAAATATACAACGGAACACCGTAGACGATTCTGACCAGACCAAAGGCCAGCATCACTGCAATTCCGATAGACACAATAAGAACGATCGTCATTTTCGGGATCGCTCCTGCGGTTACCATATCCACCTGAGCCGCTAAAATTTGCAGATCCGGCTCGGCCACCGATATAAAAAACCCCAGAAACAACCCGCCCAGTATCACAAGGTATAATTTGTTCGTCTTCGTAATCAGCTTACCCATATGGTCTCCCACTGGTGTGATGCCGATATCTATGCCATACAGAAATATGGACAGCCCGAACATGATAAACAAAGCCCCTATGATAAACCGTATGAGAAAGACCGTATCTACCGGGTAGACAAAGAAATGCAGCAAAAGAACAATGACCACAATCGGCAATACGGCAAAACAGACCTCCTTGATTTTTTTCACAAATTCGTTCAAAGGCAATACTCCCTTCTCTCTATTCTAAACATATCATAACCCAGCTGGATTTTATATATTATGATGATCAGCGCTGATCAATTAAAGCGTTTAACAGTCTTATCATAGCACATTAAACGCTTGGACGGGCGCGCACAAGTCAAGTGTTCATAGTTTCTTAAAATTTGAATGGAAAGAGAGTTCCGTATAAGGTAAAAAATGATTACCAGCCGGGTCTTATGGCGCGCACACGGCTTCTTTATGGTGCCGCGCGTAGTGGAACAGATACTGCTGGGCGATGCCCGCAGTCTCACCGAATGTTCTGTCTACAAAGCGCCGCATGTCGCCGTCGTTTTTCCCCTTATACCGGTATACGCCACAAATGACGCGCCGCATCCACACATCGAGCGGAAACGAACGCATAAAGCCCATGCCGTAAAGCGCGACGCAGTCTGCCACCTTAAGCCCCACACCGGGCAGCTCCGTCAGCTTCACGCGCGCATGCTCATAAGGCATCGCCGCCACGGCATCCAAGCTAAACCCATCGCAGATCATCCGTGCCGTGCCGATGATGTATTCCGCTCGATAGCCCGTGCCGCACGCTTTGAGCTCCTCAGTCGAGAGTGCCGCCAGCCTGTCCGGCATCGGAAAATCGTGCCCGCCGGGTATTGGCTCGCCGTACCTCTCGCAGAGTGTTTCCACAATGCGGCTGATGCGCCCCACGTTGTTGTTCGCGGAAATGATGAATGATATCAGTGTCTCAAAATACGGCTGCCGCAGCACGCGCAGCCCCTTGGCATAGCGGATGCCCTCGGTTAAAAACGGATCGCTCGCGTAGCTTGATTGTATCAGCGCGTAGTTACGCTCTAAATCAAAGTACCGCGCAAAGTCTGCCGCCATAGTATGCGGTATGCCATGCAGCACCAAGTCCTGCCCGGTTTGCTCCGCATAAACGGCATGCCCCAGCGCCACGCCGGCAAAGCCGCCGCCCTGCGGCTTCCATCGAAATGTCTGCCCGCAGCATAAGCATTGCGAAAGCGAAAAAGCATTAAGGTTGTGAAATGTCACGCTGTCCGTGCCATTTGAAATACTCATCAATGTGTCCTATATATGCTCGGCAATGAAATGGATCAGCCGCTGCGTATCATCCCATCCAAGGCAAGCGTCTGTGATGGATTTGCCGTATACATTCTCGCCGATCGCCTGACTGCCTTCCTCGATGTAGCTTTCAATCATTAGCCCTTTCACCATGGTTTTAAGCACCGGCTCATATTCGCGGCTCATCAGTATCTCGCGCGCAATTCTCGGCTGCTCATAATAGCGCTTCATCGAGTTGCCGTGGTTCGTATCGATGATGATCGCCGGGTTTTGCAGCTGCATATCGGTATACGCCTTCGACAACAGGTAAAGGTCTTCAAAGTGGTAATTGGGCGCATTAACGCCGCCGCGCAATATCGCGTGCGCGTACGGGTTACCCGCCGTTTTCACTTCCCAGCCGCTGTAGATGAACGTGTGCGCCATCTGCGCAGCCTTGATGGAATTCAGCATCACCTTTAAATCGCCGCTTGTCGGGTTCTTCATGCCCACCGGCGTATTCACGCCGCTTGCGGTCAGCCGATGCTGCTGGTTCTCCACGCTGCGCGCCCCCACGGCGTTGTAAGCGATCAGATCCGCGAGATACACATAGTTCTCAGGGTAGAGCATCTCATCGGCAGCGGGCATATGGAATTCGCTGAGCGCCTTGATATGCAGCCGTCGAATGGCCTTCACGCCCTCAAACAGGTCTGTTTCCTTGGTTGGGTCGGGCTGGTGCACCATGCCCTTGTAGCCTTCACCCGTTGTGCGCGGCTTGTTGGTGTAAATGCGCGGTATGATGATGATGCGCTCCTGCACCTGCTGCTGTACCTTGGCGAGGCGCGCAATATAGTCGCACACGGAGTCTTCGTGGTCGGCGCTGCACGGGCCGATCACGAGCAGAAACCGGTTGTCCTTGCCCTCAAAAACGCGCTTGATCTCCTCATCGCGCTGCTGCTTAACTGCCTTTAAATGCTCCGGGAACGGAATTTCCTCCATGATTTGTTCAGGCGTCGGTATTTGTTTGATACGCTGTATGTTCATTGCATTTCCTTTTTACGGCGGCTTTAAAACTATGTTGCCACACAATATTTCACATTATAGCACTGCCGCAAGTGTTTTGTCATGCAGATTTGCATACTCAATAAGAGGTTCCTTTGGAAAGGAGCTGTCAGCGCCAGCTTACTGAGGATTGATAAATGGCATTTGGCGATCACGCAATCCTCCGTCACGCCGTGCGTGCTACCTCCTTTTGTAAAGGAGGCTTTTACAATAAGCAAACCCCCAAAGCTATCCGTTAACACCGACTGACTGAGGATTCTTGTGAAAAATCTCCGAATAAAAAACAGGCTCTGCATAATTGCAAAGCCTGCCTTAGAAACTGCTTATGTTAGTTCGGATACACGCTGACCTGCTTTTTGTCGCGGCCCTTACGCTCAAACTTGACGTTGCCGTCAATCAGAGAGAACAGTGTATCGTCACCGCCGATATCCACGTTGCTGCCCGGATAGAATTTTGTTCCCCGCTGGCGCACAAGGATATTGCCCGCAAGCACAAACTGACCGTCGCCGCGTTTCACGCCAAGGCGTTTGCTCGCCGAGTCTCTGCCGTTTCTGGAACTACCGACACCCTTTTTATGTGCCATTCAAATGCACCTCGCTTTCCGTTAGGGATTCTCTATTCCGCTGATGCTTCAGCGACTTCTTCTTTTTCCTTCGCTGTGGCTATGCTTGTAATCTGTATCTTTGTGAACGGCTGCCTGTGGCCCTGTTTCTTGCGTTCGTTTCTCTTCGGCTTATACTTAAAGGTTAATAC
>JAEZIW010000236.1 GCA_023436525.1 Bacillota bacterium | reverse complement strand
TCGCTAAACCAGTATTATTAAAAACGCATGCTCTTTACCGAAAAGTATTTTTTTCTACTATATCAAATGCGGTGCGCTTTCGCAATAGGGATTGAAGACACATTTCTCATTTATGAAGACACATTTTTCATTTTATGAGCAGCCGCCATACATTGTGAAAACTGAACCTAAATCAGCCATCAATGCAATAATTATCGCTTGCTCGACACGTTTTTGGGCTAATTTTGCAAGTTCATAAAAATAAAATTGCATTTTTTAATGTTTCTCTTGCATTTTTAAAGTGATATTTGTATAATAACAGCAATAACAATGGTGTTGGAAGTGATTCTTACCCGTTGTTTTTTTGTTCTCTCCCATATGCGGCGCATATGGGAAGCGGACGCGGCTTATGCATTAATTAAGGCTCAATGACGATCCTGCGTTATTGGGCTTATATTTTTTTAAGGAGGAATAATAAATGAACGAAATTTTAGAAGCTGTAAACGGTACAGTATTTCCGGTATGGTTTTTGATCGGCGCGGCGCTTGTGTTCTTTATGCAGGGCGGTTTCGCGATGGTCGAAACCGGCTTTACGCGTGCAAAGAATGCCGGCAACATCATCATGAAAAACTTGATGGACTTCTGTATAGGTACAGTCGTCTTTATGATCATCGGTTTTAGCTTGATGATGGGAGAAAATTACCTGTTCGGAGTCATTGGTGTTCCAGACTTTCAAATCTTCACGGACTACAACAACTTTCCTTGGTCCAGCTTTGTGTTTAACCTGGTGTTCTGCGCAACGGCGGCAACCATCGTTTCAGGCGCAATGGCAGAGCGTACCAAGTTCTCAGCTTACTGCATCTACAGTGCGGTGATCAGCCTCTTGATCTATCCGATAGAGGCAGGTTGGGTGTGGAACTCGCAGGGCTGGCTTTTCAACCTTGGTTATATCGACTTCGCCGGTTCCACGGCAATCCACATGGTTGGTGGTATCATGTCTTTCATCGGCGCGGCGATGCTTGGGGCTCGTATCGGAAAATACACCAAAGACCCCAAGACAGGCAAGAAAATATCCCGAGCGATTCCGGGCCACTCCATAACGCTCGGCGCGCTAGGTGTGTTCATCCTCTGGTTCGGATGGTACGGATTCAACGGCGCGGCTGCTTTGAGCGTCGAACAGCTGGGTACGGTATTCGCCACAACGACAATCGCTCCAGGCGTGGCGACTGTGGTCACTATGATGTTTACATGGATCAAGAACGGTAAGCCTGATGTGTCCATGTCGCTGAACGGTTCGCTGGCCGGTCTTGTGGCCATCACGGCTCCGTGTGCCAGTGTTGACGCTTTTGGCGCTTCTATTATCGGTCTTGTCGCCGGCTTACTCGTTGTCATCGCTGTCGAGTTCATCGACAAGAAGCTCCACATCGACGATCCGGTGGGCGCGATTGCGGTTCATGGTGTAAACGGTTTATGGGGCGGCTTGGCGGTTGGCTTATTCGCAACCACATCAGCTCCCGGCTCGGCGGTTAACGGTCTGTTCTATGGCGGCGGATGGGGACAGCTCGGCGTGCAGGCACTGGGCGTTGTATCAATCGCAGCATGGACCATTGCAATATCGTTGTTACTGTTCTTCATCATCAAAAAGACAAATGGCCTTCGCGTATCGGCTGAAGAGGAGATTTCGGGCCTCGACATGCCGGAGCACGGACTTCCGAGCGCTTATTCCGACTTTATGCTCGCAATCCCGGCTGCGGATATGGGCGATATGGAGCTTCCGGCCAACGCAGTGTCCAAAGAGGTTGCGGTGCCTGTTATGAACAATGCGCATCCTGATGCAAAGATCACCAAAGTTACGATCATTGCAAACCAAAACAGGTTTGCGAAATTACAAAACGCTCTGGAATCCATCGGTGTAACCGGTGTGACTGTGTCCAATGTGATGGGCTACGGTATGCAAAAAGGACATCCGCAGATGTACCGCGGCGTAGCTGTAGAAACAAAACTTCTGCCCAAGGTGCAGGTTGATATCGTCATCTGCAAAGTTCCGACGGATGTGTTGGTTAAGACAGTTAAAGAAGCGTTGTATACGGGCAATGTCGGCGATGGCAAGATCTTTATCTTTGATGTAGAAAACGTCATAAAGGTCAGAACCGGAGAAGAAGGCTATGCCGCCCTTCAGGACGAGGATTAATCAATAGCAACGTATTTTGAGACGGTCAGCGTTTTATTAAACAAATAGCGTCTTCAAAGGGAGAGCAATCTGCTCTCCCTTCTTATATCCTCAAAAACAATCATTTCTTAACAAAGATGAGAATCTGCAACAAAACAAATCATTACGTACAGAAAAATAAATTGCAGGAACGAAAATTCGATATTGCTTTTTTTAAATTTATATGTTACATTTGCTTTAGGAACAAGGGCGTTTCTATTTTAGCTTAGTTTGTTCCTTTTTCATTTTCTGGCTATGGCAGCCAAGGTGTTCCCGTGTGACCGTAGAACTGTTTTTGTATACATTTGAGCGGGATATCACGGCGAAATGAAATTTTTTGAATATTTTGTGATATATCAAGGCTCAAGGAAGAACCTAAAGGTGTTCCTTGGGCTTTTTTATTTATAAATTTAAATAATAAATTAAGGGAGGAAAGTTTTATGGATCATGGGGATGTAGCATGGATGCTAACATCATCGGCACTGGTTTTCATTATGACACCGGGCCTGGCTTTCTTTTATGGAGGTCTTGTAAAGCGCAAGAATATCGTTAACACGATCATGTCTTCTGCTGTGCTGATGGGCGTTGCATCAATCTTATGGGTTTTAATCGGCTTTTCACTGTCCTTTAGCGGGGACACAGGCGGTATCATTGGTGATTTAAATTGGGTCGGACTGAATTTTAATGGCTTTACTGACATGACGCTGCCTTATCCGAACACGCTGTTATTCGCGATATTCCAGATGATGTTCGCCATCATCACACCGGCACTCATCACAGGCGCAATCGCTGAGAGAATGAAGTTCTCCTCGCTCGTGATTTTTACGACAATCTGGTCGCTGATTGTGTACTACCCGCTTGCCCACATGGTATGGGGCGGTGGTTTGCTGTTCGACATCGGTTCAGTCGACTTTGCCGGTGGTAACGTTGTTCATATCAGCTCCGGTGTCAGTGCTCTTGTGCTTGCCATTATTCTCGGAAAGCGTAAGAACTACGGAAAAGCCACTTACCATCCGCATAACGCTCCGTTTGTGTTCCTCGGGGCCGCTCTTCTCTGGTTCGGCTGGTTTGGTTTCAACGGCGGCAGCGCATGTGCCTCCAACGAGCTTGCGATCCACGCCTTTATGACAACCAACACATCTGCGGCAGCGGCTATGCTTTCATGGATGCTCATTGAAGTATTCACCAATGGCAAGCCGACCCTGGTTGGCGCTTCAACAGGTATGGTTATCGGTCTTGTTGCCATCACACCAGGTGCCGGTTTCGTGCCGATATGGGCTTCAATTATCATTGGTGCTCTGGTCAGCCCCATCTGCTACTTCTTTATCACGGTTGTGAAGAAGAAGTTCAGCTACGATGATGCTCTCGACGTGTTTGGCTGCCATGGTATCGGCGGTATCTGGGGTGGAATTGCAACAGGTCTGTTCGCACAGTCTGCCATCAACCCTGCGGCACAGTGGAACGGTTTGGTCTACGGTGAAACAAGTTTGTTCGTCGCTCAGCTTGAAGCCATCGGCATCACAATTCTTATTGCGGTAGTCGGTACGCTGATTGCAACGGGTATCGCGTCTCTGTGCACGAAGGGCATCAAGGTCACGCCGAAGAACGAAGAACTGGGTCTGGATGCTTCTGAGCATGGTGAAACGGCTTATCCTGCATTTAATGGCATGGACTAAGAAACTTGAAAGGAAGTATCGATATGAAGAAAATTGAAGCTTACATTCGTCCTGAGAGAATGGAAGACGTAAGAGAAATATTGGATTCACTCAAGCTCAACGGCCTCAGCATTACACAGGTGATGGGCTGCGGAAACCAAAAGGGCTGGAAGGAATTCGTGCGTGGTACCGAGATCGACTACAATTTTCTGCCCAAGATCAAAATTGAAACAGTCGTGTCGGATGATAAGGCGGACGCAGTGATCAATGGTATTATCGAAAAGGTATATACCGGCGAATACGGTGATGGGAAGATATTTGTTTATGAAGTCGCCGATGCGATCCGTATAAGAACAAAAGAACGCGGAGACGACGCAATCAAATAGATCTGCCAACAAGCTCAACCGAATAATACCAGAATATACAAAGCTTAAGCAGGAACCACAGTCTTTGCGGTTCCTGCTTTCTCTTATCAATGCAAATCGTTTTGCACACGGCCCTGACATTCTTGACGAAAGCATCGCGCTGTTATAGTATTAAGCCTGTCTTAGTATTATTATTGGGGTGACAAATGGTTTCATTCACAGTCTCAGAGCAGCAAGCCGGGCGGGAGCTTTTTGATCTGCTCACGGAAGCATATCCGGATTTCGCTCCCAAAGCCATTCGAACCGCGATGAAAAAGCAGTTTATCACGGTGAATGGGGAAGATGCTTTTGGCGACGACGCCGTGAAGCAGGGCGATATCGTTCATATTTATATTCCGGGAGACATACTCGGCATTGATCTGATGCCCGTCATCGTGTATCAGGATGAAAACATCATTATTGTAGACAAACCTGCGGGGCTGCTGTCGCGCTCGGATGAAGGCGAAGTGAACGCCGTGGATATGGTGGAATACTACATGAAAAAGCGCGGCGAATACAATCTTGATGCGCTGATGGTGCCATACCTTTTGTATCCGCTCGAAGAATATGTGAGCGGCCTGCTCATTATGGCCAAGCATGAGGACGCGTATCTGTTTTTGGCTGAAGCGCTCAATCAGCGCCGGCTTTCGCGCTATTATTACTGCGCGGTACAGGGCGCTGCAGGCGAGAGCGAGGAACTGATGGGGTATCTGATGCGAGACAAAGCGGGGCGGCGCGTCCAGATCGTCAGCCAGTTTCGGAAGGACTCAAAGCCCATCGTGACGCGGTATCAAAAGCTGGCACAAGGCGAAGCGATGTCTCTGGTTAAAGTGCGGCCTGTCACCAATGCACTGCATCAGGTTCGGGCGCATCTGGCGTATGCCGGGCTGCCGGTGGTGGGAGACGATTTGTACGGCAACGCGCGCATTAACAAAAAGTGCGGTGCGGAATACATTTGCATGTGGCTCAAATCTCTTATTATTGAGGTGGGGACGGGGCACAGCTATGAGAATCTTAACGGCATGAGCTTTGAATCGCACAAGCATGATTTTCCGCGGTGCGTGTATGACGAAGGCCTGCTTAAGGGCATAGAAGGCGAAACAACCGAAAAATAAAGCAAGGGATGAGCGGTGCTCATCCCTTTTTTGATAGACTCAGGCTTAATAATTCGATTATTTAACCTTTGCGGAGGGCATGGGTGTTGGGGCGGGGGGCGGTTCCGCGCCGGATTCGGATGCAACTGTGGCAGGGTCAGGCCCGTTGACGTAAACGATACCTTCAACAGCCTTAAACGTCGATTTCTCAAACTGCTCCCGCTTTATTTCTTTGCCGTCAGCATCGTAATAAAGCTTATAAATATTGTATCCAATCGGCGACCTACCCATTCTGTACTCATAAGATTCTCCGGGCGCAAGCTTCGTTCCGTCGGGTGCGATGGCGGTGCTGTAGATGTATGTCATAACAGGCTCGACGTTCTTATCGTTGATCTTTTCGGAATAGAAATCAACCTTGTAGGCCATCGGGGGGCCATAAACGCTGATGGTTAACAGCAGATCCTCCAGCTTGGCTTCTATGGTCACATTGCTGTTGTATGGGTTTTTGATTTTCAAATCGGGGCCGCCCGTGCTGATCGTGGCATCCAGTCCGCCGTCAACTTGATCGGATGGAATGGCACTGTGAGTGCGGTCAACGACATCCAGTTCCGCACGAATTGCTGCGTTATACAGTGCGGTTGCCACAGCGCAGACACCGCTGCCGATTTCCGAAACATAAGCACCGCCTTTGATTCCCGGGGCTGCTTGCCATCCCATACTGGTATTACGCGGCCCCAAAGTGTCGTTGATGGAAAACGTTTCGCCGGGTTTTATCACAATGCCGTTAATCATATCGGCGGCTTTTTGTATGTTGGCCATACGGTTTTCATTGTTATGCGTGCTGTTGTCTATCGTGAATGATGCCATCAGTTCCGGCTCGACAGCAGGCTTACTGGCTTCGGGTGTGGGTGTCGGCGATGGCGTGGGTTCGGGCGTGGCTTCAGCCGTAGCCGATGCCAACGGTTTGGGCGGTATCGTTTCTGTCTTTTGATCGACAGCCGTGGTGCAGCCCGTGACCGCCACAATCACCGTGAGCAGCAGCGCGACGGCCGTAAAAAGCGCGGATTTGTTTTTATGCTTGATGATCATAACAATTCTTCTTTTAATATTGGCCTTGCTGATAAACAGCGCGGGTGCAAGCTTTGGCGTTTGCACAGGGCCTGCCAGCTTCAGCAGCGTTCCCGCATAATCGGCGCGCTCTGCTCCCGGCAGGCCGCGGAACACATGCGCGTCGCACTGCACCTCGATATCGCGCCGCATCAGCGCGAACGCGAGCCACACCAGCGGGTTAAACCAGTACACGACGTTCAGCACCGTGGCGCCCGCACAAACCAGCGTATCGCGGCGGCGAATGTGCGAGAGCTCATGCAGCAGCACGTGGCGCTGTTGCGTCTCGGTCAGCTGTTCGAACGATGCGGGGGAAATCAGCAGCACCGGGCAAAACACGCCGTAGACGGCGGCTGTTCCCGTTTCGCTCGCGCAGACGGTGCGGATATTGCGCTTTAAACCGAGCGACTGCTTGCACTCGTCAAGCAGTGCAATGAAATGAGCGTCATTATAGTACCGGTTACGCCGAATGCGCCGCAGAAACAGCGCGTTGCCTGTCAGTATGGTGCCGGACAGCACAATCATACCCAAAATCCAAACCAGCGCTGCAATTTCGGCCATGGTCAGCGGTTGGGCAGACGGTTCGAGTGTTGCGGCAGCAGACGGGCTGACGGTAGTTGAGATGACGGTTGGTTTTGGCTGCTGATCAATCGGAACAACGGCCAAATCGGGTGTTTCAAAAACTTGCATCGCTTCGGCAGCCTCGTTGTCGATAGCGGCAGCGATCTGCTTTTGAGGTTCGCGCCAGATATTATGGATGCTTAAGGGGCTGCTCACCGAAAACGGCACGATCAGCCGTACAGCAATCAGCGCATAAAGCAAAGTCAGCAGCCGCCCGGGCCGCCGCCCGACAATCAGCCGCGCGATAAGCACAAGCACGCAGAGCGCGGAGGCCTCAACCGAAATGCGAAGTATGGCTTCAAACATCGAGGTCATGGCTGATCTTCCTTTCTCGGGCTGATGAGCGATTTGAGCTCGTCGATTTCCTGCTCGGTCAGCGAACCGTTTTCCAGAAAGCCTTTGACGAGCAGATTCACGCTGCCCTTATACACGCGCTTTAGAAACTGATCTGTTTCCATGCGGACCACATCGTGCTCACTGAGCAGCGGGTAATACATCATCACGCTCTGCTGCTCAACGCCCACCGCTTTTTTCTTGACGAGTCGCCGCAGCATCGTGAGAATCGTGCTTTGAGACCAGTCGGTGTGGGCGCTGACGGCTTTGACGATATCGTTGCCGCTCATGGGCGTTTTCTCCCACAGCGCTTTTAGCACATACCATTCGCTTTCGCCGATTTTGGGAATGCTCATTAGAAACCTCCTCAACATCACAGTCGGTAACGTTACAATGTAACATTACAACGTAACATCAAAACTGTCAATAACAAAATTCTAAAATTTTGGAATTTAAGGAAGGATGATAACGCGTGAGCCGATAGGGGCCAGCGCCCAGAGCGTAAGGATATCTGAATCGCGCAGCGCGATGCAGCCTGCGGTATTGTCGATGAGGCTGCCGTTTTTTTCGATACCGCCGCCGTGTATGCCAATCTGTCCGCCCAAGTCCGTGTTCCATGGTGGGCGGAGGCCGTTTTGATGCGCGAGAGCAACCGCTTCCAGCTCGGATGCAGAAATGAGCCCGGCTGAGAAGCCTGCCTTAGCATCGCTTAACGAGGGGTAGCTGAGCCCCAAAAACAGTGTGTATTTAGACTGTTCATTGCGCGTACACACGGTGTAGTGCCCTTCCGGGGTTTTGCCGTCGCCCTCGCGTGTTTTATGTCCCAAAGGTGCGGCGCCAAGGCCGATTTCGCAGGCGAATATAATGCGCCCGTTTTTGTTACATTCCAGTATACGCCGCTCTTTATACACTGTAATAGTCGTCATGTTTCTTTATATTTCCCTGAAAATATTCTTTTTCTTTATAATAATTGATTAATTCTAAAATTTATCTTGATTATATGCGTATTCTTTCTAATTTTTACACTATTTTTGTCGAAACACTATACAACAATGATATTATGTGTGATATTATAACACTAGATAGCATATAAAAATGATATTTAAACTCTTCAGTCGGCTTTGAAACAGTCTGCCCGTAAAAAAGAATAGATAAGGGTATATACTGGTCTTGAAGAGAGTATGGTATGATGGCAGCTTGGTATGAAAGTGTTTGCTTATTGCAAAGGAGCGGAGCACGAGTACCGGCATTGCTAATGTGAAGCTTCTGTAAAAGAAAAAATTTGTGAGAGAGAAGCTTTGACGAGTGCCGGTCAATCGACGACACGAACG
>JAEZIW010000149.1 GCA_023436525.1 Bacillota bacterium | reverse complement strand
CCCTTAACCACATCTCTTATAGCCAATTTATACTCCTTTATGCTCTTGTTCAGATTCTTTTATTAATTTATCCACAAACAGAATGCCGTCCAAATGGTCAATCTCATGGCAGAAAACCCGCGCCGTTATGCCGGTGATCTCCTTTTTCTGGCGTTTGCCGTTTCTGTCAGTATATACGACGGTGATTTTATCCGGCCGCTTGACTTTTCCGCGTTGGCCGACAACCGACAAACATCCTTCATCTGCAATCGCTTCCCCTGACGCGCTTAGAATCTTCGGATTGATCAGTTCGTATAAAGTGTCGTCATAATTCACGATCGCGATGCGGCGCAGCACGCCTACTTGCGGCGCTGCCAAGCCGACACCTTCTTCGACCTTAAGCGTTTCACACATGTCGTCGAGAAGAGTCAGTATGTGCTTATTGATGCCATTAACTTCACGCGATCTCTTTCGCAATGCCGGGTTATCAGTCCCTTTCACAATATCCCTGATCGCCATTTTGTCTTCTCCTATATCATGCTATGCGGATTTATCTCCATGCCGTACGCGCAATCCTTATAATGCTTTGTATCCGTATAAATATATAATCTTTTTCGAAACTGCGCAAGACTTGCATCGTTAAGCACCTTAATCAATACCTGCCAGCGCACCTTCCCTTGAATTCTGCTAATCGGGGCCTCGCCGATATCGAAAAGCAGCAATTGATCAAACACATCCGCAAACGCGTCTTTAAAACCGGCTGCAAAATCGCGGCAGGCCTCACTCACTGCGTTTTCTTTTTTCCCGGAAAATACAAACCGAAAAAACACCGAATACGGCGGCAGCAGTGCCGCCCGCCTCACGTTCATCTCTTCCTCAAAGAATCCTTCAAAATCGTGCCGCCTCGCGTAATCAATCGCGTAATGGTCCGGCGAATACGTCTGCACAATCACTTTGCCGGGGTCTTTTCGTCCCGCACGGCCCGCCACCTGCTCCAAGAGTTCAAATGTTTTTTCCGGGCTGCGAAAATCCGGGATGTACAAAGAATTGTCTGCCGCGACAACGCCCACGAGCGATACACGCTCAAAATCGAGACCTTTGGCGATCATCTGAGTGCCTATCAGTATATCGGCCTCGCCGCGCTTGAACTGCTCGTATATGTTCAGATGCGCGTCTTTGCCCCGTGTGGTATCAAGGTCCATTCGCAGCACGCGCGCGCTGGGAAAATGCGCTTTGGTCTGCTCCTCCACCTGCTGTGTGCCGATACCGTAATGCTTTAAATACGGCTTGCCGCACTCGGGGCATACCTCTTTTTGTTTTCGCGTGCGCCCGCAATAATGGCAGACGAGCGCGCCGCGGCTGGCGTGGTACGTCATTGTCACCTCGCAGCTGTCACAGTACTCCACGTAGCCGCAGCCCCGGCACATCACAAATGTCGAGTAGCCGCGTCGGTTGATAAACAGCATGACCTGCCTGTGGTTATCCAATGCGTCGCATATTTCACGGTGCAGCAGCCCCGAAAACAGCGTCTTGTTGCCGCGCGTTACCTCATCGCGCATATCGACGATATCGACAGCGGGCAGCTTTAGGCCGAACAAACGGTTCGGCATTTGCACCAGTTGGTAGATGCCGTTTTTCGCTTTGATATAGCTCTCAACCGACGGTGTGGCCGAAGCGAGGACAAGCGACGCGCCTTCAATGTTGGCGCGCATGCGCGCCACCTCATGCGCGGTGTATTTGGGGTGCATATCCGATTTGTAGCTCGATTCATGCTCTTCGTCGATGATGATCACGCCGATGTCTTTAAGCGGCGCAAACACAGCCGAGCGCGCCCCGATCACCACCTTGGCGCGCCCCGTGGCCATGCGTTTCCATTCGTCGTAGCGCTCACCGGCGGTTAAAGTGGAATGATACACCGCGATTTCGCGGCCGATGCGCCGTTCGAACATCGAAACAAGCTGAGGCGTCAGCGATATTTCCGGCACCAGCACGATGGCACTTTTGCCGCGCTTTAAACAGTCCCGAACGATATGGATATAGACTTCCGTTTTACCGCTGCCCGTTACACCATGCAGCAAGTATTTGCCCGTTTCAGACAGTATCGTGTTTGCCGCATTGAGCTGATCCTCAGTTAAATCAAAATCTTCTTCACGCTGCGCCGTCCTTCGCGGGTTACGCAGCGTTTCCACCGTGCGGCATTCCAGCAGGCCTTTTTTAACAAGCGCGTCCCTTGCCGAAGCGCTGCCGGGCAGCAATTCCTCCAGCGCCGACGTTTTGAGCACACCATAGGTGCGCATCGTATTTAAAACATCAAGCTGTTTCGGAGCTTTGGGTTTGCCATCCGCCGTCAGCATGGCGTGAAGCGCCTCTTGGTACTGATTGTCGTTCAGAGAAAAGACGATTTCACGTTCCAGCTTGTCACCCACACGTCCGCCGCGTATCTCGGCGGGAAACATCAGCCGCAGCGCAACGGCCAACGTTGTATGATAATAACGGCGCATGATACCCGCAAGGCTGATTTGACCCGGCGTCAGCGCCGCAAAATCCGACAGAACGCTTTTAATGCTTTTTATACCCTCACCCTGAAACTCACAGGTTTGTGACAGACCGATGACATACCCTTCGCGCAGTGTATTACCGCGCCCAAAGGGCACATGAACGCGAAACCCGATATCGAGAACCATATCATCAGGCACACGGTATTCAAACACCCTGTCCACTTCCGAATGGATGATGTCGATAATTACTTTCGCATACATGAAAACTACCTCGCGTTGGTCCCTTGATATTGCGCGGCCAGCACATCCATGATGCGCTTTGATAGAGATTTCTTGCTGTCGCTTCCGAGGTTGATTGATGTGCCGTCTTTCAAATACAAAATTATATTATTGCTGTCCGACTCAAACCCCTCTTCGGCGCGTGATACGTCGTTGAGAGCGATTAAATCGAGATTCTTATTTTTCAGTTTTTCAGAGGCATTCAATTCAAAATCCTGCGTCTCGGCTGCAAAGCCCATCAGCAGCTGATTGTCTCTTTTCATTTGGCCAAGCGAGAGCAGAATATCTTTTGTGCGTACGAACTCCAGCGTTAGCTCATCGCTGTGCTTTTTCATTTTTTGCTCGTTCACGGTTTTGGGTGTATAGTCTGCAACGGCGGCCGCCATCACGATAATATCGGCTTCAGCGCTCAATTCAAGCATCTTTTCAGCCATTTGCGCGGCGGACACCACATCAATCATATTCACCTTAAGCGGCGCTTCAACGCAAACCGGCCCCGATACCAGCGTGACATTCGCGCCTCTGTTTACAGCAGCCTGCGCGATGGCATAGCCCATTTTTCCGGAAGACCTGTTCGACAGAAAACGAACGGGGTCTATCATCTCACGCGTCGGCCCTGCGGATATCAGCACGCGCACACCCAAAAGATCATACCGCGATACCAGTACGTCCGTCGCAAATGTGATGATATCATTGGGTTCTCTCATACGACCCATCCCCACATCGCCGCAGGCCAGCAGCCCTTCGCCGGTGTCCATAACGAAAAACCCGCGCTTCTTGAGCAGTGAGAGGTTGTTTTGCGTCGCCGCATCCTTGTACATCACATCGTTCATGGCAGGCGCGAACACCACCGGACACTCACAGGCTAAAAGCGTGGTGGTGAGCATATCGTCTGCAATCCCCGCTGCCGCTTTGGCAATAATATCGGCGGTTGCGGGCGCAATAATAAGCATGTCCGCTTTTTTGGCGAGCGAGACATGCTTCACATCATAATCGCGCGTTCTCTCAAATGTATCGGTTAGCACAGCGTTGCCCGAGAGCGTTTCGAACGTGACCGCGCCAACAAATTTGAGTGCGTTTTGTGTCATCAGCACATGAACATCGTAACCCTTTTTTTTGAGCGCGCTGACGAGGTAAGCCGACTTATAGGCGGCGATGCCGCCCGATACGCCGACAACAACCGTTAACGGCATTTTAAGCCTCTTCCGGCGTAATGTACGTGATCTTGTCGGTGAAGATCTCCTTGGCTGCCTGAGAAACAGGATTCGTTTCCGGCGAAACCGTCAGCGGTTCAGCGCCATCCACAAGCTGTCTCGCACGCTTTGCCGATTCCACCACGAGCGTATAGCGGCAATCCACCTTTTCTTTGAGTTCACTGACTCCGGGGTACATCATATTGAATCACTCCTTTGTTTGTTCTAAATAACGGAAAACCCTGTGTTTTTCCGCCGTCATGATGGCCTCTATGCGGCACACCACGTCTTCCACCCGATCGTTAACGATCCTGTAATCATATTCATTCATCAGCTTCATTTCCGCATCGGCCTTACCGAGCCGCGCTTCTATCTGCTCTGCCGATTCGGTGCCGCGGCTGCGTATGCGTTTTTCAAGCTCTTCCATTGTTGGCGGAACCAGAAAAAGATATACGCCGTGCGGATATGCCTTTTTCACCTTGAGTGCGCCCTGCACATCAATTTCGAGCAGAACATCCTTTCCCTGCTCAATGGCGGCATCCACAAAGCTTTTCGGTGTCCCGTAATAGTTTGAAAACACATCCGCATACTCTAAAAACTCGTTTTGCGTGATAAGCTTTTCAAATTCATCACGGGTTTTAAAAAAATAGCTCTTTCCGTCGATCTCGCCCGGGCGCGGCGCGCGCGTGGTGCATGAAACCGACAGTAAAATATCCGAGCGCTTTTGTAAAAGCGCCTTACAAACAGTCCCTTTACCGGTGCCCGACGGGCCGGACAGGACAATCAGCAACCCTTTTCTCATGCATCAATCCTCGGCGTCGTCGTCTTTATCGGTCAGACGATGGGCAACCGTTTCAGGCTGTACCGCCGAAAGAATGACATGATCGCTGTCCGTAATGATCACGGCACGGGTGCGTCTTCCGTAAGTGGCGTCTATCAGATTCCCTTTTTGCCTCGCTTCCTGTATGATGCGTTTAATCGGCGCGGATTCCGGGCTGACGATTGCGATCAGCCTGTTGGCAGACACAATATTCCCAAAACCAATGTTAATGAGCTTAATGGCCATAAACTGCCCTCCAAAATTTATTCAATATTCTGAACTTGTTCACGTATTTTTTCTATGATGCTTTTGCCTTCAATAACCGCGGCCGTCATATCGTAATCCTGCGATTTTGAACCGATGGTGTTCATTTCACGGTTCATCTCCTGCACCATAAAATCAAGCTTTCGGCCCACAGCATCCGCTTCATTTGCGGCTTTTCTGAATTCATTGATATGCGTACCGAGACGAACGATTTCCTCTGTGACATCGGCACGGTCGGCCATCAGCGCCACCTCAGTATTGAACCTTGATTCATCGATCTCGGAATTTGCCATCAGGTCTGCAATGCGCTGCTTCAGCTTAACCGCATTGTCGGCCACCACCGCATCTTTTTTCAGGTCAATACGCCGGCGCACCGCGTCCAGCGCATCAAGGCATTCTAGGATATTGTCTTTAAGCGCTTTGCCCTCACGCTGTCTCATGCCCTCCAGTGCTTCAATGGCTTTTATCGACGCCGTCTCCACCAGCCGGGATAAGCGGTCTTCGTCTTCTTTTTCTTCCTCGATCGTAATGATATCGGGAATACGAATCAAATCGGAAAGCTGAAGATTGTCTATCAGCCCTGTTTCTTCGGCGGCATTCCGCGCGGCATCAAGGTAGGCGCGCATCAGCTCAACATCTGCCGTTACGGCTTTTGTATCTCCGGCAAGCGCACTGTAATTGACAAACACATCCACACGCCCGCGCGACAGCCTATCTTTTATGGTTTTCCTGATCAGTTCTTCGGTAAAACCGAGCGTTCTTGGCATGCGAATGTTCATGTCTAAAAAGCGATGGTTCACCGTTTTTAATTCAACTGTCAGTTTTCTTCCATCTTCTTCAACTTCGGCACGTCCGAAGCCTGTCATGCTCCTCAAATTCTTGCTTCGCCCCTTATTCTATCTATTGAGTTATGATTATAGCACAATACAAGTAAAAAAATAAGCGTTTTCTTCATTTTACTTAATTATTTGGTTTGTTTCACCCATAAACGACCCTGCAGTTCTTTTATGGATTGAAGTCCCGCGACCGAAATGGTTTGCCATGCGATGCCACTTCATCGTTACCGATAAATGTATAGGAATGTCCTTGAAAAACAAGGTTCTCAAGGACACGCCGTGCTCTGCAAAAATTTAGTTTACGCCTTATCAAGCTCCTCAAGAGCGATCTCGTTCACCACCTGCGGGTTGGCCTGGCCCTTTGTCTGCTTCATCACCTGACCCACAAAGAACGTGAGGGCTTTGCCCTTGCCGCCTTTGTAATCAGCCACGGGGCCCGGATTCTTCGCAATGATATCCTTTATCATCGACCGGATTTCATCCGTATCGCTGATTTGCGCAAGACCTTTTTTCTCTACGATGGCAGCCGGTGATTCGCCTGTGCGAAAGCTTTCTTCAAACACAGCTTTGGCCACCGTGATGTTGACCTGCCCGTTATCGATCAATTTGAGTGTCTCGACAAGGTGGGCCGGTTTCATCGGGTTGTTCTCGGGCAGCACGCCGTCTTCCTTGAAAAGACGCAGCAGATCGATCATCACGAGGTTGCAAACCTTCTTGGGCTCATTATATTCGGCAACACACGCGTCAAAGAACAACGCGATATCGCGGTCAGCCGTCAGTACGCCCGCATCGTAATCCGAGAGACCGAGTTTCTCGATGTAGCGCTGCTTTTTGGCTTCGGGCAGCTCCGGCAGGCTGTCTTTAAGCTGCTGAATACGCTCATTTGTCAGCGTCACAGGCACCAGATCCGGATCCGGGAAATAACGGTAGTCGTGCGCTTCTTCCTTGCCGCGCATTGCGTAGCTTTTGCCCTTCGCATCATCAAAACGGCGCGTTTCCTGCTGAACGGTGCCGCCTTCCTCTATCAGCGCAATCTGCCGCGCGCTTTCCGCTTCAATCGCGCGGTATACAGCCGAGAAACTGTTTAAGTTTTTCATCTCGGTGCGTGTTCCGAAAACGTTGCTGCCTTCCTCACGCACGGACACGTTCACATCACAGCGAAGCGATCCCTCCTGCATTTTGCAATCGGAGACGCCTGTGTATTGTATGATACTCTTGAGCGTTTCTAAAAACACCTTGGCTTCTTCGGCACTGCGTAAATCCGGCTCGGTGACGATCTCGACCAGCGGTACGCCGCACCGGTTGTAATCGACAGCCGTGCCTGCACAAGCTTCATGCAGCAGCTTTCCCGCGTCTTCCTCCATGTGAATGCGTGTGATGCGGATACGCTTTTCACAACCGTTTACTGTGATATCCACATAGCCCTCTTTGCAGATAGGCAGATCGAATTGTGATATCTGATATGCTTTGGGCAGATCGGGATAGTAATAGCCTTTTCTGTCCATTTTCGAAAAGTTAGCGATTGTACAGTTGGTCGCAAGGCCTGCGCGTGCCGCAAACTCCACCACCTTTTCGTTGAGCACAGGCAGCACGCCCGGCATACCGATACAAACGGGGCAGCAGTGTGTGTTCGGTTCGCCGCCGAATTTGTTTTCGCAGCCGCAGAATATTTTTGTGTTGGTCGCGAGCTCCACGTGAACCTCGAGGCCGATCACGGTTTCATATTTCATCACAGCTCACCTCCCTTGAATGAAGGACTTCCGATGGGCTCCAGCGCCTGCTCAAGCGCATACGCCGTCTTCAGCATCACCGGCTCGCCGAGCGGTTTGCCGATGAGCTGAACGCCGATGGGCAGCCCTTCTTTGCTGAGGCCGCATGGCATTGAAACCGCCGTGAGCCCCGCGATATTGACGGGCACGGTGAAAATATCCGTCATATACATCTGCATCGGGTCGCTCTTTTCGCCCGCCACAAATGCAGGTGTCGGTGCTGTCGGCGACAGTATGCAGTCGTATTTTTCAAACAGCGTATCAAAATCCTTCTTGACCAGCGTTCTCACCTTGAGCGCTTTTAAGTAATACGCATCGTAATAGCCCGAGCTTAACACATAGTTGCCGAGCATCATACGGCGTTTCACCTCAGGGCCGAAGCCTTCGTTGCGCGACTGCACATACATGTCCACAATGCCGTCGAAATTCTGGGCACGGTGGCCGTATTTCACACCGTCGTAGCGCGACAGGTTCGATGTGGCTTCTGCAGAGGAGATGATATAGTAAATGCTAAGCGCGTAATCAAACGTCGGCAGTGTGGTCTCTTCAACAACAGCACCCAAAGTTTCATATGTTTTCATCGTATTAAGCAGCGCTTCTTTTGCGTCGGCGCCGAGGCCTTCCGCAAAATACTCCTTTGGCACACCGATTTTCATGCCTTTGACACCATCTGTTAAGCCTTTGGTGTAATCGGGATACGTCATATCGATCGATGTGGAATCCCGCCGATCGTGGCTGCAAAGCGTGTTGAGTGCCAGCGCCGCGTCTTCAATTGTGCGTGTGAACGGGCCGATCTGGTCGAGCGAGGATGCAAACGCAACGAGACCGTAGCGCGATACAACGCCGTAGGTGGGCTTTAACCCCACAACGCCGCAGTAAGACGCGGGCTGCCTGATGCTGCCGCCCGTATCAGACCCAAGCGCCAGCGGCGCATAGCCTGCCGATACGGCTGCCGCGCTGCCGCCCGACGAACCGCCGGGTACACGGCTCAAATCCCAAGGATTTGCGGATGTTTTAAACGCGCTGTTTTCAGTCGACGAACCCATCGCGAATTCATCCAGATTCGACTTGGCGAGCGTGATGATACCGAGCGATTTAAATTGCTCGATCACGTGCGCATCATATGGCGGCACAAAATTCTCCAGCATCTTTGAGGAGCATGTGGTGGCTATGCCTTCCGTGCAGATGTTGTCTTTTATGATGGCAGGTATGCCGTCGAACGCGCTTTTGTGCTGACCCTTTGAGCGGCGCTCGTCAGATGCTTTTGCTTCCGCGATGGCCTGCTCTTCGCAAACACAGTTTAGCGCCTTTACAGCCGGTTCTTTGTCCTTTATTCTGTCGAGCAGACCGGTTACGAGCTCTGTGGCGCTGATTTCCCGCGCTTCCAGCTTGTCCATCGCCTGCTTCATGCTCAATTCGTATGCTTTCAAAATGTCACCTCATTCAACAACCTTGGGCACAATGAAACACCCGTTTTCACGTTCGGGCGCGTTGGCCGTGAGCTTGTCGTTATCCATACTTTTTTCCACTTTATCCTGCCGCAGCACATTTTCAACGCCTTGAATGTGTGCCGTGGGTGCCACATTTTTCGTGTCCAGTTCGTCAAGCCGCTGCGCCGACTTCAGTATGGCTTCAAGATGATGCTGGTATTGCTTCTTTTCTTCGTCGCTGAAGCTTAAGCGTGATAGCACCGCAATTTTCTCCACTTCGGATATTGGAACCTGCATGCCGTCCTCCTAATCAATTAGTTAAAACTCGTATTGTATGTAAACGTCGCATAAAAGCCGTTTTCAACTACTCCCAAATAATCGATAAAGTATAACACACCCGAGGCTGATGTGGCAAACTCATCTGTACCGCAAAGCGCAATTTCCTGCAGTGATCGACTCGCAATGTCGTAAACAAAAAGCCCGTTCGGATAACCTTCGGTGGCGTTGCTCGTCATTGCATCTAAAAAGTACACTTTGCCTCCCGGCATAAAACCAAAACCGATGATATCCGTATTTTGTGTGATGTATACCGTCTCGCCCGTATCAATGCTGTACAGCTTCAGGCTCTTCAGAACATTTTCACCGGATGACGGCAGTGTTTCAAGCACAAGCAATTTACCGGAATCCGGCTGCGCGCAGATATCCACACCGGTTGTCAATTCGCGGCGCGTATCACCGATTTCATAAACACGTCCGGCAGATTTGTCAGCAAAAAAAACGCGCCCTTTCCACACAGCCAGGATTCCTTCGGCACCCTGCTGTTCTTCTACCGCCTGAATCGCAAAGCTTGCGTCTTCAGAAAAAGTGCACGAACGCATTTGTTTGGTGTCGCCGCTGCCCGTCATCGCAAAAAGAACGTTGCCCGTATCCGACCATGAAAAATCAGATGTCTGACTGCCGAAACCTTCTTCTCCGAGATTGATCAGATCTTTATTATTAAAATCGTAAACATAAAGCACACTGTTCTCAATGGAAAAATCAAGCACCGCGAGGTATCGGCCGTCAGCTGAAAATTTTGCTTTGGAAACTCTGAAAAATTCAGCCGTGTCTATGTTTTGTGTATGGCCGTCAGCATACAGCAGCCAAAGCTGTTCTGAAGCCAGATAATTGTCCTGCTCCATCGACGGTTGATCGGGTTTGTACAAACGCGAGAACAATATCCGCCCATCCGAGGACGTATCGAGATATCGGCCGTTTTCCAGCAATACCGGTGTGCTTAACAGGCTGTCGTCCTTCATCAGCACGCCTCGGCTCTCCACCATCGCGTAATCTATACCTGATGTAAAATCGGGCAAAGCGTTTTTGGCAACGCTGACAACCGAAAGGCTCACATCCGGCAGAGCTTTTTTAACTTTTTCCTCAATGCTTTTTAAGTAACCTTGAGCTTCATCTTTGCTGTCAAACGGCCGTGAAATCAACAGCTTGTTTGTAAGATCGCTGCAGAGCACAGGCTGCATGGCCACCGATTCCGGCCACTTCCCCTCCTGATGCTCATAAAACGCGTTGGCCGTGCAGTAATACTTCGAGGCTGTATTCTCTTCCTC
>JAEZIW010000128.1 GCA_023436525.1 Bacillota bacterium | reverse complement strand
GCGATACGCCCACATGGTTCACGGTGGGCATAAGCACCATCATACGGCCGGGCAGCGTTACGTGTGTGGTGATACGCGCGCCCTTGGTGCCGCCGGGCTGCTTTAATACCTGAACGAGTATTTCCTGCCCCTCTTTCACCATATCTTCAATTTTTGTCGGACGCAGATTCACCGCGTCCGATTTGGTGCCGAATTCAAAATCCGATGTGTCAACCAATATGTCTCCGGCGTAGAGAAAAGCGTTGCGATCGAGCCCGATGTCGACAAAGGCAGCCTGCATACCTGGCAGCACATTGGCCACGCGCCCCTTGTAGATGTTGCCCACAAGCCGCTCTTTCCCTCGACGCTCCACATGAATCTCAACCAGCTTATCGTCCTCAAGCAGGGCGATTCTCGCCTCTAACCCATTGACATCCGCTATGATTTTCTTGTTCATGAAAAACTCCAGTATATTTAAAATTTTATTTTGCAGGCTCAAAGCCTGATGTTTCACTGTTTGAATGCGTCCAGCAGAGTCGTCGCCGTCCCATTTTGCATTGTATACAATGCTGTTCTTTTCACGTCGCGTGCAAACGCGCCCGTCTGCTTTTCCAGCTCATTCAGCAGCAGCTCGGGCTTGAGCGCACCGGTTTGGGCGGCTGAAAGCCGCATAACGAGTTTGCCGTCTTGCACGGCTATGTCTTTAATCAGCGGACGAATATCTATCGTTTTCTCTTTTCCGTCCGACACTTTCACCGCTTCTATCACATCGCGTTTGAGCAAATCGTCCGTTGCGCGTCTGAAATCATCCGCACGCGCCATATCAATCGGCATCTCGTAGTCTGCTTCGCTCAGCGCCGCCATCAGCTTGGGGGCCCCCTCACGCAGCCTCACCGCACGCTTAGCAACGAGCCCCGGCGGCAGCGCGCGCGCCAATGCAAGCAAAAACGCGTCAGCGTCAATATCCTCGGCCATCGCCATTTCCACGCACTCGCATTCGCTCTCCATACCGAGTGAGAGCGCCGATGCGAACGAGACGATGTAATGCGGGTTAAACCCTTCCGACAGCTTGACAGACAGCCCTGAGCGCCTGATAGCGCGTGAGAACGCGCGCTGGAGGTCAAGATGCGATATAAACCGGGCCATGCCTGTTTTGGCGAATTCAAGTGCCATTCTCATATGCACATCCCCGCTTCCTTCAGCCCGCATCCCGTGCAGCCCTCACGGCAGTCCGGTGTGGTGTCGGCTGATAGCGCATGCACATATTCATCCCATAAATACGCCTTGCTGATACCTGAATCGATCATATCCCAAGGCAGTGTTTCATCCTTGCTATGCTCTCGCGCTGCGTAAAAAGCCGGGTCAATGCCCGCCTGTTCAAACGCACCGCGCCATTTATCAAAATCAAAAAGCTCTTTCCAGCTGTCGAACCGGCATCCCGCCTCGTAGGCGTTCACCAGAGCGGCTGAGAGCCGCCTGTCACCGCGTGCAAACACCGCCTCGAGCATACTGAGCCTTGCATCATGCCAGTTGAATTTCACGCCCTTAACGCTTCTCAGCGCGTCCTTAAGCCGCCGCTGCTTGTCTTCAAATACTGCAATTTCGTCCTGCGCCGTCCACTGAAACGGCGTGTGCGGTTTGGGAACAAAGCACGACACGCTCACCGTCAGCTTGAAGCCGCCGGTGCGCCGCTCTTTAGGCACCGTATAATAGATATCGCGGATGCGGGCGGCAAGCTCCGCAATGCCGAGCACATCCTCCATCGTTTCACCGGGCAGCCCCATCATGAAATACAGCTTCACGCCGTTGGTGCCCGATTCAAACGCTTCCTTTACCGCCGTGAAAATATCCTTTTCGGTTAAGTTCTTGTTAATCACGTCGCGCAGCCTTTGCGTGCCCGCTTCGGGCGCAAACGTGAGCCCTGTGTTGCGCACCTCTTTAAGCCTTTGCGCATAGTCGCCCTCATACGAATCGATTCGCAGCGACGGCACCGCCAGCGATACACCCGTGCTTTTAAAGTCGTCCGAAAGCTCGCAAATAAGCCGCGCCACCTGCGAATAATCGCCGGTGGACAGCGAACAGAGTGACACCTCTTCGTGTCCTGTGTTTTCAATACAGGTTTTGGCCTGCCGCATCAATGTGTCTGCGCTTCTCTCACGCACCGGGCGGTATACAAATCCGGCCTGACAGAATCGGCAGCCGCGCGTACAACCGCGCATCACCTCAACCGTCACCCGGTCGTGAATCACACCGAGAAACGGCACAATGGGATTTTCGGGATAATACCCGGAATCAAAATCGCTCAGTATACGCTTTTTAACGGGCATCGGCACGTTTTGAGCGGCAGCTATGCTCTTCACCGTACCATCCGCGTTGTAGTCAACGCTGTACAGCGACGGCGCATAAACGCCTTCTATAGCCGCCGCACGTTTTATGAATTCACCGCGGCTGTCGTTTTGCTTTTTGCATGCGCCGTACAGCGCCATCAGTTCGGCGAGCACCTCTTCGCCCTCGCCCACCACAAACAGATCGATAAAATCCGCAACCGGCTCGGGGTTATACACACAACCGCCGCCCGCAATCACAACCGGGTCGGCATCTGTTCTGTCTTTGCTATAGATCGGGATACGCCCAAGATCGAGCATAGTCAGCATATTGGTATAGCACATCTCGTAACCAAGGCTGAACCCCACGATGTGAAAATCACACAGTGCCGTTTTGGTTTCAAGCGAATAAAGCGGCAGCTCTGACTGCCTCAATGCCGACTCCATATCGGGCCAGGGCGCAAAGCACCGCTCCGCATATGCATTATCCAAGCTGTTGGTCAGATGATAGAGTATGCTCGTTCCAAGATGCGACATGCCCACTTCATACACATCAGGAAAACAAATCACAAAACGAACCGTTGCGTCGTTTATCTGCTTCACAACCTCACCATATTCACCGCCCGTATAACGGGCCGGTTTGCTCACGGTGGGCAGCAAGCTTTCAAGCTTTTTTATATCGATCATGCAATGTCCTTATCGTCTTCAGTTATCACCTTTTTTATTATAGCATGGATATGCAAATATAGGCAATGCCGTTTATTTTTCAATGCTGACGTTTGATTTCCTGCCAGTAACCATCGGGGTCGCAGATGAAATAAACGCCCATTTCCGTATTCTCGTAGCATATAATGCCCATTTGTTTATGGTGCGCATACCCTGCGTCGAAATCGTCTGTTGCAAAGCAAATGTGGCTCTCGTTGTCTCCGAGATTATACGAGCCTTCTTTATCGCGCAGCCAAGTCAATTCCAAAAGAAAGCCCGAGACGCTGTCACTCAAGAATACAATTATAAACGACCCGTCTTCCCCGTTAATCCTGCGCACCTCTTTCAAGCCGAGCGCTTCATTGTAAAACTGAATGCTCGCCCCTAAATCCTTCACATTGATGTTTGCGTGTTCGATCGTAAATTTCATATTAAACCAACCTTTCTCCGTTATGTTTTACCTGAATTATTTTTGTACCGCTGCCCGCTGCTGCCTCGCTGAATGCCTCTGTGTCTGAAAAGCTCACAAAATGAATCGGGATCAATACGCCGGGTTTCATGATCTCGATAAATTTCTTTGCTCCCGTATCATAATCCGAGCCTATGCGTTTGTCCACCGGAAAGAACGCGTAATCGATATGGGCCACATGCTTTTTAAGATACATCATTTCACGGTCGAACATCTTTGTCATCACGCGTGAGTACCGTGCATTACCGTCGTCCTTCCAGTGCCAGTCATTCAAATCTCCCGCGTGAAACAGGCTTGTCCCGCCAATGTTCACATAAAAGCTGCCGCCGCAGTCGGTGGAGCCGAACTCGCGCACATAGATGTTTTCGTCGGTGTATGTTTCGCCCGGCTTCATTATAACCGTGCCCTCCGGTGCATCTTCAATCGTGCTGTCGAGTATGTATTTAACCTTTGGCGAAGCCCAGTTAAATACACACGTATTAAAATGATCCTGATGTCCGTGCGACGCGAAAACATAAACACGCTCAAAAGCCTCGATATCCTCCCGGTTCAAGTGTCCGTCTTCTATGTGTTTGTCCTTAGCATCTGCAAAATAATCAAATACCATCAGCGTTTTATCGATTATCACGCAGACGCTGCTATGATGCAAATAGTAAATACGCAATTCTCTCACCCCTTACCGATCATTTTAACACAGTGCAGTAGCGCTGACAATGTTTCAGCCGTTCTCATTATTTTTCAGCCTGAATACACTGCCCAACGTCACCTGCGCCCCCTTTTCCATCATACCGGTGAGAATCTGACGCTCATCCAGCTCGCCTATGACCCCGAGGTCTTTATCCAGCACTGTGACAATGTTGTATTTACCCGCTTCCAGCTCGCGCATAATTTCCCTCAGCGTTTCGGTTTGTATGGCGGCAAAACGGTTTACGTTCAGCGTCTTCCGCTTGTCGAACGCCTCCTTCTTGCCTGTAAAATCACGTATCAATGTATAAGGAGCGCTTTTCAGTTCCTTAAATGCGGCAAGGCACAGGAAAAAGCCCATAATAAAAAAGCTCGGATTCATCGTTTCCTTCAGCAGTGCCCATACCCCCACGCCCAGCAAAATAGCAGCAAAAAAAATGCCTGCGAACGCCGTCAGACGCGTAGCGCGCTTGTAGCCCATGAATGAAGCAAAAACAGCGCGCACAATCCGTCCGCCGTCCAGCGGCAGGGCCGGCAGCATGTTCACAGCCGCGAGCGCCAGGTTCGACGCAATCAGCTTGTCGGCCACGGCTATCGGTGTGGCGTATTTGTTAATAAAAAAAACCGCACAGGCGGCCAATATGTTTGCAGCCGGGCCCGCGGCAGCCACCACAATCTCTTTGGAACGCGATACCGCAAAGCACTGCAGTTTGGCAGCGCAGCCGAAAGGAAACAGCTCCATTTCGCTCACCGTCATCCCGAGAGCCGTCGCGAATATCACATGCGCCCATTCATGAATCAGCACCGTGGGGATATAATAGAGCACAATATCTCCCATGCCGATCAGCAGCAGCACCGCCACGGCGGGAAACATGAGCAGATTGATTTTGAATCGGCCGCCGAACAGATGCAGCGATTTCATTTCTTTATTGCAGCGCTGCGCCTGCATGCCCGTTTAAGAACGCAATCGGGTCGATATAGCTGTCGCCGTTCTTCATTTCAACATACAGGTACCCTTCTTCGGTTTTCCCGATTGTCTGCCCCGGCATCACGATATCATTCACTTTCACACACGGCTCCAAGTTATGATATGTTACAATCTCGCCCGTATCGAGCACCACCTTCACGTACCCTTCACCGCTGATATCGCCAACCGCTGTGACCGTGCCTTTGGCGATGTTCATAATCTCGGGTGTTTGCGCGCTCATGCGCACGCCTTTTGAACCCCCTTCACCAAAAGCCGACACCACTTCGCCGTCTGCGGGGTACACGATGGTACCGTCGGGCAGGGCGCTGAATACGGCTTGCGTGTCTTCAAGCGCTTCCACAAATTTCAGACGGCCGATGTCTTCGTCCACATCGAATTCGTGGTTGACAACATAGTCCACCGCGCGGTTCACCTCTGCGGATGCCGGTGTGCTGAGACTGCTGACGACAAGTATCGTGACCGCGACGGCCGCGCAAACGCCCGTTTTAAAGAGCAGCCGTTTGTATGCGATATCCACATCGCTGTCCGTTTCTTTTTTAGCCGGCTTTATGGTGCGTACAATATCCTTCGCTTTCTTTCTCCATGTCGGTTTTTGGTATTGCTGCGTTACAAATCCGCTTATCTCCAGCTTCGGAAGTTCTTTCTTTTCCATGTCTGTCGCCTCCTTATGATACTGCCGTATATGTATATGGCAGCGGAATGACAAACATGCTTTGGAGCACGCACCATTTCGGGCACTTTGGCATATGATAGTTGATCGTGTCGAAACCGTGCTTTTTGTAGGGAGCGGTCTTGACCGCTCCGTTTTGTTTTGGTCTGTCAATCGAAGCGACTATACCCCTTCGGGGTTCTGGCAACTCTTTTTAATT
The DNA here is from genome assembly GCA_023436525.1 of Bacillota bacterium. Classification (GTDB taxonomy): domain Bacteria; phylum Bacillota; class Clostridia; order Christensenellales; family SZUA-584; genus SZUA-584. Next base: position 873 of record JAEZIW010000128.1, on the reverse strand, counting down.
AAGTCTCTCTGCTATATGCAAAATGTAGGGAACGGTCTTGACCGTTCCAAGTTATTTAGATCGTTTACTCGTAGCGACTATACCCCTTCGGTATATAGGTATACTTTTTTAAGCTTATAAATTTCCGCAAGTGTGATTTAACCACTCGTTATTAATGACTAAAAAAGCTCTACGGCAATAAGACCCGCCCAGAAAAATAGATTCTTGTACCTCGAAGGGGTATGATGTACCTCGGCACTAACGGAAACGAAAGCAAAACAAAAAACCGGCGCTGCCGTTATTGGCAATGCCGGTTTTCAATGTGCTTTTAGCTAATTATTCGATAACGCTGACAACAACGCCGGAACCCACTGTTCTGCCGCCTTCACGGATAGCAAAACGGAGGCCTTCTTCGATAGCGATCGGGGTGATGAGCTTGATCTCCATCTCGATGTTGTCGCCAGGCATAACCATCTCTGTGCCATCCGGCAATTTGATGCTGCCTGTCACGTCAGTTGTTCTGAAGTAGAACTGCGGTCTGTAACCATCAAAGAACGGTGTGTGACGGCCGCCTTCTTCCTTCTTCAGCACGTAAACCTGGCCCTTATAGTGGGTATGCGGTTTGATTGTGCCCTTCTTCGCGAGAACCTGACCGCGCTCGATTTCGTTTCTCTGCACGCCGCGGAGCAGCAGACCCACGTTGTCACCGGCCATCGCCTGATCAAGAAGCTTTCTGAACATTTCAACGCCTGTGACGACAACGTCTCTTGTCTTCTCGGTCATGCCGACGATTTCGACGGAATCCTGAACCTTAACGGTACCTCTCTCCACTCTGCCCGTTGCCACTGTGCCGCGGCCGGTGATGGAGAAAACGTCTTCAACAGGCATTAAGAA
>JAEZIW010000093.1 GCA_023436525.1 Bacillota bacterium | reverse complement strand
TGCCGGTAAACTGCTCAATCTGATGTAAAAATCTATTTTCATATTGCGTTACGAAAGAAACAGCCCTGCCCGTGTTCTCCATGCGTCCGGTTCTTCCAATTCTATGCACATAAGTTTGCCCGTCCAGCGGCAAATCATAATTGATGATAAGCGTAATCCCGTCGATATCGATTCCTCGGGCTGCGACATCGGTCGTAACAAGATACCGGAATCGGCCTCTTTTAAAAGCATCCATGATGCTTAACCGATCAGACTGCTCCATTCCGCCATGCATTTTCCGAACCGTAAATTTCATATCGGCCAGTTCCTTGCCGATTTCATCCACCATTTTCTTTGTATTGCAGAATATCATACAGCTATCCGGATTTTCAACAATCATGATATCTCGGAGCAGCTGCATTTTGTTCTTTGTGTCAACCTCATATCGCTCTTGAGTTATCCTGTCAGCCGTCGTATTTGGTTCTTCCACCTCAACATACAAAGGGGCTTTCATGTATTTATCACATAGCACTTTGATGTCTGCGGCCATAGTTGCGGATAACAGAATGGTGACTCGTTCTTTTGGCAGGCTGGTGATGATGGTCTCTAGTTGCTCAACGAAACCCATATTCAGCAGCTCGTCCGCTTCATCGATGACAAGATATTTGATATGGGATGTGTCAAAAGTTCCTCTTTCAATATGATCTATAATACGGCCCGGCGTCCCCACAACGATATGCGTTTTTTGCTTAAGCTCCTTCTCCTGAATATTAAAAGGGACTTTCCCAAAGACGGCAGAGACCTTAAGCCTTTTGTATCTGCCTAGGTTAAACATATCCTCTTTAACCTGAACGGCAAGTTCTCTTGTTGGGGTGATGACGAGAGCCTGAGGTTTATTTTCGTCCCAGTTAACGAGTTGGCAAATGGGTATGGCAAAGGCCGCTGTCTTTCCGCTTCCTGTCTGAGATTTTACGATGATATCCTTTTGAGCAAGGACAGCCGGTATGACGTGCTGCTGAACCGGTGTGGGGGCTTCATAATTTAAAAGATGAATTGCTTTTAATAATTCACTGCTTAACGGATAATTATTAAATTTTGCTATTTGTCCACCCATACTGTCCTTTCATCTTAAGAGTTCTATAAAGCGATATTTCTTATTATTAGAATACTTTGCGTTTCATTTAAGTAACTATTATTTCTTTTCATTCTCTTGTCTGATGCCTATGATCTTCTTTATGTTTTTGTGCCTTTTGATTATTTTCTTAACATCATCTATTCTTCTTTGTTCGGTTTTTGTCTCATGACTTGAAGATGATTTGTTTTGAAGCTCTAAAAACACTCCCATAGCTTCCGGATATAAAAATTTCTTTTCCTCTTTTGTTTCGTTGAAAAACACCATTATATAATCGTCTTTGGATTCGACAATTGTGCCGACACCAAACTTTTTATGCTTAACTATTTCACCATTAAGATCCATTTCAGCCTCGATTTTTTTAATATTAGTCTGTAACTCTATTCGCGATGCTTGTACCTATTTGTCGTTTTTAAAATTTACAAGTAATCCGTATCTTTAGTATATCATAAAAGACCTTTTAATATTTCAATATGAAGTATAAACAATAAGTTATTATAACAAAAATTCTCTTTGCCCAAAAAGGCCGCTGTATTTTCTGGCGGAGAAAGTGGGATTCGCTCCGCGGCTACGCCGCTCTCAGGCCATCCTCGCTAAAAACGCCCACACAGGGGCGTTTTTCCCGCTTCGCGGATCGCTCACGTTCGAATCCTTCATTCTTCCATCAAAAAAATACAGCACCCAAAAGGGCACTGTATTTTTTGGCGGAGAGAGTGGGATTCGCTCCGCGCCCAATGGGCGCTATCACGCCATGTTCGCCTGCCTTCATCCGCCATCTGGCGGCGGCAGGCTCACGTTCGAATCCACCCCATGTCAAAACAAAAAGGCACACCTACGGCGCACCCTTTTGTTTTGGCGGAGAGAGTGGGATTCGAACCCACGGTTGCTTTCGCAACACCGGTTTTCAAGACCGGCACTTTAAACCGAGCTCAGACATCTCTCCATATATCATTTTTAGCAAGGCTTAGTATAGCAAACCCAAAGGCGCTTCGTCAAGAAAAATGGCTTTTACTCAACGCCGAACATTGTTTTAGCCAGCTCTTTGCCCGCAGCGGTTTTAAAATGCAGCCGCACAGCCGCTTCAAACGCGGGCCTCTCAAACTCGCCTTCGTCAAAGTTCACCAGAAAATCCGCCTCAATCAGCGCCTGATGCGCCGCATCCTCAAACCCTTTGTAGGTATGGTGATGCGCAATGATATCACACGCACGTGCAATCAACGCCTCGTCACTCGTATATTTCTCAAGTATCGGGCGCGCAATGGCCGGGCCTTCCTGCTCCTGCAGCTTGCCGCCGCAGCTGCCGTAAACCGCTTCGCAATGATGAATGGCAATGTCGTGCAATGCCGCCGCGAGTGAGGTGACAAGGCGATCGGTTTCGCTGAAATTCTCGCGCCCCGCGATGCAGACGGCAAGGCCGTGCACCTTGAGTGCGTGGTTAATACGGCGTGTATCACGGCCGTTCAGGCGAATCATTTCATAGAGAATATCGTGCGTCATGTAAACATAGCCTTTCATGTGTGGCGTTAAGTATATTATACAGCGCGGGTACCATAATGCACAGCCGGTAACTTTATCGGCTGGAGTGCAAAAAAAAGAAAGGCACGAATGATCGTGCCAATCACACAAATCAGGGGACTCATATCGTTAACAGCTTAACATAACGGCAGTCCCGAAAAACGGACTGTTTTTATTATGCCGCGGCAGGCCGCCAAAACGTTACGACTATTTAATTGACCTTGTTGTTTCATGGTTATCCCCCGTGAAATGATACCATTTAAAGTATATAGAAAGCTTTGAACACCACAAGATAAGGCAATAAGGAAGAAAGCTTGAATTCGGTGAGATCGTAATGTTATAATGACAGCCAAACAAAGGAGTTTTGATATATGGAATTTTTGCAGCAGCCAAGCATATGGCTCTATCTGTTCATCTTCTTCGGAAAAATACTTGAGGTGGCGGTTTCCACCGTGCGCCTTGTGCTGATCAACAGGGGAGAGCGTCTGAAAGGGTCCATCACTGGGTTTTTCGAGGTGTCGCTATGGATTGTGGTGACGGGGACTGTGCTGGTCGGCTTTCAAGAAGATTTGCTGCGCTGTGTGATTTTTGCGGTCGCGTTTGCGATCGGTAACTATGTGGGCTCGTGGCTGGAAGGCAAGCTAGCGTTTGGCCTTAGCTCCATACAGGTGATTATCAATAAAGACGAAGCGGCGGACATCCTGGTGCAGGAACTCAGAGACAACGGTTTTGGCGTAACAATTATGGAAGGCGAGGGCAAAACCGGCACAAGGGAGATTTTGATGCTGCACCTGAAAAGAAAGCGTATTCCCGCGGCTATTGCGTTAATTAAAGCGCGGCTCGACAATGCGGTGATCACGGTCAACGATGTGCGTGTGATCAACGGCGGGTTCATTAAGAAATGAAAACCGTTTGCGTGTATGCCTCGGGAAGCAAAACGCTCGACGATATTTACGTTAAGGAAGCGGAGCAGCTTGGCCGGCTGATTGCGCAAAGCGGATTGGCGCTTGTGTTCGGCGGCGGGGCCGATGGGCTGATGGGTGCCGTGGCGCGCGGCGCGGCGGCAAGCGACGGGCATATCGTTGGCGTGGTGCCCGAGATGATGAATGTGAAAGCGCTGCTGTTTGATTGCAGCGAGATGATTATCACACGCGGTATGCGCGAAAGAAAAGCGACAATGGAAGACAAAGCCGACGCGTTTATCGCGCTGCCGGGCGGATACGGAACGCTGGAGGAGCTGCTCGAAATCATCACGCTGAGGCAGCTGGGGGTGCACCAAAAGCCGATTGCGGCTGTTAATACCAACGGCTTTTACAGCGGCTTGAAGGCTCAGTTTGACGCGACGGTGGAACAGGGGTTCGCAAAGCCGGATGCGGCACGCGTATACAGGATATGCGACAATGCACAAGAGGCGATGGATTATATCAAAAGCTCGGACGCGGCGCGTCCTTATATCAAAAATGAACTGATCAAACGATCTTTGGGAGAATAATATGAGAGCCATAGTCACAGTAACGGGAAAAGACAAAACGGGTATTATCGCGCGCGTATCGGCCGCGCTCAGTGAGCACGGCGTGAATATACTCGATATCAGCCAGACAGTGCTGCAGGATTATTTCGCGATGATCATGCTGGTGGACCTTGACGGCTGCGGTGTGGGCTTCGGCGAGCTTTCCGATCGCATCAGCGAAACGGCCAAGAGCATTTGCATGGATATCCGCATTATGCGCGAGGAGATATTCGACGCGATGCATCGGTTGTAGACAAACTGTAAATTCGCGTTTTATTTTCTATAATCGGCCAATCGTGCATTGATATGAGCTTTATTTTAGCGAAAATCAGCTGAGGCATGATCGCTACATTTTTATTGATACACATCCATCGACATGAGAAGCTATGTTAACCCTATAGGATGACATTTTCAAGTATTAAAAACCCTTACTTTATCGATGTTTATATAATCAAAAAAAGCGGACACACAACAGAGGAACATGCCCGCTTCTTTAACATCATTAGAACGACATCATTCCGTCGTCGGGTCGTTAACCGCGCCGATAAACGCGATGGTGCCGTCTTCCTGCGAATAAATCGCGAACACGAACGGCCTGTCGGCATAGAACGTCGGCGGTTCCTCTGTCGGCATGGCCGCGCCCTCTACGGCTATCACAACGGTCACTGCGGCGGCCTCTGCGCCGAGCTCATCCACGCGGATATAGCACTTGTGCAGCACCTCGTCAATGTAAATCTGGTTTTCCTCGTTGGTCATCGCGGAGAAATCTGCCTCGGTGGGGCTTAGGGCTTTGCCCATACCCATCGCGGCCAATGTATCTTTTAGCTTTGTAAAATAGGCGAATTCGAACTTGGGGAGCTTGATCAAAACCTCCTGATCCTGAGCGGACGCAAGCGCGGACGAGAACACATTTGCATCCAGCTTTTGCAGCAGGCTCTTAACATCGCTGCCTTCGGCGGGCAGCAAGAACGCCATCGCGTATTTGCCCTCATCATCGCTGCCTTTAAAATTCAGTGTTATCATAGAAAAGTCGTCGTTTTTGTAATACGGCACCGACCGGTCGCTGTGCATAAACGCTGTTTTCACACTGCCTGATGGCGCGGCGAATTCCTCGTCGTAGGTATCATTCGCTTCAAACGGCAGCGCCCAGTCCCCAAGATAATAAAGCGCGTTAGCCAGCACAATGCGTGATTCAATCGGCAGTTCCTCCGTGACGATATCCTTAACGCGCCCATGCGTTTTATCTTCGGCCCACTTATTAATCGCATCCTTGGCGCCCGGGATAATCAGCGGATACGCGTCCGCAAAAAAGTCGTTCGCGCAGGTGTTGACGAACGCATCTGAGAAGGTATACTTGTCGCTGAGCCAAATGGCATTGGCCGCTTCCATACCGCCGGTGTTCACGCGCCACATCAGCGCTCTGCACGCGCTCGTGATGTCGCTGTCTTTAAGGCCGCTTATGCCGAGCACCTGAGCCATTTCCGCCGCCGTATCGCCCGCCGCGCCGGTGTACGTCATACAGAGTGCCAGTTCCATACCGGCAGGGGAGAGCGCCAGATTCTTATCCGTTTGATAGAGAGCTTTTGCGGTGTTAAAACCAAAGCCGTTAACAGCGGCCACAAAAGGCGCGTCGAGCGGCGCAACGGCCTGTGCCTTGAGTTCGGCCTTGTGCTGGGCTGTATTGTGGATGCTTTGAGCCGTGCAGCCGCCGAGCATCAGCGCAATTACCAAAAGAAAAATCAGCATCATTTTCATATCGTTCTCCTCATAGTCGGTCAATGTATTGTACCATATAAACGAAATGCAGCTATAAATGTTCCAAAAACGATACTATTTTTGCCATGAAGCAAGTATAATGTAAGTACTGATGATATTTTTCGGCATATTTCGGGGGGTGCAGCATGAAAACAGGTATTGCATTCGGCGGCGGCGGCACGCGCGGCATTGCGCATCTCGGCGCGATACGCGTGTTTCAGGAGAACGACATTTCGTTTGACATGGTCGCGGGGAATTCGGCGGGCGCCATAGCGGGCGCGCTGTATGCGGCGGATATTCCCTGGGAAAAGCTCTACGACTTTGTGCTGAACCTGAAGGACAAAAGTGTGCTGCCCAAAAAGCCGCATCTGATTTCGTATATGAGCCCGGAGATCATTGAACGGCTGGCGGACTGCTTTTTGAAGGACATGAATTTTAGTGATTTGCACCGCCCGTTTTGCGCGGTTGCGGTGGAGCTGCGGCAGGGGGTGCTCGAAACATTGCGGGAAGGCAGCGTTTCAAAAGCCGTTTCAGCCAGCTGCGCGGTACCGGGCGTGTTCCAGCCTGTTTGCATCGGCGATAAGGTGTATATAGACGGCGGAACGCTGCGCAGCATTCCCACCCGAGAGCTGCGGGACATGGGGGCCGAGGCTGTGGTGGGCATCAATTTAAATGCGGACAGAGGCCGGGGCACCGACAGCCTAAAGCGGATCGACGTTTTTTTAACCGCTTATAATCTGAGCAGCAATATTAACAGTGCCGTTTGCGAACGGGATGCCGATTTGATGCTGCGCCCCGCGCTGGATGGGCAGGCGAGGCACAGCTTAAAGAATATTGAGAGTATGCTGAAAATTGGTGAGGAAACGACGAGAGAACGGCTTGATGATATTAAAGCGCTGCTTTCACGAAGCCAGATGGCGGGTTAGCCGATCTGCTGAAAGAAGCCTGTTCTTGGATTTGCCTTCGAAGACGACGCTGAGCACGACGATAGCCACCCGGGCGGCAGCTGCAGCGTGACAATATGATCCTGCTGCCGTTTTGCGGCGTTAAAACATCATAGACCTCTGCGTTTGCTTTAAGCCAAATACAGCTTGGGATGTCAACACTCTTATACAAAAATATATTGCAATATTTTAATTGTGTAGTAAAATAGCTTTATGTAGGTGAGTAGAACGGTAGGGCCTTTTTTGTTGCCTAAAAGTTCGAATAAGTAGTATGGAAGGATGGATCATACCATGGTTGAGCAAATCATTATTGCCGGTCTTTATGTATTATTCTTAGTATTCATTGCTGTATTCACTCTTGTATCAAAACGCAAAGCCACAACAACAGACGATTTCTTTTTAGGCGGCCGTAAAATCGGTGCGTGGATGTCGGCGTTTGCTTACGGTACAACGTATTTTTCCGCGGTTATATTTATGGGCTACGCCGGAAAATACGGCTGGAATCTTGGGTTGTCTGTCACTTGGATCGGAATCGCCAACGCGCTGATCGGTACGTTTCTCGTTTGGAAGCTGATGGCCAAGCCCACACGGCGCATCACGCATAAGCTGAACGCGTCAACAATGCCGGACTTTTTCTTAAAGAGATACAATTCCTCCGGTATGAAAATTACCGCAGCTTTGCTGATATTCGTTTTCCTTGTTCCGTACTGCGCGAGCGTTTACCAAGGTCTCGGATACTTCTTTCAAAGCGTTTTCGGAATACCGTATGAATACTGCATGGTTGGCATGGCAGTACTGACGGCGCTTTACCTGGTGGCCGGCGGTTATATCGCGACAGCGCTCACCGACTTTGTGCAGGGCATCGTTATGATCGTCGGTGTTATCCTGATGGTGCTGATGGTGGTGCTTAACCCCAATGTGGGCGGCATCAGCGCAGGACTTGCCAAAATCGCTGAGATTCCTGATGTGGGGCCGGCGCTGGCTTCGCCTTTCGGGTCGGCGGAAAACGCAATACTGCTGATTTCGCTGATACTGTTAACCAGCCTTGGGACATGGGGCATGCCTCAAATGGTTCATAAGTTTTACGCGATTAAAGACAACAAAGCCATTCATCGCGGCACGGTGATTTCAACGTTGTTTGCGTTGGTCATCGGCGGCGCGTCATACTTTACGGGAGCGTTCGGGCGGTTGTTCTTAGACAAAGCGCCTGAAAACCTTGATACCGTGATGCCGCAGGTGCTCGGCGTGGCGCTCTCGCCCGCGATGCTCGGCCTTATACTTGTGCTGCTGCTTTCGGCGTCAATGTCGACGCTGTCGTCGCTCGTGCTGGTGTCATCCTCGTCCATATCGATGGATCTGGTTAAGGGTATATGGAAGAAGGACATGAAGGACAAGAGCGTGATGGGACTGATGCGCGTGCTGTGCGCTTTATTTGTGGCGATATCGCTGGTGATTGCGCTGCTGCAGCCCGCTGCCATTGTGACGTTAATGAGTTATTCTTGGGGTGCGCTGTCCGGCTGCTTCCTGGCACCGTTCCTGCTGGGCGTGCGCTGGAAGGGCATGACCAAAGCGGGCGCATGGGCCGGTGTGATCACGGGTATGGTCATTGTTATTCCGCTGATGATTATCGGCAGCGTGAGCACAATATTGCCCAAGTGGCTGAGTCCGCCGGCAATCGGTTCCATCGCAATGATTCTTTCGCTGATAGTAACACCGATCGTCAGCAAGATGACAAAGAAGTTCGACGAAGCGCACATCGAGAAGGTGTTCGGTGAAGCCGATGTCGCAGCCGAATCGGAAGGCGTTACGGCATAACAGATCAAAGCAAAGGCTCTGTGCACTTCAACGTGTTCGGGGCCTTTTTATATTTAAAAACTAGATCAGACTATTAAACATAACGCCTTGTTGTTGCCTCGCGATATGCGCTTCACTGCAAAAGATCGTTATCATCGCAATCAATTTAGAATTGGCGGTAAATGATAATTAAACATCAGCAGCATCATACTAGTCAGCCAATCCCATGTTAAAACAAGCAGAGACATGGGATGCCCTCTGTATCTTCGCGGCGTTATCGCGCCCCTTGCGATGACAGATATTCAGGTTCAAATATCAAATGTGATACGAAACTAGGATAGCACTTGTCCAAAATGGCGTCCTGTTCTAGACAAACCAAATTCGTTGTTTGCTCAGCTTAACGCTTTTCGTTGATGCAATTTCTTATTTACATCAGCGTATATTGTTGATCATTAAGCCTGAAACGCATAAAAAACGGACACCGAGGATTCCGATGTCCGTTGAGTTTGTTTAACGATGATAACCTTTCTGACCGCGTTATGTCATAAGATCACCGGGGTTGACCGGCGGCGGTGCGGGAGGCTCCGGTGCACCGGGCGCGGGTGACGTCGAAGGTCCGGGCGACGTCGAGGGCTTGGGTGATGTTGAAGGCCCGGGTGACGTCGAAGGCCCGGGTGACGTTGAAGGCCCGGGTGATGTCGAAGGTCCGGGGCTGGCCGAGGGCTTGGGCGGATTGGTCACGTTTTTAACCAGCTTCTCATACAGCGACTTCATATCCTCTGTCGCTGTTGTGATGCTGCCCGTGCCTTTGAGATTCTTGTTGGAGTTTTTGCTGCGTGCGCTGTTAATCTGGCCTTCGGCAGCCGACAAGGTATCGTTCGCATCATCAATTTGCGCCTGAGCGCTGCTGATTATATCGGCGGTTAGCAGCTTTTCATTCTTATCTAAATAACTTTGCGCTTTTTTTATAGCGGCTTTGAGATCATCGGCAGCGGCTTCATACCTCACAAAAACGATGTCATACGTCCAATCGATCTTGGGTTTCACGCCGAATATTTCTTGAACAACCTCCTGCGTGTATGTATGATCGAGTACATAATAAAGCGCATTATACGCATGCAGGAACTTACCCTTCAACGTGTATCGATTCAAATCCGATTCTGTATCCAGATCGAGAGAGAAGAAAACAAGCGCTGCAATCTGCTCGAAGTTTAGGTTTGTGTAAATTTCGGATTTCAGCTTGTTGTATATTTCGGGTATTTTCGGCAGGGTATTCGTGCTTTTAAGCTGATCGAAAACGGCCAGCAACAAGCGCTGCTGCCTGTCGATACGGTCTATATCGGTGCCGGAGGTGATGTCCTTGCGTTCGCGGCAATAAGTGAGCACTTCCTGTCCGTTAAGCAACTGATAACCGGGCATCAGGTGGGTACCGTCCAGCCAAATCTCGTAATCAACGTCGTACCAGATACCGCCTAGCGTATCCACGATGTCCTTAACGGCCTGCATTTCCACTGCGACATAGTAATTGACGGGGATGCCGCCGAGCGTGGTGCTGAAGGTCTTCATCATGCACTCAAAGCCTTTGCCTTCAAAGCCGCCTGCCGACATCCAAGCACCGTTGATCTTCCATCTGTCTTTGGTAAAAGCGATGTCAGCGTAGCTGTCGCGCGGAATCGATAGAATGTCGACTTTGTTTGTGGAAAAATTCACGGAAAACAGCATCATCGTATCCGTTCTGAAATCTTCGCGGCCTTCACGTTCAGACGAGTAATCAATACCGGCCACGAGAATATTGACGCGGTCTTTCATAAAATTCTTGTCTGCCTGCATGGCCAGCAGTTCCTCCGGAGACAGCGTTTGCCCCGGCTCGGTAACAATGCTGCCGTCTGTACCCGTAGGTATGGGGGTTTGGTCGGGGAAAGCGGCGCGCGCGTCAATCATTGTGACAAAAACGAAACGCAGCACGATAATAAGAGCGACCAGACCCAGCGCCATCAGCCCGTAAATAACAGTTTTCTTTTTGGTGACAGGCTTATGAAACAGCCGGTCCTCATCGGATTTGGTTTTTTTAAATTGTTTTATCGCAGGTAAAACCTTCTTCTTGGTATTCCCGAATGTATAGTTTTTCTTTCTAAATTTGCCCGGTAATTGCATACGCTGTCCCTCTGATTATTATAAATAATGCGCTGTACAGCAGCACGAAATGTATTATACCACAAATTTCTTAGAAGTGGTTAAATAAATTAAGTCATTTATGGGATTTAACATAACAGATGCATAATGAAGACGATGCGGTAAATAACTGAAAGCGAAAAAAGTACAAAAAAGCAGGGGGCCAGCCCCCTGCTTGAAATGGAATTGACAGATTGTTAGCTTACGCGGCGGGCCAGCACAAAGTTTCTTGCCCAGTATGAATTGTCAAGCGAGCTGACCATCACCTTGCCCTGACCGGATGACGCATGGACGAATTGGCTGCCGCCGGTATAGATACCCATGTGGCTGATGGCTGAAGAGGTGTCCGATTGAAAGAAGATCAGATCACCCTTTTGCAGCCACGCGGTGTTTGTAATCTTTGTCCACGAAGACACACCGCTGTAAGCCGCCGCCGAGTATCGCGAAACGCTGAAGCCTGCGTTTTTCATCGCGTAGTAGGCAAGGCCCGAGCAATCATATGAGTACGGCCCGTTTCCGCCCAGCAAATAAGGCTTATCCATCTGTGCTAGAGCGATATCCGCGATGGCTGCTGAGGCAGAATATGTTGGGTTGGTCTCCGGAGCCGTTACAGCGCTGCCTGAAAATGCTTTATTGCGTGTGGCAGGGCCGGCAATACCATCGACGCTAAGGC
>JAEZIW010000240.1 GCA_023436525.1 Bacillota bacterium | reverse complement strand
ACAAAATATTAATGTATATTTTAGCATTCCGCAATACTTTTTTGCAAGGACTCACCAAATGTTACAACACAATTGTTCACTATTTTTTAATATACCCGCTATTTTTGAGAATTTTTGTTCAGGCTCGTGTATTGCGGATAGCGCCCCATACAAAGGGGCGCTATCCATTTCACGTATTCAGTTAGGCAGCAGATGATGACTCGACGTGATTATCCCATGATCTCTTCATACTTTTTATTGATGTATGCCAATTCGTCGGCAGCAAGTTCCCATTCGGCTGCGCTGGCGTTTTCATAGGCCATGTCGGGTGTTGTCGCGCCCATCAGCGAGCATGTGACACCCGGCTGAGCCAGCACCCAATTGATAGAAACCTGCGCCACTGTCGTGCCTTTATCGCTCGCGATACCACGCAGCACGTCAAGCAGCTTCTGGCATTTCGACCACATTGGCTCTTCGTAGAACGAATAGAACGCAGAGCGCAGCTCTTTTCCGCCTGTGACCGGTTTCTCCATTTTGCCGGTTAATATGCCGCCGCCCAAGGAACCGTATGTGATGACGCCCACATCGTTTTTCTTGCAGTACGGCAGAATTCCGTTTTCAATCGAGATGCGGTTCAGCATGTTCATTGGCGGCTGAACAACGGCAATGTCCGCAATTTTTACCGCTGTTTCAATCTGTGCTAAATTGAAGTTTGATACGCCGATGGCACGGATTTTGCCTTCTTCCTTAAACTTCACCATCAACTCAAGCGCTTTTTCAATGCTGGTATTGTAATCCGGCCAGTGAATAAAATAAAGATCGATATAATCTGTTTCAAGACGACGGAGAGAATTCTCCAACTCTTTTCTCATGATGTTCAAATTCAGGCAGTTCACATATTCGCCGTAGATACGCAATGTACCCAGCTTGGTCGCCAAAACAACCTTATCGCGCAGGCCTTTAATGGCCTTGGCTACAACCTTTTCAGAAGCACCGTCAAGACCGTATGCCGCTGCTGTATCTACCAAATTGACTCCCGCATCAATAGACGCTCTGATGGCATCAATGGAGAGCTTTTCATCCACTTCGCCGAAGAAGTCGTTGCCCATTTCCCATGTGCCCTGACCAATCACCGAAATATCAATACCGCTGTTACCCATTTTCCTGTATTTCATTTTTAACCCTCCTCATTTATTACATATTATTAGAGACATTATTGATGGTACAAAGTGACGCGTTGATGCTGTCTATTCAAATTCATCAAGCACTTCAATTTGCTTATCCGCCGGGATATCGACCACAAAACAGTCAGTCACGTATGTTCTTTCCGGCAGCGCGCAGAGAATATGAACCTTGTCACACTGATACGGGAAACCGGCCTGATGCCACACCCCCGCCTTGACATTAACAACCGTGCCCTTTGGCAGCAAAAACACTTCAATCTCATCCAGCGGGACAACGCCTGTTTGGGTGGCCGGTGCCACATGCATCAGATAATCGCCGTCAAGACAGATGATTGTTTCATGGCAATAATTGTGCATTTCTATGCAGTCGATAATATGCGGACGGTTTTCAACCACACATGCCGAATACGAAACACAGGTCGCGCTGCCAAGGCTTTGCTGTACCATATCACGATAAAATTCGACAGGCGGAGCGCCAAGCTTGTCGCCCTGCGGATTCAGTATGCTGGAGAAGCTTCCGTATCTTGCAAAGGCTTCGCGTGTTAACTTCTTAATTTTTACCTGCTTCATTTTCACCCTCCTGCAATTTATAATAGTCTCCTGGCTGGCCTTTCCCGATCATTTAAGCAGTACTTTGCTATCATTCCTATTGCTGCTACGGGTTTTATATGCAGCCGCTATTGAGCAATCGTTTCTCTGGTTAATACATGGTTCAGCGCAACAGCCAGCACCAGCACAACACCTTTCGCCAAAGACTCGTAGTAAGGCGGTATAACCGATTTTAATCCAAGGGTTATGCATGCGATGATCAACGCGCCGATGACTGATTTAACAACCGACCCTTCACCGCCCGTAAACACGGTTCCGCCCAGCAGCACGGCGATAATGGCATCTGTTTCAACGCCGACGCCGGTATAAGGCTCGCCGATCATCAGATAACTGCCCCGCGCAACACCGGCCAATGCGGACAGCACGCCAAGCATAATATACACACCCCAAACGACTTTGACGGAGTTGATACCCGACAGCTCAGCTGCCGTTCTGTTACCACCAATGGCCGCAATATACTTGCCGAGAACGGTTTTACGCTGGACGATGACAAGTACCACCACCACTAGAATCGTGACGATCACAGCCCATGACAGTCCGGAACCCGGAATAACCTCTGCCCGCGAAAAATCGCCAATCCAATCCGGCATCACCAGCCCGCCGTTACTTTTTATAGAGGATATCCCTTCAGGCACAAGATATCTTGCGATGCCCTGATAAGCACTCATCGTAATCAATGTGGCGATAACAGGCGTTATTCTCATCTTCATAACCAGCCAGCCGTTAACCCAGCCGAGTACAAACCCAAGCGCCAGCGTCAGCAGCAAAGCCGGCAGGAACGAGAAACCGTTGAGCACCATGGTCGCATAAAACACGGTTGTCAGGCTTAATGTGCTGCCCACCGAAAGATCAATGTTTCCTGATATCATGATGTAAGTGAACCCGCTCGAAATCATGATAATCGGTACAGACATTCTTAAAATATTGGTTAAGTTATCGAAGAAGAGAAAGTTGCCCCTCTGAAAAAACTCACCTTTCGTCATCCCCAGCGCAAGGACGACCAACAAAAGGATCAGATATACATAAACACTTTTAACAATGTTTTTTAAATTGGCCTTTGTTTGCATTTCTTTCACCCCTTTCGTCACGCGTTGCGCTTATCCAGCGCATACCTCTGCGCCAGTATCGCCAAAAACGTGACCACACCTTTTAAGATAAATTGCCATTCAGGCCGCAGCAGCAGACTCGTCGCAGCGGATGTCACAACACCGATGATAAGGGCACCAACCACTGTTCCTGCAACCGAGCCAAAACCACCGTTGATATTTGTTCCACCCAGCAATGTTACAACGAGTGCGCTAAACTCTAAGCCCTCACCGCGGCTTGAAATAGCCGCTTTGGTTTCCGATGCAAGTAATATTCCGGTGATTCCCGCAAGGAGTGAACTTAAAAGATACAAAATGGTAATATGCCTTTCAACCTTGATACCCGAAAGACGCGCCGCCTCTCTGTTGGCGCCAATG
>JAEZIW010000220.1 GCA_023436525.1 Bacillota bacterium | reverse complement strand
ACAGTGTCCCCAAACAATACGGTTAAGCCGGCCGTGTCGGCAACGGTTAAGCCGTCTGTTACAACACAACCGTCTGCAACGGCATCGCCCATTCTGACCCCGAATGTAAGCGGATCGCCGAATGCATCTGTTTTGCCGGGTGCCAGCACATCGCCGGGTGTCAGCGCATCGCCGGGTGTTAGCGGAACGGTCAACGGCACCGCGAAACCGTAAGCAGAAGCAAAAAAAGAAAAAAGAAAAAGAGGCGTTAATCAAACGCCTTTTTTTAGTAGAAATTTGAAAAGATTTGTCGGGACAAGACAGAAAATGTGTGGTAATATTAAACACATAAACCGTAATAAAACAATGGTATTCGACCATAAACAGCTCTTGCTGTTACATAAAGTTGTTGAGGAGGATTCATATGTTTTGTCGTCGATGCGGACAACCCCTATCAGAGGAGACGAGCTTTTGTCAACACTGCGGTACCCCGGTTACAGGAAACGCGCCGGAGCCCGCGCCGCCGGTTCAGCGAAGCGGCAAGAACGAGGCGGCAGAGCACGCAGCCACTCCGAAGAAAAAGCATACACTCAGAACGGTGCTGATTGTTGCAGGGTGTGTTCTGGCGGTTGGTGCGGTACTGGTGCCGGTGCTGATTAATAAAAGCTTAACCGAACGCTATGAGACTGCCTGCGCTATGCTGGACAATGGCGATGAGAAACAGGCTAAGACTGTGTTCTTGGAGCTGGGCGCCTTTAAAGATGCAAAAAACATGGTACAGGCGTGTGATTACAGCAGCGGTGAAGAACTCATGAACAACGGCAGCTATGATAAAGCCAAAACGGTTTTTGCGACGCTCGGAGACTATGAAGATGCAAAAACCCAGGCACAGGAATGCCAGAATGAGCTTGATTATAAACACGCCATTGAGCTCAAAGAGGGCGGCGAGGCTGAACAGGCGAAAGATATCTTCCTGCAGCTCGGCACTTTTGAAGACGCTGAAGCGCAGGCGCAGGAATGCCAGAATAGCCTTGATTATGAGCAGGCGATGGGTTTAATGGATCAGGGAGCGTATCAAGAGGCCAAGGCGATTTTTGACGCATTGGATCCGTATTCGGAGGCGCATACATATTCTCTGCGCTGTCAGGAATATATCAATTATGCCACAGCGGAGACGTACGTGAACAGCGGTGAGTATTATAAGGCGTATTCGCTATTCATCGATATGTTTGAGTTTTTGGATTCCGGAGACCGTGCGCTTGCCTGCATCCAGCCGAACCCGGAAAACAAGGAGCTTTACCGCAACCCCGATTATGATAAAAAATCGTGTGCTTTGACGATCAAAAACGGCAGTGATACCAGTTCGGTTTATGTTAAGATATACACTCCCGAAGATGTGCTGGTATCCACTGTGTTTATCAATGCGGGCCAAAAGGCAAAGGTGAAGCTGCCGCCCGGTTCATATCGCTTTAAAAAGGCAATGGGCACTGAGTGGTTCGGAGAAACAGATATGTTCGGTGATCTAGGCTATTATGAATTGCTTATTTTTGAAGGTGGAACTGATGTAGCGAAATTGTCCTCAAGCCGCATCTATACGCTGTCGTTTGCCGTTGAGGGCGAAGGCAACATCAATGGCGAGTCCGTGAGCCCTGACGGGTTTTAACCCGATAACCTTTTTAAAAGGGGCTGCTGCAGTTGAATGCAGGCAGCTTCTTTTTTTTGTGATGATATGAAGCGGCAAAGGGACAGATGGAACATGCCTTTTTAGACAGAAACTGAATTCTGAGCGTTACAGAGATGCAGTCAGCCGTATCCTTTTTTCGGGCACTCTTTGCCCGGAAAGGAGAATTTTTTATGGATTGGTCTGAATTTGCGGTTGCGGCGGTTGGTCTTTTGTTTTCGGTGGTGGTGATACCGCTTGTGAAAGCGGCATTTGCCTGGCTGATGAGTAAGACGGAAAACGAAGCGATATTGATGGCGCTGGATGAATCGAAAACGGTGGCGGACAATGTGGTGGCAAGCCTTAAATCATCATTGGTTGACGGCCTTAAAGCCAAAAGCGCGGATGGAAAGCTCAGTGCTGCTGAAGCGGGCGAGGTTGCCAAAAAGGCGATGGATATGTTCTTTGCCGATCTGTCTTCAAAGTCGCTTGAGGTATTAACCTGCAACGCGGATGACATTTCAGCATACGTCAGCAATCTGCTGGAAGCGCGGCTGCTCGCATTGAGGGAGGGGAAATAGGTGGAATGGACCAAACAGATTGAGGAGCAGTATTTAAACGATCTGGCAGCACAAAAAGCCCGCCTCAAAGCCGGGTATGATCAAAACGCAGCGGCCTATCAAAAACAGATCGGCAATGCGGCGGCCCAATATCAGCAGCTGAAAAACGAAGCGTATGTTAACAATGCGTTGGCGGAACGTGCAAGACGCGAGAATGTGGCAAATATGGGGCTCTCGGGCGGAGGGGGGACATCACAGACTTTACAGCAGCGAAATACAGCAATATTGCTGAATACGTTGGGCGCGGCTTCGCGGCAGCAACAGGATAATACTGACAGTGTGAATTTGGCGCTTGCAAATCTCGCCGCCCAATACGATGCCGATGTGGCCGGTGCTGAGGCAAAAAACGCGTCGGCGCGAAACGAAGCGTTGATTCAACAGAACCGTTGGCAGGCTGATTACGACATGAAAGCCAAACAGATGCAGGAGGAGGAGCGGCAAAACATATTTAAGCAGGCGTATAACCTGTATTTAAAAAGGCTGATTACGGCGGCACAGTTTAAAGCCATGACCGGTGTCAGCCTGAAAAAATCATAATACGATGTGGCCGGGAGATGCACATATCCCGGCCTTTCCTTATAAAAAAAAGACCCCTGACGAGGCCGCAGCGTGTCAAAAAAGTACTAATGTCATTCAGTTAGAGCGTAAGCGATTGACTACACAGTGGAATGGAATTCCCTTCTGCAAAGTGTATTTCATGGGATTCCAATCCACTTCGTAGTCGACAGGCGCGGAATGACAAGATAGGGTTTATCAACAGTATGAGGCCCCTGTCGAGGACGATTAATTGATAAGCATTTTATGCAAAGCTGTTTAAGCCAGTTCTTCGGGTTTGATGATGCCGCTGTTCAGGGCCTTCGCTTTCAAATCAACATAAAGACCCGCAAAGCTGGCACCCATATACGGCCCAACATACAATATCTGAAGGATGCCGCCGGTGAGTGCCGAGAGTATGCCCCAACCGATGAAGCTGAGCCACATCACGAATATGCCGCCTTTGTGCCCCTGCGTCATGCGCATTGACAGCTTGATGGCATCGGTAGCGCGTACATTCGGGCATTCGGCGAGAATGTAGCGTGTCATTGAATACGCAAGTGCCTTGACGATGCCGGGAATGATAAAGAGCAGCCACCATAAAAAGACGAAAAGGTACATCCAAAGCATACCGCCGAGGTTACGGCCGTAATTCGTGAAGCCGTCTGTGAATATGTCGCCGACATCAGCCGTTTCGCGCTTATAGATGCGCAGAAAGAAGGAGCTGACACCCACCATCAGCACCGGCATAATCAGCAGCGCACCAAGCCCCATAGTGATTGACGACGCAACGGCCGAGACCACCATAAAAAGCACATAAACACCGACCGAAAGACCATACTGAGACTGAAAAGACGCCTTTGCGTATTGTTTTATACCGGCACGATCAAACATGATGGAAACCCTCCTTATTAATTGTATCGATGATATTTGATAATTATACCATTCACATTTATTGGCGGCAAGGCTCTGTCAGACAGCGATTAGTGTTTGCTCATGTGCTGCTCCCTTCCGGGGTCAGACAGCTAAGCTGATTATAAGAAAAAAGGAGCATTTGCAAAAGTAAATGCAGGTTTGCAAGGGTAAATGTGGAGTAAAACTTGCAGTAACTATTTCATTCTAAGGGCAGAGAATATCAGAGACTATCCCAAAAACTGGACACCATATACATATAATAAGAACAAGTGTTCGATACAAAAGGAGCGTAATGAACACACTGCGTTCGCTGACTATGAATCGAGAGGTCAGTCTTTGCTGCCCTCGTCCTTCAAGGTTTGCGCCAACTTAATGGCCAGCCTGAGCTCGTCGGGGCCAATGTTGCGCTCGGCGATTTCATCAAGCATCTCAGGCGTGATGCCGCGGCTTAACAGCGTCGGCTGCGTATCGCACTCCTGCAGCACCGAAAACTGGCGAGACGGCGTAATGCCCAGCAGATAATCGGCAGAGCAAGAGAGAGCATCACACAGCTTTTCCAGCACCTCCAGAGAGGGGCGCTTGCGGCCCTTTTCAATCTCGGCGAGAAAAGCCTGCGTGATACCAACACGTTCAGAAAGCTGTGTTTGTGTGAGACCCTGAAGCTTTCGTCTTTGGCAGATTTTTTTCGGCAGATCGTTCAACGGTTTGCCTCCTTTGTGTGTGATAGCCTATCGCTATAGCAATTATAGCCCTAAGCGATAGATTTGTATAGTATAGCTTAAAGCTATTGACATTATGTCTGATTTTGGCTAAATTATAGCCAATAGCTATTATGGAGGTGAGTCATGAGAGTCAGGCTGGCAATGTTGCGGGAATCGGCCAACTTAACACAAACACAGATATCACGACGAATCGGTATCTCCCAAGGGTACTATTCGGACATTGAATGCGGGTTGTGCTGCCCCTCGCCAGAGGTGGCATTGCGTTTAGCGAAGGAACTTAAGATTTCAGAGAACGATATATTTTGTGTTTTTTATGCGGAAAAGCAACGGAAAAGAGGCAATCAATATGCGCGAAAAAGAAATGACCTCAGCGTTTGAGCTGGCCGCGCTGGCTCAGGCGATAAAACTGACGAAGGACGCGTATCAAAAAACAAAGGATACACGACTGGCTGCCGCCGCATTGGTGCTGACAGAACTGGCGCTGCGTGAGGCGGATGATATGCTGCTTCAAGGCGGGGAGGCGGCGAAAAATGGATGATGACAGATTTCGCGGTGAAGCGGATGAAGCACCTGCCGTGGGCCAGTGCCATGACTGTGGCAGCTTGATACGCCAAGGCTGTGTCTGCTACGTTTACGACGGCAAATTCATCTGTAACGAATGTGCGGAACGGTTCGCATGGCACGAGTTTGAGTCACTGTCTAAAAAATGCGTGGCCGGGCCTGATTATTGGCTCTGAATGAGGGGGTACGATTATGAAAGAGACGGAAAGATATTTGAAAGATTACTGGTATGCAACACGCAGCATCGGGCGGCTGATGCTCGATTTGTCGGCGGCACGGCAGGCCTACGAGCACAGCTTGGTGAGTCTGCCTTCAACCGACGGTTTTGTGAAAGCCCAAGGCAGGCACCGATGCGTCAGCAGCCCAGTGGAACGCGCGGCTGTGATTGCGGCAGATCACTTCCACGCCGAAATGCTCAGCATTGAGAAAAGATTGATGGAAGAGCGGCGAACGCTGGCTATGATTGAGAACACGGTGGAAAACGCAGGGCTGACCGCACCCGAAGCGGGCTACGTGCGGCTGCGCTATTTTGAGGCGCGCAGCGTTGAAGCGGCAGCTCAGCGGCTTTATTGCTCGGTGGCCACATGCGGACGTTTGAGGGTTTCGGCTCTTAACAAAATTGAGCGCGTTCGACAAAGCGGTGCGCAGCCGATGCTTGAACATGCGGCCTGTCGATGAGTCCAATGGGCTTATGCATGAAAAGCCATGCTCAGGGCACACTAACAGAAAAAAGGCAAAGGGAATAACAATGACGGTATATTACAAACTGATTGACATTGATACGGTGGCGAAAAACGACGGCAAAACCACATACATTTTTGACAGCGCGACAGGAGAGTGGACGGTGGACAGAAACCAAATTGTTGCCGACGCTCTGCATGAGACGGACGGCGAGAGCATGGGGAAATGCGAACAGATATCAAAAGCCGAAGCGCAGATGCTGATTGGCTATAAGGAGGACGCAACAGAATAAAAGCTCTTGTTGGAGAAATTTGCGATGTTGTGATATAATGCAATCAATACACAATGATGCTGCAAGCCGGAGGTTTTAGTGGAAGATACTTTCTTTGTTTCGCTGGATGTTCCAAGCACCATCAACGTGATAGACGATGCGGTGGTGAGAGGAAGCATTACCGGAGAACGCATCGATCATTACGGGGTGCCTGCGCCGCAGGGCGGCGGTTTTGTGGTGCTTGTTTACGAAAAGCACTATTATCGTGCGGGCAATCGGTTGACGCTGACCGTTGTGATTGACGATCTGACGGGACGCACACGTGTTCATTCCGTCAGCGGCGGGGGCGGAGAAGGGCTTTTCCGTTTTGACTGGGGGGCTTCCAAGAACTTTTCGGGTATTGTGGCAAGTGTTCTATCACCATACCGCACTTAATTATACAGGAGGTTACCATGAAAATATCGTACAGCACGACGGCTCTGTCCACGGGCGGGCGAGATGGTCAGGTTAAAGTACAGGGCAGCCCATTAAGTTTTGAGATGGCAACTCCGCCTGAAATGGGCGGCACCAAACCGCAGGGAGTAAACCCGGAGCAGTTGTTTGCCGCAGGCTATTCGGCCTGCTTTGGCAGCGCGGTGCAGCATGTGCTGCGTGGGCGCAAACTTACGCTCAATCCGCCGGATGTTCAGGTGACGGTGGGGATCGGCAGAAATGATACGGGTGGGTACCAGCTTGCAGCCGATATTCTTGTGACGATGGAAGGGGTCGATCTAGAAACCGCCGCGGATATCGTTAAAGAAGCGCATACAGTGTGCCCTTATTCCAATGCCACACGCGGCAATATCGAAATCAATGTGACGGCACAAGTAAAATAATGATAAAGCCTGGCAGCAAGCGCCTCAACGGCCTGCTGCCAGTTTTTTTTGTCTTTTTGTTTTCATCTCGGCAATCAGCCAGAGGGCAACGGGAATGAATACCTGAAACGGCATAGCGTAGTAGGGATAAGCGCCAAAGAACCCAAACATTTGCATGGCACTGTTGTAAAGCGTGATGCTCAGTGCCAGCGACAGCGCCGATACAGGGATTAATATCTGCCTGTAATTGGAGATACCAAACAAATGGGCAATACCTTTGGCGGCGACAAGCAGACAAAGCGTAGTTTTGGTGACGCCGGTTATGATAAAGTTCATCGATATGGTTCCCTCAATGCGTGTGAGAAAGTCTCCAACATCTATAATACGTGCGGCAACATACGAGGAGAAATACTCGATTTTGGTAAGCTCACCGAGCAACTCGATGTTACGCAGCATTACAAGAAGAAGGATGAAGCCTGCAAAGCAGGACGCATAGACATACAGTTTATAAGGGTTTGTCTGCTTTTTTATACTATCCGCAATGCCCAGAAAAAGTACGGTCTCTGCGAAAGGAAAAGAAAACAATTTAAACGAATCGTCGGCGATTTGCGAAAATTTGTGTTCGAATATGGGCAGTATGTTGGAAAAATCCATATGCGGCAGCGCCAATACGATCGTTAAAATAACGACAGTCAGAATAATAGGCAAAGATATAACCGACCATTTCCCCAGAGCTTCTGATCCGCTCATCGCCAGATAAGTGGTAACCGCAAGCATGATAATCATCAGCGGCAGCTGGGGTGTTTCCGGCATCGCAACAATCTCTATAAACTGTGAGAAATTGTTCAGGACGATAGCGCACAGATGAAGCGAATACCAGCTGATTAATGCTATCAGCAAGCCGCCTGCGATTTTTCCGAAAACAAGCTGCAGAATTTCAAATATATTCTTTTCGGGATAAAGACGCATCACGCGTGCGTAGATAAGAAGAAGGGGCACAGCGAATGCAATGGCAAGCAGAAGAGAGATCCAGGAATCCTGAACGACATCGGTATTGCCGGCCATCACAACACTGCTGCCCCAAATAAAAACGGCAATGATACAAAACGCTTGCGGCATGGATATCATTTCTTTTTTCACAGCGTTTCTCCTTTTTATTCTATAGGTGTAATCAATCTAACAATGCTTTCAATAGCTTTTGTGGGATTGGGCAGTGTAATGTCCAAACTATAGAGCAGCAAGATTATAAAACTGATAGCCAGTACCGTTGCGTTAAACACATTTTCTTTGGTTTTACGGCCTTTCCGCCCCGGAATATAGTCCAGCAACACAATTCCGAGAAAAACGACCAGCACAATACTGATGAGCATGGCGCCCCTTCTTTCATTCTTTGATCAATGAGGAGTTAATAATGTTGATCTTTGCGTCAACCTGAACCTCCAGCGATTTAAATGTCGTATCCCAATCATCACGCAGGCTTTCCCAAAGGCTATTGTTCGTTTTATGGATCAGGCTGCCAAAACCGAATATATCGGATCCATACTTTGATTGTACGACTTGAATCGTATTTATCATTCTTTGTGCAAGTGTTTTAGCAGCAAGGGCTTCAAGCTCTTTAACCTGCTTTTGGTCCAACATGTTTACGGAATTTTCACACTCCATCAAAAACACATCCGCATCAACGTCCAGCTTTATCACAAGCTTTCCATTCTCATAAGAAAACGAACGGCCTGTGTTGCTTTTAACGATTTCAAGCGTCGCATTGTCTTTATTTTCGCCGTCGGCGGGGAAGGTTAACAAACCGCCTTCCACCTTGTTAACGGTAAACAGGAAATACTTAGACTCAACAGGGTCTAAGTAGCCCACCAGTCTTTGCCCTTTATAGACAGCTGTGCCGCAGAGTTTGGCGATATATTCGCCGTCGTTGTCAACATTACAAATGGCAGGCAGCGTTAATTCTATACCATCTGTTTCGAGTACGTTGTAAACCTCGTAAAGTTGTTTGTATGATGTTGACGCTGTGATTCTATTGTCTTCCTGAATATATTTATTGATGTCAAAAGCAGTGACCGCTCCCACAAGTGTTTCATATTTCAGAATTTCCGCTGCTGTTTTTTCGGTGGAGATAACAATTTTCATCGTCTCGCGCATTTCAGAATCATGAAGCATCAAATCGATCACGTCTCGAAGGTTTTCTTCTCGCGCTATATCTTCGCTGATGACGACAAGCTGCGTCTGTCCAAAGTAAAGCTTACCGACGACGGCTTTCTTTGCATTTCTGCACGCATCGAAAAGCGTTTTACCTTCAGATTTTAAAATCTTTGCTCTTATCCCCTCAATGTTGACGTTTCCGGACAGATCAACAATTTGAAATGACAAATCATATAAGCCGGTTTTGTTGTCTTTATCGATCGCAAAACCGGATACAATGGACAATTTATCGAGGCCGCGATAATTCCAGCATCCGCCGAAAAGGGGCAGCACAATGACCATTGCCAATATCAAGGCTTTCTTTATCACATTGTATCACCGCCTGTTTTCAAACGCGTTCTATTCTTTGTGAGACTTTTTGGCCTTCGCTGCAGCATTTTAAACCAGGGTGCGCGGAAAACCGTATCTTTAACCTCCTGAAAACGCAAGCTGCCCGCCGCGCTGATTTGCGGGATGCCGAAGGAGCGCAAATTAAGCAGATGAATAACCACAGCCACCATTGCGAGGGCCAACCCGTAAAAGCCGAATAGTGATGCGGCGAAAAGAAAAAGATACCGGATGTATATCACAGGGCCGCTGAGCCTCGGCACCAGAAGGTTCGTTATGCCGGTGAGCGCTACGACGATGATCATCGGCGCGGCGACCATCTTGGCCTCAACAGCCGACTGGCCGATCACAAGAGCCCCCACGATGCTGAGTGCCTGGCCGATGTTGGACGGCATCCTCACACCCGTTTCCCGCAGGATATCAAAAATGATCAGCATCACAAATGCCTCGACGGAAGCCGGCAACGGCGCGCCTTGCCGCTCCACGGTGATATTGAGCAGCAGCTGGGTTGGCAGCATTTCTTGGTGGTAAGCCACTATCGCAATGAAAAGCCCCGGGACAACCAATGTCAGGAAAAATCCGAAAATCCGCAGAAATCTTGAGAACGACGCGTAATAAAAGTTCATGTAATAGTCTTCGCTGCTTTGAAAGTTCTCAACGAAAAGAAACGGTATCGTCAAGACGGACGGACTTCCATCCACAATCAGCGCGATTCGGCCTTCAAGCAGCCGTGCAATCACCGTGTCCGGCCTTTCGGTATAACCGGTGGTGCGAAAAGGAGAAAGATGGCTGTCTTTGATCAATTCAGAAATATAATTGGTATCAAGCACGGCATCGATATCTATTTTTTTTAGGC
Organism: Bacillota bacterium; assembly: GCA_023436525.1. GTDB lineage: Bacteria > Bacillota > Clostridia > Christensenellales > SZUA-584 > SZUA-584. The sequence goes on along the minus strand of JAEZIW010000220.1, from coordinate 23 downwards.
GCTTATACAGCTCGGCCAGTATC
>JAEZIW010000214.1 GCA_023436525.1 Bacillota bacterium | reverse complement strand
ATGTTCTGTTCGTCGTATAGATAATCTGCGGCGGATTTTCCAGCTCCATCAACCGAATGGCCGCACGCATCGCACTTTCCTTGTTGCCATTCACCGTTTCAACGTATTTTGTGTCGATTGTTTTTTTCGCCTTGTGCATCGCATTGAAATACGCATCCACACACCCCATTTCAAACGAATACTCCTGAGGACCGGCGATAATGGCGATCTTCTCATTGCCCGCTGAAATTTGATCCTGAATATGTGCCATAACAACAGGCCGCACATCCATATCGACATTGTTCGTATTATATCCGGATACTTTATTATGCAGGAATACAATATTGAGTCCGCCATCAATAACGCGATTGAAAAAATCCGTATTCCCCGGCTGGCATGTGAGAAGTATCACACCGTCCGACCCCATCATCAGCGCACTTTCAAGTATTTCGCTTTCACGGTCAGGGATATTCGAACAAACCCTTAAGTACGCCATATAACCCTTTTCCGATGCGTATATGCTGATTTCATCAAATATCTTTGCATATGCCATATTGGATATATCCGGTAACACAACTTCAATACGGCCTGTCCTTTTTGTTTTGAGATCTCGCGCAAGCACATTCTGCTTATACCCAAGCTTGGCAACTGCCTGCTCCACTCTTCTGATTTTATCGCTGCTGACAGATTTTGAACCGTTCAACACATTTGAGACCGTACCGTGAGATACGCCTGCCAGCCGCGCAACATCTTTCATAGTTGCCATGTCCGTTACTCCTAACCCAAACAGTTTCAATTTAACAATGAAATGTTAATATCATAATCATACCGATACGCTTCTGTTTTATCAAGATGCAATTTTGGAAGCCCTTTTATTGCATTCCCTTTTGGTGACTGTCTGCAGCACCGGCCTTTCGTTTGATTCTCAAATCGCTGCCTCGATTAATTATTTTTCTATTGACATTTGGGTGTTTGATATATAATATAACAACATACAACAACAAATGACAATAAACAATATCTTTTATCTTATGATGACTTTTTGAATAAAAGTTTGGGCAATCGAATCGCAGTTTTGTTCTCTAAGGGTTGTAAAAAAATGTATGAATAATGCAGTTTCCAGTTATTGAGCATCGCAGTTTATTAAAAAGTTCTTGCAATTGTGATTTACTGCGTATAAAATAACTTTTGGAACGTATCATTTTTAAGGGGGGGGCAATCAATGAATGCCAAAAGCGCTGCCAGACTGATTGATATCAGTGCGGTAAGAACTCACCACTCCATAACGGATATAAAAGAAATGGTCGATATTGCACTGCAATATCGCTTTGTCAATGTTCATACTCTACCTTGTTGGACAAAAACAGTCAGCGAGATGCTCAAAGGCAACCCCGACGTGAGGGTTGGTGCACCGGTCGGCTTTCCGGGCGGCGGCCATAAAACAAAAGTTAAACAGCTTGAAGCAGAGCAGTTAATCGAAGACGGCGTTGAGGAAATGGATATCGTCATGAACGTCGGCAAATTCAAGAACAAGGAATTCGATTATGTTGCTGACGAGCTGAACCAGATTATCAGAATGGCTCCAAAACACGTTTTGACCAAAGTGATCATTGAATTAAACTGCCTTGAAGACAACGAATTGGAAGATGTCTGCGGCATTGTCGTTGACAGCGGGGCTGACTTTTTAAAGACAGGAACCGGCTGGGTTCCCGGAGACGCTAATATTGGAAGAATAGCAAAAATCAAGAGCCTGACAGCAGGAAAAGTACAGGTCAAAGCCGCTGGCGGCGTCCGTACCAGAGAAGAATTCGACGCCCTCTTGGCGATTGGCGTTGAACGTTTTGGCATCAACATTGCGTCAGCTTTGACGATTGTAAAGAGTTTCAGTTAGGAGATGACAGCCAATGATCAGCAAAGACATGATCATAGCCTATGACCTCGGTACCGGAGGTATCAAAGCTTCGCTGTTCGACGTGAATGGCACTTCCTGCTGCGATATTTTCAGCCAGTACGATGTCGTTTATACAGGTAGTGATTACCACGAACAAGCTCCAGACGTCTGGTATCAGGGAATCTGCAGCACAACCAAGTTATTGCTGCAAAAAAGCGGTGTTCATCCATCCAACGTTGTGGCTCTCTCTATTTCAGGACACTCTTTGGGCGTCGTCCCGATAGACCAAGACGGCCATTTGCTGCGAAACATGACGCCGATTTGGAGTGACACGCGGGCAAAGAAGCAGACAAAAGATTTTTTCGAAAAAATACCGTATACCGAATGGTATAACAAGACGGGCAACGGATTCCCCGCAGAGTGTTACTCAGTTTTTAAAATCATGTGGTATCGGGATAATGAACCGGACCTCTACTCGGCAACGCACAAAATACTGGGTTCCAAAGACTATTGCAACCTGATGTTGACAGGCCAAATGGTGACCGACCATTCTTACGCGTCAGGCAGCGGTTTATATGACCTCAAAAAGAACTGTTACGACGAGGAATATATCCGCGCAGCCGGCATACGCAGAGAATTGCTGCCGGAATTGGTTCGTTCTCACGACGTTATCGGCCAGCTCACGCCGCAGGCCGCCGCCGCCCTTGGCTTAACTACAAATGTTAAGGTGGTAGCGGGCGGAGTCGATAACTCCTGCATGGCACTTGGTGCAAGAGGTATTCAGGACGGCCGCGCATACATATCCCTTGGCTCGTCTTCATGGATTGCTGTTGTGAGCAGTACGCCGCTTGTGGATGCGGAGAAAAAGCCGTTTGTGTTTGCACACGTGATTGACGGTATGTATGCATCGGCAACCAGCATTTTTGCGGCAGGCTCCAGCTTTCGATGGGTTCGGGATGTGCTTTGCCCCGATCTCGTCAATAAGGAAAAACAAGGCAAAATCAAAGATGCCTATGTTGAAATGAACGGACTTGCCGCTCTCTCCCCTATTGGCGCCAACAACCTGCTTTTTAACCCGAGCCTGGCGGGCGGTGCCATGATTGAAAAGAGCAAAAACATTGTGGGGGGGTTTGTGGGGCTTCAGCTATCTCACACACGCAACGATATGATCAGAGCGGCGCTCGAGGGTATCACGTACAACTTATGGTATGCCATGACAGTACTGAACAGCTGCGGTGTTTCCATACCCGAGCTTTTGATGGTTGGCGGCGGTGCCAAAAGCGAATTCTGGCGGCAGATGTTCGCAGATATATTTAATATGAAGATGGTAAAAACCAGCGTCGATCAAAATGCCGCTTCATTGGGTGCTGCGGCACTGGCAGCATACGGGCTTGGTCTTTGGTCAGATTATTCGCAGATTGACAAAGCCCATCATTTGGAGAGTATCGCTGTGCCGGATACCAAAAGAATGCAGAACTATCGGCAGTATTACGAGCTTTCAAGGTATATTGCCGAGTGGCTGGCCGAAACAGGCGACAAAATGGCATACGGAGAGTAAACATGATTATTAATGGAGTGGATCATATCGCTGTAAACGCGGTGGATATAGAAGAATCGGTGAGATTTTATTCGCACGTTATGGGATTTGAACTCATAAAACGGGTTCCCAACGGTGACAGCATTCTTGTATATCTAAAGATTAACAACAACTGCACCCTTGAGTTGTTTGACTGGGAAAAAGAAATTCAGTACTATGAACTTCCGGAAAACAGCTCCGGAACAGCGCATATCGCCCTTAATGTAAGCGGTATCAATGAATGGTATGATCACCTGAAAAAAAATAATGTGGAATTTACGCTTCCTCTGTGTGCTTTAAATCACTTAGGTAAAAATGTGCTTCTTTTTAAAGATCCAAACGGCGTGATTATTGAACTGAGCGAAGATCTTTAACTTACGCGCCGGAGTAAATACCACAATTTTAAGAAAGGAAACGATAAAGAAGCGATGGCAAGTCTATTAGAGATGAATAATATCTCGAAGAGTTTCTTCGGCGTTAAAGTTCTTTCTGAAGTCAATTTTAGCCTTGAACGCGGTGAAGTTGTTGCGCTTTGCGGAGAAAACGGTGCGGGTAAATCGACATTGATGAAAATTCTGGCCGCCGTCTACAAAAGCGATGCCGGAGACATCTACCTCGACGGCGAGCACCTTTCCCCCAATATTCAAACGCTTGACCTGCAAAAAAGAGGCGTCTCTATGATTCATCAGGAGCTTAACCTGATGGAGCATTTAACGGTTGCCCAAAATATTTATCTGACGCGGGAACCAAAAAAGAAAAATGGCCTCATTAACTTCAAAAAAATGAATTCTGACGCGAAAGAACTGCTAATTTCACTGGGCGAGGAATGCATCAGCCCCACCGCAAAGGTAAGTAGCCTGAAAACGGCGCAAAAGCAAATGGTCGAAATAGCGAAAGCCATATCGTTCAATTTGAAGGTGCTGATTATGGACGAGCCCACTGCGATGCTGACGCTGAAAGAAACAGAAATACTGTTTAATCTTATCCGGCGTCTGGCCAAACAGGGCATCGGCATCATCTATATCTCCCACCGGTTAAAAGAGATCAAGGATGTGTGTGACCGCGTGACGGTGCTGCGAGATGGTGAGTTTATCGTCACCAAACAAGTATCGGATGTGACCGAACAGCAGATCGCCAACTTTATGGTGGGGCGTGAGGTTAATGTATCGCGCGCATCGGACTTCACCGGCAATATCAATGATGTGGTTTTAGAAGTTCGCCATGTAACGGATACGCTGCTTAAAGATGTAAGCTTTAAGGTTTCACGGGGCGAAATCCTCGGGTTTTCCGGCCTTGTGGGCTCAGGACGCTCCGAGCTGATGGAGTTTATATTCGGCATCCGTAAAACAAGAACCGGAGAGATTTATTTAAATGGCGAACGTATCGCCAACAGATTTCCGGCAACCGCTATTAAGCGCGGCATCGGATTTGTCACTGAAGACCGTCAAAAAACGGGCGTAGTGATTAAAAGAGATATCAGAGAGAATATCAATCTGATCGATCAGGTTAAAAACAAGGGGTTCTTTAATCGTTCATCAAAGCAAAAGAACAACACTGCTCAGATGATCAATCGTCTTAATATCCGCTGTGCAGGGCATCAGCAGCTGGTCAGCAATCTTTCGGGCGGAAATCAGCAGAAAATAGTAATTGCCAAATGGCTGCTTGTCGACTCGGATATACTCATACTGGATGAGCCGACACGGGGCATCGATATCGGCGCGCGAGAAGAAATTTATAAAATTATCCATGAGCTCTCCCAATCGGGCAAAACGATTATTATCGTCTCTTCGGATCTGACAGAAGTGCTGAGCATTTGTCAACGTGTTATCGTTATGCACGAAGGATCCATAAAGGCTGAGCTGACTCTTAATGACCGTACGGAAGAAAAAATAATGTCTTATGCGACAAATGCGTGTTAATTAGTGGAGGAAAAACCATATGGACAATGTAAAGGGTAATAAGAATCAATTGGGCGTAGCAAAGCATCTGTGGTCTAAGTATAGTATTGTGTTCGTGTTTATCATACTCTTTGTGATCTGCACAATGCTGACAGGAGGTAAGTTTGCCTCTTGGAATAACATCACGACGATTTTCAGAAATTCCTCTATCGTTGGAATCATTGCTTTGGGAATGACTTTCGTGATTATCTCCGGCGGTATCGACCTTTCAAGCGGGCCGGTAATGGCTACGGCAGGAATGGCCCTTGTGACCTTACAGAAAAACGGTGCCCCATTGATCTTGGCTATTTTGGTGTGTATCGCTGTTGCTGCCGCCTTTGGCTTTATCAACGGCATTATTACAACAAAGGTTAAGGTTCCCCCGTTCATCGTTACGCTCGCAACAGGTATTATCGCGCGTTCAATAACGATGTATATCGGGAACGGTGCCACGGTTACAGGAAACAACCAGGATACACTTTTTAAATCAATCGGTAATGGCAGCCTTTTGTCCGTCCCGATACCGTTCATTATCATGCTGGTTGTTGCCGTTTTGCTGACCATATTGCTTGTAAAAACCAAGTTCGGCACATTCGTGTTTGCTGTTGGCTGCAACGATCTGGCCGCGAAATACTCAGGAATCAAGGTTGACACAATCAAGATTCTGACTTACATCATTGCAGGAATATGTGTGGGTATCGCCAGTACAATCGAAATATCCCGAATGGTGGCGGTATCCTCCACAACGACGGGCTCCAACTACGAGTTTGATGCGATTACGGCTGTATTGGTAGGCGGTACATCACTGGCCGGCGGCCGCGGTACGATATATGGCACGGTCATCGGTGCTGTTATACTGTTCTTCGTCAACAACATGATGATACAGCTTGACGTATCCACTTATCTGACAGGTGCCATCAAAGGCGCGGTTATCATGATCGCGGTTCTGCTTCAGGCCCGCAATAAAAATTAATTTCAATTTCATAAACAATTGTTTATGAATAAACCATATTAAACAGGAGGAAGAAAATGAAAAAGACATTAATGTTAATCCTTGCAGTTCTTATGGCATTGTCGTTTGCAGCATGCGCAAATAATGACAAAGCAACGGACTCACCGGCTCCCGCTGAAGAATCGCCCGCGGCTTCTGCAGAACCATCTGAAGAGCCCGCAGAAGCAGTCACCGTGAAGAAGGTTGCCATTTCTTTGCCCCCGGCTGATAACGCTTGGCAGGCTGCCCTGCTCGCCTCTGTCAAGGATGTCATTGACGGCGATACGGAAATTGAATGGACCGTTAAGAATGCTGTTGACAATGCAGATCAGCAGAACATCCTGACGACATTCAAAGACGGCGGATATGATCTGATCGCGTGCCTGCCCGGCGACGGTACGTTGCTGACAACGATCATGGAAGAAATCTATGATGCGGGCATCCCGACGGTCATCATCGACAGAAACATCGCTTCTGACAAGTACACATCTTTTGTTGCGGAAGACAACTATTCCTGCGGCGTGATGGCAGCAGATTACATCGGCAAGTTCTTTGAAGGTCAGGAGAACATCAAGCTCGTTAACCTGAGAAGCTATACCGGTATCCCTATCGATCTGTCCAGATATGAAGGTTTTATCGATACGATCGCGAAGTATACCAACATCGAGATCATCGGTGAAGCCGACGGCGAATTCAACAGCACAGCCGGGTTTAATGCGATGTCCGATTTGCTCGCAGCCCACGACAAAATCGACGTTGTTTTCACACACGACGATGAATCTGTAACGGGTGCAATGACAGCGATTGAGCAGCAGGGCCGTACAGACATCAAGCTGATCACAGGTATGGGCGGCACAGTCACAGCTTTGAACGAAATCAAAGCGGACAACACCATCCACAAAGCGACGTCATCTTACT
>JAEZIW010000124.1 GCA_023436525.1 Bacillota bacterium | reverse complement strand
CCAAAAGGCTTCGCCGCTACAGCGTAAAGAGCGGCAACGCCATTACCATTCCGGACTTTTTCTCAAACCGTTTTAAAGAAAAGAAAAAAATCATCATGACCATATGCGCCATTTTCATATTGGTTTTCTTCTGCGTGTACGCTGCCAGCTGTCTTGTGACCTGCGGCAAATTGTTCTCCACGCTCTTCGGTGCTCCCTACATCACCATGATGATCGTCGGGGCAGTCTTTGTCCTCATCTATACCATCGTCGGCGGCTTTCTCGCCGAGAGCGCGTCCGACTTTATGCAGGGGGTCATCATGATCTGCGCGCTTGTGCTGATACTCGTGCTGGGTACCAATGCTGCGGGCGGCGTTGATGCCGTGATCAGCAACGCCCAAAACATGCCCGGGTTCTTCGAAATGTTTGGCATCGCCACGCCCACTGTGGTGGACGGCGTTCAGCAGGTGTCCAACGGCGCGCCTGTTTTCGGTGAAGCGGCGCCTTACGGCTTTCTGACCATCATCTCCACGCTGTCATGGGGCCTTGGATATTTTGGCATGCCGCAGGTGCTCCTGCGTTTTATGGCGATCCGAAAAGAAAATGAGCTGAAAAAATCGCGACGTATCGCCACGGTATGGTGTGTGATCTCGCTGTTTGCCGCTGTCTTTATCGGGCTGATTGGCCGCACGCTATTCCCTGCCGCATTGACCACTGCCAGCCAGTCGGAAAGCGTGTTTATACTGATGTCCACCAATCTGCTGCCTGCGCTTTTGGCCGGGTTTACCATGGCCGGCATTCTCGCTGCCACCATCAGCTCGTCGGACTCTTATATGCTGATCGCAGCTTCGGCCTTTGCCAAGAACATTTATCAGGGCCTGTTCCGTAAAAAAGCCTCCGAGAAAAACGTCATGCTTGTTTCGCGTATTACGCTTGTCGTCATCGCGCTCATTGCCATCGTCATCGCACTTGACGAGCACAGCGTCATATTTACGCTGGTGTCGTTCGCATGGGCAGGCTTTGGCGCCACTTTCGGCCCGCTGATGCTGTTCTGCCTGTTCTGGAAACGCATCAACCACGCGGGTGCCATAGCGGGTATGATAGGCGGCGGCGCTATGGTTTTTGTCTGGAAGCTGCTGCTCAATCCGCTCGGCGGCGTGTTCGGTATCTACTGCCTGTTCCCCGCGTTTGTGTTCTCATGCATCTGCATCGTCGTGGTTTCGCTTCTGACCCAAAAACCCTCCGAAGAAATACAGAAAGAGTTCGAAGAAGTTAAGGCGGGCATTTAGATCCCTTTTATTGGACAAACATCGGCGGCACGGCAAGAAGCTGTGCCGTCTTTCTTTTCCGCCGCGGCTCATAATGAGAGACAGCAAGCTTTTCACATGTGTCTTATCCTTGGGCGCACGCTGCGGCTTGGTATAATAGCCAGCGCAACAGGAAGCCTGATGTGAGCAAGATCGCTTTTGGTTTAGCAGCCTGAAGGATGAATTAAAAATTTATATTTTAATCTCATATAACTATTTTCTCAGGGCAAAATAAGCCACGGAGGTGAAAAGATGAAGGTTAAAGATATAATGTCAACCGATATTGCTTGCATAGGTCTCGACGATTCAATACAAAAAGCGGCGCAAATGATGAAGCGCTACGATGTTGGATCGATTCCCGTGTGTCAGCAGGGGGAAGTGGTGGGTATTTTGACAGACAGAGACATCGCCCTGAGAAGCGTTGCTGAAGGTCAGGATTCGGCCCATCAGGCTGTGCGCAGCGTTATGTCGCAGGAGCTTGTGGTGGGCGAGCCGGATATGAATGTTCACGAAGCGGCGCAAATGATGAGCCAAAACCAGATAAGGAGACTGCCGATCGTCAATAACGGCCACCTTGTGGGCATTGTGGCGCTGGGAGATTTATCGCTCGAGCCGGAACTTCAGGACGACGCAGAGGAAGCGCTGCGTGATATTTCGGAGCCGGGCGGACGCTTTGAATGAAAAAAGGACCCAAAAGGTCCTTTTTTATCGCTCTTCTATTTCGCAGAAAAGAAATTGTACAATTCCTCAGTAGCCAGCGATAGTTTCGTGGCCGACCACTGATGCGTTTTCGGGTAAATGTAATACGTGTCATTCAGCGTGGATAAATCGATACAATCGCCCTTGCCCATATAGTCATATTCTATATGACACGAATACATCGATAGCGGGTCTTTTTTCAGCAGAAATGAGCGGCCATCCAAAAAGCCTTCCAGCGTAAACCCGGACATATCATGCGTCAGCCGTCCTTCACCGAGGCGAATGTAGCCGTTGGCATTGGGCAGGCTGTCGATAATAACCTCTGAAGAAAAGAAATAGGTGCCCGCTTGAATCAGCCGCTTCACTTCATCGCGCAAAAACTCATACCAATGCGGAATATGGATAGGCTTCTTGGTATCCGGCTCAATCAGCTCGCCGTATTCCGACATCGTCCATTCGCTGCCGCAATGGGCGCACCATAGCCGGTTTTTCTCGGAGCGCATTTCAAATTCGGTGCCGCAGCTGCGGCATTTGTAAAGCACCTTATGCAGCCCCTTGGCACGGTGTTTGTAGTTAATCCGTATGTTGTTGGCTTTTTGCCACTGATATTCGTCGTACACAAAGGCATCGTTGATGCGTTTGTTGATTTCATCCTTCGGGAGGGATAATATGTCGTCCTGCGTGATGATCTGCGTGAGATCTGCCTCCAGCGCGACGCGCCGTTTATGAAGATTCCACACGGGCGAATACAAAAAGTTGCCGTGCATGCTGAGCGTGACCACAGGCACTTTGAGCATTTTGGCGAGCTTGCCGAGTGACTCGGGCAAGCACGCGTTGGTGCCGATCAGCGAATACCGCGCTTCCGGATAGATCACGAGAATGTCGCCGTTGTCAATCACCGTTTTTAAATGCATAACAAGCTGAACGTCGTTGGTAAACTTGCGCTTGCAGATGCAGCCCACGTTGCGCAGCAGCTTTTCCCGGCCGATAAAGCCGTCGATTGCCACCACATAGTTCGCGCGGTGCGGAAACACACACGCGGTTGTCACCATGAAATCGATGAACGACTTGTGTGTGCAGAGAAGCAGATAGGGGGGCTTAAGGCCTTTTATATTTGTTTTATTGATTTTCAGGCCGCGCAGCCACACAACAGGGAAGCTTATCAGCCACGTTAACACCCTCAGGTAATTTTTTTGTCTCTTCGGGGGTTGCTGCATGTCGAACCGTTTAACGTCGTCCATCGGTGCACCGCTGCTTATTTTAGTTATTATAGCATATCTCAATTTGGATGTATTGAACAAACTTGAAAACAGATATTGACATGTCTAGATAATCTATGTATTATATGCCTAGATGATCTAGGTAAGAGGTGAATTGAATGGATAACATAAATAAAAGTTTAATGGTTGGATCAACAGCGCTGATGGTTATGCATCTTTTGAGCGAAAAAGATATGTATGGTTATGAGATTGTGAGTGAACTGGAAAGAAGATCGGAAAACGTTTTTTCACTTAAGGAAGGAACGCTTTATCCTGTGCTCCATGGGCTAGAAAAAGATGGCTTTGCCGCTTCTTATACTGAACTCGCTGGGACGGGAAAACAGAGAAAATATTATGCACTGACCAAGAAAGGCATCGCTGTTCTCGCGCAGAAGAAAGACGAATGGAAGCGTTACTCCAAGGGCGTCAATACTGTGATAGGAGAGCTGAACTATGCAAAATAGAACCGAATATCTGGATGCGGTATGTGAGCAGATCAGGTTCAAAGCCGCTCGAAAATCTATTAAATGTGAGCTCGGGGCGCATATCGACGACAGGATAGCAGAGGGAAAGACGGAAGAACAGGCGATTGCGGTAATGGGCGATGCGTTCCAGACGGGACAGGCGTTGAACAGAATTCACAAACCACGATTTGAATGGCGCGTTGTATTGTGCATGCTGCTGCTAAGTGCTATGAGTGCTGCTTTGTCTGTCATGACAACTAAGTACGGCAGCTATGTATTATCCGAGTCGCTTTTTTATGAAATTATCCGACCGATGATTCAAGCGTTCTTCCTCATGGCTGTATTGTATTTTTTCAATTACGCACTTTTAAGAAAGTTACGTTTTTTCTTTTATACTGTCAGCATGCTATATCTGATTGCTTATATACTGATGTACGACCCCTTTAATGATAATATTTGGCTGGCGCAGACACCAGTCATCATCCTCTCAACGCTTGCTCTCATTCTTGGCATGGTTGGTCTCGTTTCTAAGGGGTTTAAGAATCGCGTGGTTAACCTTGTTGTGTTGAGCCTGTTGAGTATCGTATCTATCACTCTGGTCTCATTGGTCATGTTTGAGAATGCGTTACTCCTATCTTTTGTTTATGTTTTTGTATTCATTGTTGCGAAGTGGAAAAACCGTAAACAGCAATGGATGGATATGGCTGTCTATTCTATTGTGTTGATTGCAGCTTTTGTTATTTGCACGCAATTATTTGATGAAGGTCAATATGCATTTATTAGCAAGATAGAAAATTCGCATTATACAGACATAAATGCCATGCTTCAAAAAGCTAAACTCATTGGCTCATCAACAATAAATTTGGGATTCGGGTTGCCGAGCAGCCGAATTCATTATGTAATCACAGCCATAATTGGTGCGTATGGCTGGCTGGCAGGTATCGGTGCAACATTGATTGCCGGTGCTCTGTGCACATTTATGTTAAGAAGGAGCCTGCGCGTGGCCCATTCTTATGGGCGTTTGTTGTCAGCAGGCATCAGTGTTTTCTTTACGACGCGTGTGGTCTTGTTGATTCTGACCAATATCGGGGTTATTGATGGTGCGTTTAGTATGCCGTTTTTAAGCTTCGGACGTTACGAGTATCTGTCTGATGCCATTCTCATGGGTATATTCCTCTCGGTATGGCGCAGAAGCACGTTTATGAGTGACGAAGCTAAGGTTTTAATGAAAGAAACATAGAATGTAAAACATTATAAACAGGCTGCGGATGACAATTCTCTCGAAGCCTATTTGCTTTCATAGCTTTTTCTCCAGCGCATAATCGTCCATCACAAAGCCGCCTCCGATATCCGTGACGCATGGATAAGCGATGGTGAAACCGAGCTTTTCGTACGCTGCGAGTGAACCGATGTTATGCTTGTTGCACTTCAGCCAAATGCGCGACGCGCCCATTTCCTTCGCACGCCGGTCTATGCGGCTGACCATCTTGCGCGCGATGCCCTGTCCGCGGCAGCTTTGCCGCATGTAAAGCTTGCTTAAAAAAAGCCCCGAGTCATCCGGTATCGTCATGCTGTAGCCGCAGGGCCCACCGTCTGCAAAAGCAATATCATAAATTGCGCCGCTTTGTATGTCCTTCAGAATCGCTTCAGCAGACTGAAAGTTTGTCAGCATAAAGCGAATTTGCTCCGGCGTGATGATCGAGACGTAATGCTGCATCCAGATTTCCTCCGCGAGTTTTTCAATCAGCGGCGCATCGGAAGCATCAGCCGTTCTGATGTCGATATCAGCTTTTTGTGGTGTCAGCTGTTTCTCAAAGCAAACGCTGAGCGGGTTGCCTTCATACGGCGGGTAGTTTTCCATACGCGTGAACCCGCGCTTTACATACAAAGCCTGAGCCGCCGTCATATCGGCAGCGGTTTCCAGCACCGCGCGCTTGTAGCCGCTTGCAGCCGCCAGCTCTTCGAGGCGCTGCATCACCATGCTTCCAAGGCTGCGCTTGCGGTACTCGGGCTTCACAAAAATCCGTTTGACCTCCGCCGTGGTGTCATCGAAAGGCTTGATGCCGCCGCAGGCACACGGCTCACCGTCGCAATAAACCACAACGGCGTGTATGATGTTATTAAGCGCGTTGAGCGGATGAAAATCCTTCATCACCTCGGCACCGTATGTTTCTATGAGTGAATCATCAAAAAGCGATGTCAGCGCGATAAAATCGGCATCGAATCGGTCTGTATCGGTAATACGGATGGCCATAAAAAGCTCCTTAAACTCTTTTGTAAGATTATATCACAATCGGTACGCACTGAGAAATAACACGCGTTTTAAAGTTGAAATCACCTGCGCCTGATGATATGATTAGCGCTATGAATATATGGCTTGTTCTCGAAAAAGTTGGCATTATATTTGCGCTCATCCTGCTTGGGTATGCCTACAGCAAGTTCTCAAAGCAAAAGGATCCGTCTGCGATATCCAAGCTGGTGCTCAATGTATCCGTACCCGCGAGCATACTGTCTACCATCACAACCGCCGATTATGAAGCAATTAAGGCTGACCTGCCGGTTTTGATCATTGTATCGGTTTGCATAACATTTGCCACGCTGATATTAAGCTTCGTGTTCACGCGTTTGATGGGAATGAAAAGCCCGGTGGAGAAAGCGGTTTACCGCGGCGCGCTCTTTTTTAACAACTACAGCTTTATGGGCTGGCCCATCTGTCAGCTGCTGCTGGGAAATCAGGCGTTTTTGTATGCCGCGCTCTATTCAATTCCGATTCATATGCTGGCTTACAGCATTACACCCGCGCTGTTGAGAGCCGCGGGCGATTCAAAAAAATTGTTCGATAAAAGTATGCTGATCAATCTGCCGCTGTATGCAACGCTGCTCGGCCTTATTGTGTTGTTGGGCGGCTTGAAGCTGCCGGAGAGCGTGACGGATTTTATGAATATCGTGGGCGTCACCCAAACGCCGCTTTCTATGATGGTGATCGGTATGATATTGGCCGGTGCCAATTTGAAAAAAGTTGTTAAAGGGGCAAAACCTTATTTGTTTTCGGCATTTCGGCTGCTGGTGTTGCCTGTGGCTGCGTTTTTAATACTGCGCGCTGTCGGCCTCACGGGCCTGCTGATCAGCGTACCCGTTATTATCACGGCGATGCCGGCCGGGGCGATGGTGGTGGTGCTGGCTCAAAAGCACGAGACCGACCCTTTGCTCACATCGCGCCTGACAGTTATCAGCACACTGCTGTCGGTCATCACGATTCCGCTGATTTCTTTGCTGATACTCTAAGCCATACAGGTCAAGTGGCACCATACAAAAAGACTGTCATTGGCTCTTGCGATTCACATTATGAGCGATCATAATGATAATAACTTATATTGAGGTTTTAAAAAATGGAATACAACCAATTTGGCAGCTTGGATATGAAGGTATCGCGGTTTGGTATGGGGTGCATGCGCTTCCCGATGAAGACGCAGAGCGATGACAGCAATGTGATTGATGAAGACGAAGCGATTAAAATGATTCGCTACGCGATTGATAACGGTGTAAATTATTTTGATACGGCATATGCATACGCCGGCAGCGAGGAAGTGCTCGGCAAGGCACTGAAAGACGGATACCGCGACAAGGTGGTCATCGCAACCAAGCTGTTGATCAGTGCGGCGCAAAGTGAAGACGATCTGGAGAAAATGTACGAGGAGCAGGTGAAGCGTTTGGGTGTCGATGTTATCGACATCTATATCTTTCACTGTCTTGACAAAGGCACATGGGAAAAGGTGAAAAAGTACAACGGTATTAAGTTTATGGAACGGCTCAGGAGCGAAGGCAAGATCAAACAGATCGGCTTTTCATTTCACAGCGAGTATGCGTTGTTTGAAGAAATTGTGGATGCATACCCTTGGGATATGTGCCTGATTCAGCTGAATATTTTGGACGATAACCATCAAGCCGGTGTGAAGGGCTTAAAATATGCGGCGCAAAAGGGCATCAGCGTGGCGATTATGGAACCGCTGAAGGGCGGCCTGCTTGTCAGCAAAATACCCGCCAAGGTGGAAATGCTGCTGAGCGATTACCCGGAAAAACGTTCGCTTGTGGAGTGGGCACTGCGCTTTGTTTATAACTTCGCCGAGGCCAAGGTGATATTAAGCGGTGTGAGCAGCATGGATCAGCTTAAGGACAACATACGGATTTTTAACGCGGCGGCGCCCGATGTGCTCAGCGCAGAAGATAAAGATTTGATTGCGAAGGTAAAGGACATCTACCTGCAAATGACGAGGGTAGGCTGCACCGGCTGCCGCTACTGCATGCCGTGCCCCGAGGGCATCAACATACCTGAAATATTCAAGGTGTATAACGATCAGGCGCTTTCCGACTGGACGGAGTTCGGCAAGGTGTTTTATGCGTTGATGATGTCTAACTCCGGCAAGGATGCATCCGGCTGCGTTGAATGCCGGAGCTGTGAAATCCATTGTCCGCAGCAAATAGCGATTGTGGATATGCTGAAAGAAGCACATGCCAGCCTCACGGCTTAAAACGTATTCGGGTCGAAATCGTGGTTTTGCAGGCCATGATAATAATTGCCGCGCTGTGCGGTGAATTTCAAAACGCAATAATCGGTGTCGTCCACACCCTTGGGGTAGTACATGATATCCCTTGGTTTCCACAGCATTGCTTTACTATCATGATCGGTTAAAACCTCTATGGTGCCAACCAGCAAAAGCCCCATAAACCGAAGCTGATTACACATGTATATACACGCATGAGGGTTGCTTAAGAATTGTTGGGTTCGCTTGGCTGAATAATTAGTGGAAAAGTAATGGACGGCGATGCTGTCGTGCTTAAGTGAGAACATTGCCTTTGTGTTGGGGAAGCCTTGGCTGTCGATTGATGAAACAAAAGCAAACTTCGATTTGTTTAACACTTTGAGAATTTCGGATCGAACGGTTTCGTTCATGGCTGCATCTCGCTTTCTTCTAAATTTCTAAGTATGGCATTGAGATCTTTTTCAAATTTAATGATGGCATCATCGGAAAACCCCCGATAAAATATCGCGCTCATCTTGTCTGATACGCGCTGGTAATCACTGCTGAGCTGCCGTGCGCTGTCGGTCAGACGGATGATGATCTGCCGTCTGTCATTCGCATCGGCACAGCGCATGATAAGGCCCTGGGTTTCCAGCCGGTCGAGCATGCCGGTCAGCGTGGTTTTGGCCAGCCCGGTCTGGCGGGAAAGCTCAACGATGGGGAGCTCGTCTTTTTGCCACAGCACATACAATATGCGCCCTTGCGCGCCGTTAAACGCATCAATACCGCTTTTGGAGAGCAGCTTTTCAAAAATGCGCCCTTGTATCTGTTTGATTTGTGAGATCAAAAATCCGCCGTGTGTTTCCATAAAAATCCCTCCCATAACGGATAGTACTATATAGTAATATTATTGTCAAGCATGCAAGTAAGAATCGGATAATTGAGCTTACGGGATAAGACTTGTTCATAAGGCATCTTCGGCGAGGAAAAGCTGTTGCCGACATTGTAAACCACATGTCACACAAAAAGAGAAAAAAAAGAGACGCCATGGCGTCTCTCGGGTGTATTATCCGCATTACCGGTATGACTGTTCATAAATGGCGATCACATCCGCGTGTGAAATCTCACATGGATCCACCGCGAACAGGCCGCCCATTGTGTCGCGCGCATTCGTCGCAAGCGCGGGCAGCTCATCAAGGGTAATGCCGTAATCCGACATCTTTAAGCCGCTCATACCGCACGCCGCCTGCAAGTCTTTCAGCGCCGATACAAAATCCATTGGCTCAGCGGCGTTTGGCTTGCCGAGCGCTTTGGCCATCTCGATAAGCCTTTCATCACAGCTGCCTGATTTTGCAAGGAATGTGTAATACGCGCAGCTGATCATAATCAGACCCGCGCCATGCTCCAGCTGCGGATGCAGCGCGCTCAGCGCATGCTCCATAGAATGAGACGACGTACAGCCGGAGGTGGATTGCACAATGCCCGCCAGTGTATTGGCCAGCGCCACATCGGCACGCGCGGCTTCATTGCTGCCGTCGGCCACGGCTGCGGGCAGGCTGGCGCCAATCAGCGAAATGGCTTTCAGCGCAAAAAGGTCGCTCATCTCGTTGGCTGTGTTGTTGATGTACCCTTCGGTGCTGTGAAACAGCGTATCAAAGCCTTGATAAGCCGTAAGACGCGCGGGCACCGTCATCATCAAATCAGGATCGACGACGGACAGCACAGGAAAAGTTTTGTCGTACCCATAGCCGATTTTTTCGCTGCCGTTCGTGACCACCATCCAAGGGTCGGCCTCGGTGCCGGTGCCTGCGGTGGTGGTGATGGCGACAACAGGCAGCGGGCTGTTTTTCACCGGCAGGCCTTTGCCCGAGCCGCCGGAAATATAGTCCCAGTAATCGCCCTCGTTAGCCGCCATAATCGCAATGGCTTTGGCAGAATCGATCGGGCTGCCGCCCCCGAGCCCAATGACAAAATCACATCCGGCCGTTTTGGCCAATGCCGCGCCTTGCATCACATGGTCTTTGATCGGGTTGGGGAGTATCTTATCGAACAGCTCATAGCCGATTCCGGCTGTTTTCAGTTCGTTTTCCAGCGCGGCCAAGTAGCCATACTTTTTGACGGATTGGCCGGATGATGTGACAATCAGCGCTTTTTGGCCGGGCAGAACCTGTGTGTGCAGCTTTTTCAGCGCACCTTTCCCGAAGAGAATACGGGTTGGCATGTAATAGTTGAAACTCATATTAAGCAATCCTCTCTTTTTTACGGTAATATATTGCCCGCCGTACGGTATATCTCATACCATTCGAGCCTTGTCAGAGGAAAACGTCTACCGCGATTTTTTAGCAAGCTCATCCGCATTGACTCTCGTTTCTTTGTCTACAAAGCCGGATACACTGCTATCATTATCGCTTCATCTTTTTCTTTGATGTTTTCCTGTTTTCAACACCCTTTTTCTGCTGATATCTGTTCGTTAATCTTTACTATTGAATTATATGACTCCAACAAGAAAATAACATTTCAGCTGCTGCGAGCAACCTCAATTGTCGCGAATCAAGTGGCAATCAGGAAAAGCTGTGTTATATCAGCGGTCCGCCGGAACATCCGAAGGGATGTTTTGTTTTGTGTTTCGGTAAAAGAAAGCTGTTGCGAATATTCCGAGCAGCAACAGCACAATACTGAGCACAAACGGCAGTGTTTTGGAGACATCGCTCAACAGGCCGCCGATATAGCCAAACGGAACGCTGACGAGCATCACCAGCGTTTGGAGCAGAGCCAGTATGTTGGAACGCTCCTCGGGGTGAACGTGTATGGCAACGAGAGATTCTCGAAGCGTGCTCAAAACAGCGATGCCCAGCGATTCGAACAGCAGTGAAACAGCGAGTATGATATAGCCGATGATGCCGGTATCGGTTACTGTGATCAGCAGCCCGCAGCCAACTATCGCACTGAAAAACCCGCCATAGAGCGGCCATTTCAGCTGCGTTTGCCTGATGCGCGAAATGATGGTGAAGAACAGCACAATCGAGATGATGCTGCGGGCCATCGGAAATATCGGCAGCAGCGTATCCGGAATACCGATACGGCGCGATGCGATGATCTGCCAGAAGGTCATGCCCAGCATGACGACAATCTCAACCAGAATACTGATGATAATGGCGAACTTCGTGCCGCGGGATGACATAATCATACGAGCGGCATCTTTATAACCCGCGAGCATTTTGCGCCACGACATATTTTTGGCCGCTTCACGCTTTATTTTACCAACGGATGTTTCGGTGGAAAACTTGAAGAGCAGCAGCAGTTTTATCGTCATAATCACAAACGCGTTAATATAAAGTATGCGTATGGCCGGCACCAGCGTGAGCTGCGACACCAGCACAGACGATATCGGCGCAAACAGCGCGGAGAGATTTGCGCAGATAATGACCCATGAATAGATTTGCGTGATCTTGTCCTTCGGCGCGTCTTCCACGAGCAGGCAGTCCCATGAAACGGTGGGTATTTTCATCATACCGTTCAGCATAGCGGACAAGGCGAAAAACCAAAAGCCCTGGCTGAAAGCCCAAATCAAACAAGGTATGCACCATGACAGAAAATCAAATATCATGGTACTGAGTCTGCGGCCCATTTTATCAATAATCACACCAGATATAAAAGCGAATATCATTTGAGAAAACATGTAGATTGACGTGACCATGCCCACCTGCACGTCGTTAAGCCCGAGCGCCAGCATGTAAACAGACGTATATGGCAAACACAGGCTGATGGACAACCCCCACAAAGGTTCCGTATAAATGCATGCCCTTGGATTGCCGCGCAGCTCAAACAGCGTGCGCAGCAGATGGTGCTTCATTAAAAATTTTTTCATACGTCCTCCGGCGAAGGATTGAAACAGCATTATGTCATAATAAAGTGAGTCTGTCAATCGGCGGTGTATGGATGACATTTTCGGATAATTAACCTCGGTTAAAAGAGTTTCTCTGTGGCAAAATTTATTCTTTCACATAGATTAAATTAAGGTTACGTTATGACTTCATACTAAGTAAAGGGGTAAACAAAAGTATATGATGAATGTAAACGAGGGGGAGGTTGTATTAAATAAAAGATATGCCCGAAAAACGTCATCCGGATTGGGCATGAAGCTGTGGTTACGGCAGCTATTAAAATTTCTGGGCCCTGCTTTTGTGGTGAGCGTCGCATATATTGACCCGGGTAACTTTGCAACGAATATCAGCAGCGGGTCTTACTTTAATTACAGTTTGCTTTGGGTTATACTTTGCAGCAATCTGATGGCGATATTTCTTCAAATCAATTCTGCCAAGCTCGGAATCGCCACGGGAAAGAATCTGTCGGTGATGTGCGGGCAGGTTTTTAAGAAGCATACCAACTGGATGCTATGGGTCGTTTCGTGTATTGCCGCAATCGCCACAACAATGGCGGAGTTTCTTGGGGGAACGCTTGGGTTTTATCTGCTTTTCGGAATTCCGCTGCCCATTGCGAGCGTGTTAACCGCGATTGTGACATTCGGCATTATCTATATGCAAAAATACGGTCAAAAGGCGGTTGAAATCATTATTGCTGTTCTCGTTGCGGTGATTTGCATCGCCTATGCCATAGAGATGTTTCTTGCCAAGCCGGATTGGGCCGAGGTGGGCCTTCATGTGTTGCTGCCATCGCTTCCAAGCGGTCAGGCCGTTTTATTGGCGGTGGGTATGCTGGGGGCAACGGTGATGCCGCATGTGATTTATCTGCATTCGCAGCTGGTGCAGCACAGAAACGGAGACACGACGATTCAAGGAAAAAAGCATCACCTGAAAATGGAGAAGACGGATGTTGTTATCGCGATGAACATTGCCTTTGTGGTGAATGCGGCGATGGTGATTGTATCTGCGGCTGTTTTTTTCAGCAAGGGTATAGCCGTGGATTCTATTGAGCAGGCGCACCAATCGCTTGAGCCGTTGCTTGGGCAGCTTTCCAGCGGTGCTTTTGCGATCGCGCTGTTGGCTTCCGGTTTTTCGTCATCGGCTGTGGGGGCCATGGCGGGAGAAACAGTGTTGGATGGTTTTGTGAACATAAAGATTCCTGTTAACATAAGACGGCTGATAACCATGCTGCCGTCCGTGCTTTTGATTGTAATTGGCATTAATCCGATGAAAGCATTGGTTCTCAGCCAGGTTTCATTAAGCTTTGCGCTGCCATTTGCGATTATTCCTTTGCTGCTGATTACAAACCGAAAAGATATCATGGGCGTGTTTGCCAACAAACCGGCCACCAAAATATTAGGATTCATTATTTCAGCGCTGATCATCGGGCTTAATATGGTGCTGCTCTATCTGACATTTACAGGGGGTATTTAATAATAAGCAGGTTTCAGATATTAAAAGACCCCGAAGCCACAACGGCTCGGGGTCCCAGCTTGTCAAAAAAGTCACTTGTGTCATTCCGTTGGAGCGTAAGCGATCGACTACGAAGTGGACTGGAATCCCATGTTTAAAGCGTTTTGTCATGGGATGCTTTCCACTTCGTAGTGACGTCGCTCTGCTCCTCAGCATGACATAAGGAGGGGTCTATCATGTTGGTTGTTATTTGAGTCTGTCGCCGTATTTTTCGAGCACGAAATCGAGGTCCTTATCGCCTCTGCCCGAGCAATTGACCAAGATTGAACCGGTGTCCATTTCCTTTGCGAGCTTAATGGCGTAAGCCACGGCATGCGCGCTTTCCAGCGCCGGGATAATGCCTTCGAGCCTTGATAATGTGAAGAACGCATCGATCGCCTCATCGTCAGAGGCGGATCTGTAGTTGACTCTGCCGAGGTCCTTCAAATAGGCGTGCTCCGGCCCGACCGACGGGTAATCAAGCCCGCTGGCAACCGAGTAAACCGGGTTTGGCTCACCGTTTTCATCCTGCAGCATGATCGAGTTAAACCCGTGCATCACGCCTTCCGTGCCGTAGGTTAAGCTGGCGGCATGCTCGCCGATTTTTGTACCGACGCCCATCGGCTCAACGCCGTAAAGCTCAACCGGATCGTTTAAGAAAGGCGTTAAAATGCCCGCAGCGTTAGAACCGCCGCCCACACACGCCACAACCGCGTCCGGGAGGTTGCCCGTCATCTCCAAGAACTGTTCTCTCGCTTCCACGCCGACAATTGTTTGAAAATCGCGCACCATCAACGGGAAAGGATGCGGACCCACCACAGACCCGATACAGTACATCGCCTCGTCGAACTCTCCGATGTAGGCTTCAAACGCGGCGTCCACCGCTTCTTTAAGCGTTTTGAGGCCGTGAGAAACAGGCACAACCTTTGCGCCCAGCAGCTTCATTCGGGCCACGTTCGGCGCTTGCTTGGCGATATCCACTTCGCCCATATAAATATCGCATTCGAGGCCGAAAAAAGCGGCGGCGGTGGCGAGCGCCACGCCATGCTGACCGGCACCGGTTTCCGCAATAATTTTCTTTTTACCT
Organism: Bacillota bacterium; assembly: GCA_023436525.1. Taxonomy (GTDB): domain Bacteria; phylum Bacillota; class Clostridia; order Christensenellales; family SZUA-584; genus SZUA-584. The sequence continues at coordinate 3,467 of JAEZIW010000124.1, read as the reverse complement.
AAGTATTTTGCGAGCAATCCTTCGCCCATGCAATGGTTAAGCTTGTGCGCGCCGGTATGGTTGAGATCTTCTCTTTTTAAGTAGATCTGGCATTTGCCGATGGAGTTGGACAGCCGCTCGCAGTGATAGGTGGGCGTGGGTCTGCCCTGAAATTCTTTTCTGATGCGTCTTAATTCGCTGATGAATTTTGAGCTCTTGCATATGGTTTGATAGGCTGCTGAAATTCTTTCGAATTCAGCAACAAGCTGCGGCGGAATATACGCGCCGCCGTATTTGCCGAAATAGCCCTCTTTTGTTGGTGTGGTTTTCGTATAAACCGCAAAGTCCACATTTTGTTCTAACATTGATTGATCCTCTTCTTTCTGTGCTTATGTCGTATAAATCATAAGATCATTCTGTTGATTAAGCTGAATATGCTGACTATTATATCACAAAATTAGAATATCCCAAAAACGAATTTATAATGAAAAAGCCCACCATGGGTGAGCTTATAGACGAATAAGAAAACCCCTTCGTGTCATTTCGAGCGAGCGATAGCGAATACAAAGAAGACAGAAACCCACGAATAAGCGTTTCTCTATGCAATACCAATACGGGCTTATTTTCCACTGTCGCTTTGTGCATAGAATATCTCCAGTCGATCCCCGTGCTTGATATCCGTCAAAAAAGTGCTGTCTGCGCCGTTAACGCGCAACACCACCTCGCCCGTCGGGTTTTCCAGATCGATCCCCGACTGCTCCAGCACGTCTATCATAAAATATGGCGAGCCGTCGGCTTTTTTAGGCAGTGTCACCGGCTTGCTGTTCAGTACGAACTCAACCGTCCCGGCCGGCGGTGCTGTCGCTTCCGCTTTTGGATGCGGCGCGGCAGGCTTGAGAGCCGATGACGGTGCTGTCTTTGCGGGCTTCTCCTGTGCGGCGGCAGAATCGGTCATCACAACAATATCGCCGTTTTTCAGCGGTGTATCCGGCGTGACGATTTTGCCGTTGACAGTCGCCATCTGATTCGGATTGTTCGCGAGCAGATCATTCAGGCAGCGATGCGCGGCCTGCCCATGAGCGGCGGGCACAAACTCAATCATGTCGCCTGTTTTAACAAGATCGGAGATCTTCGCTTCTTTGCCGTTCAGCTTCAGCACAGCCACCTCGCCGGGCGCTCCGTAGAAAATCGTTGGCTTGCCGTTCACCTCTACGATCAGCTTTTTGCCTGTTTGCGGCAGAAGATCGTTCGATGAGTATCCGTTCATCATGAGAATATCCATCACGGTCATTGTGCCGTTGCGGAAAAGCTTCGCGCGGCTGCCGTTCAGCATCACGTTAAAGCTGTCGGCAATGAGGTTAAGGCCGGCGGATATCGCGATGCCGAGCGGCGTTGCGTTTTCGGGGTCGTTAAGGTCGTATGCATCCGAGAAGGCCAGCGTTTGAAAGTAGCTGCCGGCAATGGCGACCCGGTTTAAATCGAGGTTCATTTGCTTTGACAACCCTTCGCGTATGCTGGATAGCTTGCTGCCGCCGCCCGCGAGAAAGACAGCCGATGTGGGGGCACCGTTGACAGCGCAGATGCGGGATGCAATCTCGCGGCAAAGGGCTTCTGTCGCGTCATCGATGCAATTCAGCAAATCTTGCCGGGTAACCGTCAGTTCGTTGCCGAGTATATCGGTGATGCTGACAGATTCGATTGTGGCCAGCTGGGTTTTGATGGCCTCCGCTGTGTCGAAGTCCAACAGATAGCGCTTCATCAGCGCCTCTGTGATTTCGTCTCCGGCGACGGTGGCCATCGTGTAGCCCACAATGCCGCCGTCTTTGCATATCGCAATGTCTGAGGTGCCCGCGCCGATATCCACCAGCGCGAGATTCAGCAGGCGAAGGTTGCTCGGGATTACCGCGTTGATGGCCGCAATAGGCTCCAGCGTGAGGCTTGAAACCTCAAGGCCGATCCGGTGCATGGCGAGATACAGGCTTTCCACCACCTCGCTGGGCAGAAATGTGGCGATCACGTCCGCTTGTATTTGCCGGGCCTGATGGTCACGCAAGCTTGAGATGGGGTAGTTGTCCATATAGTGTTGCACAATGCTGTGACCCACCAGATAGAACTGGCGGCTGTCAACGTCCATGCCGCTGGAAAAGGCAGCTTCGGCCTCGGCGATAGCGCCCGCGTGCAGACGGCTGATGGTTTCCTCGTCGACGCGCTGCGGCTGAGCGAATTCCATTTCGAACGAGGCGCGCTGGGTTTTCAGCGTACGCCCGGCGGCCGCTACGCAAACGCGTTTCAGCTTAAATTGCAGCTTGTCTTCCAGCCTGCTTTTAACGATACGGGCAATTTTCGAGACCTCATCGATGTTCTCAATCTGGCCGTCTATCATGGAGCGCTGGGATTGGTTTTCCTTTTCCATGGCGATCACGTGAAAGCGGCCTTTTTCCATGGTGCCGATAATGCCGATGATGCTGCGGGTGCCGATATCCAGAGCGAATATCATGTTGGCAGGCTGTGCTTTCAGCCGTTTTTTTGTGGACTTTGGCATAAGCGGTTCCCTTCCTGTAAGAAAATCAGATCGCGCGTAACAATCGCTGTAAAGTTAATTACATAGTAAATAAGCCTTCATATATATAATCGGAAAAAGGCCGGGTTAAACGATTGAGAATGCAATTTGATAAGTATTGATTGCTGTGTATTGGGGATATATCGAATTAAAAGTAATTAGAAAAGCGCCTGATGAACATATGTCAAACAGAATGGATGAAACGCCAATCGTGATATAATCATAAACCATCTTGACTAGAGACGACAAATAAGGAAATATATAAGAAAAAGGACATAAATAGTAATACAAGCATTGGGCTTGAGAGGGGTTGAAGCAGTTGGAGACGTCTCTTATGAGGAGATATGTGATGCGATATAAAATCAGACGCGTCAAAACAGGAATTGATATAGCACTCCTTTTATTCATATTATTATTTTTCTGCGGTTGCCAGCCGACACCTACAAAAACAGCAACTGTTTACGGTGGAGGCTTGGATGCAAAGATTGAAGGCACTCCAGCACCTATTGGTGCATATGATGCCCCCACGAACTGGCAGGAAACACTTCACATGAAAGGCAACGATACAAAGGTTGAGATCGACGCGCTCATACGTGTGCCGGAGGTTACCGCTTTTCCTATATACAAAGTGAAACAGATAGAGTTTGATGAAGCGAGAATCTTGTCTTTGGTGAATTATTTCGCAAAAGGCAGAGACATCATGAAAGACACGGAGCCCACAAAAGCCGATTGGGAGAAGCAGCTGATACTTGCGAAAAAAAACAATGACGAAGAAATGATAGCGGCTATCGAAAGCAGTATAGCGGCAGCTCCGGAAACTGTACAAGCCGAAGTGATTACAGATTGGAGCGTTGATGAATCACCGTCCGGAAGCTTTTTGGCGGAAGACGGAGAATATGCCCAGATAAATGTCAGCTCGAATAGCTTT
>JAEZIW010000079.1 GCA_023436525.1 Bacillota bacterium | reverse complement strand
GCCACCGGCAGAGCATAAAACGCATGAACGATAACAATGCTGCCGTCTGTTGAATACGGCAGCGTGTCTTTATAGCCGCTGACGCACCACGAAAAGAATCCGCTGATATACGAGACCACTGCTTCGTCTGCCTCAAGCACGGCCGTGATAATCACTGTCAGCAGTATTGCGGCGCCTAAAAATGCCGGCAGTATCCACCATCTGCGCGAAAACAATACGACCAGCAACGTATCGGCAATCATCAGCAGCAAGCATTCACCCCAGCCGACATCCATGCGCAGCGCGGGAAAAAGCAGCGCGCAAAAAGCTGTGCCAAGCAGCAAGCTGCAGATGGCATCAGAAATCATTCCTGCGGTTTTTGAACTCAGAAACGTCATGGTATTCCTCAAAATAAAATACCGCTCAAGCTGGCGGCAGCATCAGAGCCGGGCTCCACAACATGGGCCGGCATCGTCGAGCCGGCTGTTTTGCCCCCAATCAATACCATTGAAGCAGCAATACTCCCGGAAAATAAGCGCAGAACCGTTTGTGTGACAGAGGGCTCCGGGTCGCGCGTCAGAATAAACAAAGATTTTGCGGCTGCTGCCTTAAATTGCGCCTTTGTTATCGCGGCAGAGAAGTCGACAGTTTGCTCGAAGGGCAGCAAGGCCAGCGCGCGGCGAAGCGCTTCGAAACCGGTAACGGAACGGCAATGGATGGGGGCGCTTATGCCGTGGGAGCTCAAGAGGCTGACCGATTGGTTCTTTGTTAAGCAGTAAAGAGCGATGCACGCGGCGCATTCGCAGACGGTATCCGCATAAATAAGCGCCTCTTCTCCACTGAGCCCATGAAGGCCGGTGTCTATCAGAATCACGATATGCTCGCGCTCCGGGAACTCATACTGGCGGACATACAGCTGCCCCAACTGGGCTGATTTTTTCCAGTTGATAAGTTTGGCCGGATCTCCGTTTTGATAAAGCCGCGCGCCAAAAATGCTGTCGCCATGCTCGGCGTATTTCAAATAGGAAGCGCGGTGCATTTTCGAATCGGATATATGACTGGGCAGATTGCTGGGTATGCGTGCCCGCGGGAGCACAATCAGCTTAGGCATACGGTAAAATGAAAACCGCCGCATATCAAAAGACATTGTGATAAGGCCGAATATATCGGTCACTTTGATTCGGGTCATACCAACATTAAAATGGCCTCGGTAAGGTGTGTTTACGGGTATTTCAAAAACCTGGCCGGTATACGGTGCAAGGCTGAATAGAAGACGGATGTCCTCATGAACTGACACGACGCTGACGTGAACTTCAATCAGCGACAAAGGCACCGGACGTTCGTTGACGATTTCCAGATGCAAAGCTGTGGCTTCTGATTTTTCACGGGTTTTGTCGGACAATTCCTGCTGATATGAGAAAGAACGAAAAGTCCAATAGTTAATTATGATCATGGCGATAACAACCAGAAGCTGCGTTAAAAAAACGATGTAATAAATGCGCAAGCCGGTATACATACCAAACAATAGGCATAACAGCATCACAGCATAATAAAATCCTCTTACGGCTTTCATGACACACCGGGGACTTTAAGAGATTGAATGATCAGCTGCACGATATTCTCCGCTGTTTCATTTTCCTGCAGCGCTGTCAGGCTCAACATCAAGCGGTGAGCTAGCACAGGAGCGGCCATGGCTTGAACATCATCGGGCAGCGTGTAGTCCCGGCCCTGCAGCATCGCATGAGCCATTGCAGCATTCATCAACGCCAGTGAGCCGCGCGGGCTGATACCCAGCGCAACCCGGCTGTGACGGCGTGTGGCTTCGGTGATGGAGACGATGTAATTCATCACCGCACTTTCGCAGATAATACCCGCATGGCAGGCGCGCAGACGCATAATATCCTCAGCATCGGCAACGGCTTGCACAGAATCCATCGGTCTTGAGCCTTTATTTCGTTTTAATATATCAATCTCATCGGCCTTTTCGGGATAACCGATAGATAGCTTAAACAAAAATCGGTCGAGCTGCGCTTCGGGAAGCGGGTAAGTGCCCACATGTTCAACCGGATTTTGGGTTGCAAGTACAATAAAAGGCTGAGGCACGGGATGGCTGACGCCGTCAATCGTGATTTGACCCTCCTGCATCACTTCAAGCAAGCTGGACTGTGTTTTGGGGCTGGTGCGGTTAATTTCGTCAGCCAGAACAACCTGCGCCATCACACCGCCGAAAACAACGTCTCTTTCTCCGCTTGCAGGATTAAAAACCGTATACCCCGTAACATCGGACGGCAGAACATCAGGTGTGAATTGTATCCGTCTGTACGAGCATTTTAATGAGCGCGCGAGTGCGGAAACAAGCGTCGTTTTGCCGACACCCGGCACATCCTCAATAAGCACATGGCCGCTGCAAATAAGCGCTGCCAAAATCATTTCAATAATGTTTTCTTTGCCGACGATAACCTTTGAAATGTTTTCTTTGATACGCGAAATCAGATCAAGGCCGGATGTGAGATTATTCATAAAAAACGTCCTTGCAAAAATGTTTTATGATATTAATGTTTTCCACTATATTCTACTGCAAATGAAAGTGTTTATCGAGAGTTTTTTTATTTAATAAAAAAGGTGAACAGATCACAAGATCAGAAGATCAGAAAATTAGGGGGCTTACGAGGGCCGCCCGGCCGGGACAAGCCTTTTATAAGAGCAACCCTCGCCCTATTAAATTAGCGTATTCTACTTAACAGCAACTTAACAGGCCGGTAAATACGACACAAAATTCCAACCATCACGCAATGGAAAATGTAATGAAAACCCTATAAAATGTAATATGTTTGTGTTTTGAAATGTATTATCTGTTTAATAAATAATTAATTAATTAATATGGAAGTATAAAGGAGATGGTGCATATGAAATGGTTTTTAAATCGAAAGCTCAGTTTTAAGATTATTTCTGGTTTTTTGGTAATCGCCGTTATTGTTGCAGTGGTCGGCGCGATGGGTCTTCTGAGTATAACGACAATCAATAACGGAAACATAATGATGTATGAGGAGAATGTGGTTTCTTTAGAAAAGCTCGCTGATATGAATCAGCTGTATCAGCGGACGCGTGTGATCGTCAGAGATATTATTCTGCTTGACAAAGCGGAGGACAAACAAAGTGAAATTGAGAATCTGGCTGAAAAGGATGCCTCGATACAGGCAATTCTGGATGAGCTGGGAACACTCGTTAATCAGGATGAAATAAGCAAAATTGATGCGCTGGAAAGCAGCCTGGCAGATTATAAGCCTTTAAGGCAAGCAGTGATTGATCTTGCGCTGGCAGGCAAAACCGCAGAAGCCTATCAGTCACTGGAAAGTGAAGCGACAGATGCTGCGGCTATGAAGATTCAAAACGAGATCAGTGACTGGCAGGCTTATACGGCAGATGAATCGCTCGCATCATACAACGCGAGTCAGCAGGCAGCCGCTGCGGCTACGCTGACTGTGATAATCATCGTGGCCGGCGGTTTGATTATAGCCATACTGCTTGGTTTGTTCATCTCTCGCCTGATCAGCAAGCCTGTGAAGTTTTTATCGGCTGCGGCCAAAAAGGTTGCGGACGGCGATATGGGTGTTGAGATAACCAAATATAATGCCAACGACGAAGTGGGAGACCTCGTCAGATCATTCCAACAGGTGATGAAGTCGGTGCTCAGGCTCATAGAGGATATAAAACAACAAGGCGATGCGGTGATTCACGGGCGTTATTTTGAAAGGCTTAATACCGAAAACCAAAAAGGTGTATACAAAGAAGTTCTTGATGGCGTTAATAAGCTGACTGACGCGTTTGTGAATGAAATTGATAAAATACCTATGCCGCTGATGAAGATTGATAAAGACTTCAATGTACAGTTTATCAATGCGCATGCCGCCGCAATGACAGGCAGAGATCAGCACGACATGTTAGCGATGAAATGCTACGACATTTTCAAAACAGACGACTGTGGCACGGAAAATTGTGCGTGCTCACGCGCAATGGATACGCAAAGCGTTCAGCAGAGAGAAACAAATGCCCGCCCGATGGGTGAAATACGAGAGATCATGTATATTGGCGTTCCTTCATTCAAAGAGGGTGAGGTCATCGGTGCGTTTGAAATTATCAAGGATATGACGGACGTGAAAGCCGCGATGAGAAAAGGGCTAAAGCAGGCAGACGATATGAAAGCGCTCTTGGCCGATGTTGATTTGGCAGCTCAGCAGGTTGCGGCAGGTACGGCTCAGGTATCGAGCGGCAGTCAGGCAATATCTCAGGGTGCAACCGAGCAGGCAGCTTCCATTGAGGAATTGACATCAACGATCACACAAATTGCATCGCAAACGCGGCAGAACGCACTCAGCGCCAATCAGGCCAATGAGATGTCGGAACAGGCCAAAGAGCAAGCGCAGCAAGGCAACGACCAGATGAGAGCGCTTCAGCAGGCAATGAGTGAAATCAACGAGTCTTCTGCGAATATTTCCAAGATCATCAAGGTGATCGATGACATCGCGTTCCAAACCAATATACTCGCGCTTAATGCGGCGGTGGAGGCGGCCAGAGCGGGCGTTCACGGCAAAGGCTTTGCGGTGGTCGCAGAAGAGGTTAGAAATTTGGCGGCGCGCAGCGCAAATGCAGCCAGAGAAACAACGGAACTCATTGAAGGGTCAATGAGAAAGACCGAGGTTGGAACAAAGATAGCGGATGAAACAGCGATAGCACTGGCGCATATCGTTGATGTGGTCGGTAAGGCGGTTGATCTCGTGCGAGAGATTGCGGATGCATCGAATCAACAGGCAACGGCTGTGGGGCAGGTGAATATGGGCATAGAGCAGATGTCTCAGGTGGTTCAAACGAACTCGGCAACATCGCAAGAGGCTGCTGCTGCTGCGCAGGAGCTGTCGAGCCAGGCGGCTATGCTGAAAGACATGGTGAGCACATTCATGCTTAAGCAAAAAGGCGCGCAGACATTAGGGCCGCCAAGGGATGACCAACCGTTACAACTTGATCCGGATAAAGATGATTTCGGGAAATATTAATACAGATTGAAGGCAAAACACGTTAACCGGTGTTAGCGGAAACGCTCTCACCGGTTTTTCTTCGGTTAGAAACATATGCCGCATTTTTTTTAGAAATAAGAAAGAGGGAGGCGGCTTAGAAACAAGCAATGAGGACATAAAGCAAGCGGCTCAGGGCTATTTGTACGAAAATATGGAAGCACATCGCCATATTTTAACGTCAAATACCTCTCAATTATTGTAACAATCAAAAAATATTCATATATATTCATTATGATTCCTGTTAAAAAGTCATTAATTAACACGATATAATAAGAGATGATCGATTCGTAAGAAGTCTGTTAAGTGATCGTTAAGTCATAACGATTATGAATAAGATAGAAATTGTTTAGTTGGTTGTGTAACTTATTACAACGGCAGATAAATTTTCGAAAAAATCTAATTTATGAGGAGAGACGAGAAATGAAATCTTTAAAAACAAAAATGATCGTAATATTCTCGGTGACAATGTCGTTGGTGCTTGCTGCAATTGGCATCATAACGGTTATTAGCGTCAGGAACATTATGGTGCCGCTGAACAACAATCTGACCACTCAGGTTGTTAACGCAAGATCAGATGAACTCGGAAAGTATCTCAAAGGCATTGAGTATGAGATGAAAACCTGGTCGGAAGAAAATGTCGTAAGCTCGGGTGATACCGAGACCATTTGGGCTGAGCTGCAAAAAAAACAGAGCAAGTTAAGGCCTGATTTTGAAATGCTGCTCTATTCTGATATTGACGGGAACTTCTATTCATCTCTGGGCGGAAAAGGAACGATTGCAGACCGTGAATATTTTATGCAAATCAAGAATGGCAGCAGCTATAGCTTAAGCAATCCCGTAGAATCGAGAGCCACCGGAAAAACAATTTTTGTGGCGGCTCACGAAGTGAAAAACGAACAGGGTGAGCTTGTCGGCGTGATTGCCGCCACCATACTGCTCGACACGTTTAACGATGTTGTTGACAATATTAAAATCGGAGAAAAAGGATTCGCCTGGATAACGGATTCCACCGGGCTGATCATTGCGCATCCCGATAGTGATATCCGTTTAAAGCTCAATGCGATCGAATCAGAAAAAAACGGGTTTGTCGGCTTGGATGAAGTGGGTAAGAGCATGATCGCCGGTCAAGCAGGTTTGAAAGAATACTTTAAAGCGGGTGAGAAAGCAATTTCCATATTTGCGCCGATCCCCGATACACCCAATTGGTCCATGGCATATACAATGTATGAAACAGAGCTGATGGCCCCCATCGACAGTTTAACAACGACGATCTTGATCGTTATTGCTTTGGCTATATTGGTTAATGCCGCGATCACCTTCTTTGTTGCATCGAATACGGTACGGCCTATAAAAGCGACTGCTGTATGTGCGAAAGCATTGGCAAGCGGAAATTTGGATGCCCCGCTTAGCGTTAAATCTAAAGATGAGATTGCTGAACTTGCACAAGTTCTGAACAATCAGGTTCGGCAGGCGTTTAAGGACATCGAATCGGCAAAGGCCATCGCTGATAAACAGGCGAAGTATCAGGCTCAAGAGGTTGAAAAGGTGGTTGTGAACCTTGAAAGACTGTCTCGCGGAGAGCTGTACTGCGATATAACCGTTAATGAACCAGACGAAGATACAAAAGACCTATTCCGGGTTTACGATGCAATCGCTTCGAGCCTTCATAATGCAATCGGGTCGATGAGCGGCTATATCAGCGAGATCACCCAAGTGCTTGGCGAAATGGCAGATGGCAATCTTGATGTGGGAATCAGGTCGGAATACAAAGGGGACTTTGTTAAGCTCAAAGAATCTATCAATGGCATTGTGCTTTCGCTGAATGAATTGATGAGCGAGATCAACACGGCATCACAGCAGGTGGCTGCGGGCACCTCGCAGGTGTCGGATGGCAGCCAAGCCATTTCACAGGGCGCGTCCGAGCAGGCGGCATCGATTGAAGAACTGACAGCGACGATTACCCAGATTGCAGCACAAACAAGGCAGAATGCGCTGAGTGCAGGCAAAGCCAGTGAGATGTCGGAGCAGGCCAAAGACAGCGCGGTATCCGGCAACGACCAGATGCAGGCGCTGCAACAGGCCATGTCTCAGATCAACGAATCGTCCGCAAGCATATCAAAGATCATCAAAGTGATCGATGATATCGCGTTCCAAACCAATATACTCGCGCTGAACGCAGCGGTGGAAGCGGCAAGAGCCGGTGTTCACGGCAAAGGGTTTGCGGTGGTCGCCGAAGAAGTAAGAAACCTCGCGGCCCGCAGTGCAGCGGCAGCTAAAGAGACGACAGAACTGATTGAAGGATCGATCAAAAAGGCGGATGCCGGCACCAAGATAGCGGACGAGACCGCGGTAGCGCTGGCGCGTATTGTTGACGTGGTTGAGCAGACTGTGAAACTGGTGGGTGAGATTGCGGAAGCGTCGAACCAGCAGGCATCGGCAGTCGGGCAAGTGAACATGGGCATTGAGCAGATGTCGCAGGTGGTGCAGACGAATTCGGCAACGTCTCAGCAGACAGCAGCAGCGGCAGAAGAGCTTTCGAGCCAAGCCGCCATGCTCAAAGATATGGTCAGCAAGTTCACTCTCAGTGAATCAAGTGCTGCGTATTTAGGCAGCGGCGGGGCTGATAAGATGAATATGGCGGAGCACCTATCGCTTGATGACAGTAATTTCGGTAAGTATTGAAAAATGGCCGATTGAATTGATGAGAGGGTTCCCGGCATACAATGCGGGAACCCTGTCTTTTATACGAGAAGGACCGGCGCAGGCAAAGAGAATCAAGTGTAATCATTTATTAAAAAAGCACGATATAACAAAAAGGCGATCGGTCGTAAGGCGTTTGTTAAGTATTTGTTAAGGTATAACCATTATAAATTATATAGGAATTATTAACTGCATTGTATAAACCATATATCAATCATGTCATTTATTTTAAAAAATGGAGACGGAAAAAATGAGAAAGAATATAAAACAAGCGAAAAAATTAAAGAAACGAGGCATTGGTAAGAAAATAAGCGCATTAATTATCAGTTCCGTTATTTTAGTCGTGTTCATTGCGGTTGGGTTTTCGATTATTTCATTCATACAGCTTATGAAAGACAAAGCAAAGGTACAAGCCATAAAAGGCGTTGAAGGCCTTTTTCAACAAATCGACATGCAAAAAGCCAATGCTCAAGACTTAGCGACGCTGCTAGCAACGAACCAAAGAATCATCGACGGTGTACAAAACAAGGATAAAGATGCAATTAAGCAAGCGATGGCTGGAATTTCGGAAAATATTAATGCTGATTTCGTCACATTTTCGGATGAAAACGGAACAGCTATTTTCAGAACCCATGATCCTGAAAATTTCGGTGACAGTGTGAAGGGTGAGGAAAACGTCGTAAAAGCCTTGTCGGGTGAGGCCGAAACACTCGTGGAAAAGGGGACGGCGATACCGCTATCGGTAGTCGCATCTTATCCCATAAAAGATGAGTCTGGCCATGTATTGGGCGTTGTATCAACAGGCACCCGACTTGATAACAATGATTTGCTGGATAAAAGTAAATCCGTACTGCAAACGGATTTAACAGTTTTTCTTGATAACATTCGCATTGCAACAACCATTGAAAAGGATGGAAAGAGGGTTATCGGCACTGAACTCGATCCGAAAATTGCTGATGTTGTACTCAATCAAAAAAATAGCTACTCAGGCGAAGCGGATATTATAGGGCAGAAATACATCACCTATTATTCACCAATTCTCGATTCTGAAGGAAAAGCAATTGGTTTGTTGTTTGCAGGACAACCTATGACGCAGTTCTATGCCGATTTGAGCCAGATATTGGTGATCGTTATTACAATAGCTGCATTAACGATACTCTTTGTCGTTATAATTTCAGTCCTGGTTGTTAAAAAGAGCCTTACCAAGCCACTCCGGGAGACTTCTCAATTGGCTAACGAGCTTGCATCAGGAAATCTGGATCACACAATTCTTGTGAAAAACAGGGATGAGATTGGTGACCTCTCAAATATTCTCGACAAAGATGTTCGGCAGGCGTTTAAGAACATTGAATCGGCAAAGGCCATTGCTGACAAACAGGCAAAGTATCAGGCACAAGAGGTTGAAAAGGTGGTTGTGAACCTTGAACGGTTGTCTCGCGGAGAGCTGTTCTGCGATATAACCGTTAACGAGCCGGATGAAGATACTAAAGAACTATTCCGGATTTACGATGCAATCGCTTCGAATCTTCACAATGCAATCGGATCAATGAGCGGCTATATCAGCGAAATCACCCAGGTGCTTGGCGAAATGGCAGAAGGCAATCTTGATGTGGGAATCAGATCGGAATACAAAGGGGACTTTGTTAAGCTCAAAGAATCTATCAATGGCATCGTGCTTTCGCTGAACGAATTGTTGAGCGAGATCAACATCGCAGCACAGCAGGTGGCATCCGGCACGTCGCAAGTGTCAGACGGCAGTCAGGCTATTTCTCAAGGCGCGACGGAGCAAGCCTCAGCCATTGAGCAGCTCACCTCAACAGTCACGGAAATTGCGGCACAAACCAAGCAGAATGCTATGAGCGCGGGCAGAGCCAACGAAATGTCTGAAGAGGCGAAGAACAATGCCGTGAAGGGCAACGAACAGATGACGGCATTGCAGCAGGCCATGGCGCAAATTAACGACTCGTCCGCAAGCATATCGAAGATTATTAAGGTGATTGACGACATCGCTTTTCAGACGAATATCCTCGCGCTGAATGCGGCTGTGGAGGCCGCGCGGGCCGGTATTCACGGT
>JAEZIW010000252.1 GCA_023436525.1 Bacillota bacterium | reverse complement strand
GTGGAATACAACGGCGAAACGGGTTATGTCAACCGCATGTTTGTCCGGCTTGACCCGTCACTGGACGGCTATAAGATCGACTATGTCGGCACCATCATCAACTGCGACGAAGACGTGAACGTTCGAAAAGAACCCTCCAAAGAAGCGGAAATCATCGGTGTGGCAAAAAAGGGAGATTCGCTGTCCATCATTCCGCAGGAGGAATACAACAAAGGCTGGTACACGGTGGAGTTTAACGGCCAAACGGCTTATATCAGTGCCAGCTATGTGGATATCGGCGCCGTGGTGGACGACGACCAGCTCTCCGGCCTGACCGTGAAGGGCGGCGTGCTATACCCCGCGTTCACGCCTAACGAATATGGCTATGTCATCAAGGCGACCGCCCCCAGCGTCACCATCAAAGCCAAAGCCAACGACGGCGTGGCTGTCAGCGTGGGCGACAGCGGCGATAATAGCTACACCATCGAGATTCCCGCGGGCGGCATGAAAACCGTGCGAATTGCGCTCAACGGTGAGATCAAATATTCTCTTTACATTTCCAGAAACATTCTCACCGTGGGCACATGGAACATCAAGCGCGGCGACGGTAAGCTTCTCAATCAGGGCCGGTTGATTTTCGACCAGCAGCCGGATATTTTGGGCGTGCAGGAAGCTTATCAGAAGCTGAACGCCAAGGATATTGTGGACAATCTCGCGAGCCTGAAAACCCGGGAGATGAGCCACAATGTGCTCTCCCCCACCATCGATTACTCCGACGGCGGCGAATACGGCAACGGCCTGATATCGCGCTACGACATGACGAACATTGAAACATTCCCGCTCGACAGCGGCAGCTATGAAAAGCGCCTGCTGCAAAAGGCTGTGATGACCATCGGCGATAAAACCGTGTCTTTTTACAACACGCATTTTTCTTACAACTCAAAGGCCATCAGAGACAAGCAGTTTGCCGAGGTGGTCAGAATTATGAACGCCGACAAGAACAAATACAAGATACTCACGGGCGATTTCAACGCGAAGTTCAGCGAGTTCTCGGTGTTTAATAAAAAGTATAAGGTTGTGAACACGGACGAAACAAAATACTACGACTATTCCAAAAACGAGATCGATTATTCGGAGCTCGATAATATCATCGTGACGAAGAACATCAAGGTGGTTAACTCGCGCATCGTCGTCACGCCGTTTTCAGACCATTATCCGGTGTTTGCGTATTTGATATTGGAATAAGGACCGAAATCAAATAAAAAGAGATATTTGTATCCTGAAGGGATATAATCTGCTTCAATTAACCAAACAAGAGCGATACGGAGCGATAATTAAGGTCGCTCATCAACGATGAGCAAAGGGTTTCTTGCTTGAGAATAAAAAACAAATCGCGGCAAACGCCGCCAAAAGGGTTCTTTTTTATATCAATGAGCGTTCCTCAACTCGCAAAATATAGACAAGAGATACCTTATTCCGAAGGTCCCTACAAAAGAAAAAAGATACCTGTATCCCGAAGGGATATAATCGCTTCAATTAACCAATCAAAAAAACACGGAGCGGTCAAGACCGCTCCCTACATATCGAGAGTTTTTGTTATAGATTGGACAAAAAAAGATTCCTTTAAGCTGTCGACGGCAGGCGACTGATGAGATGCCTTGGCTACAGCATTTTCTCTAATTGCTTTTTCGATTTGTCGTCGAGTATCCCGCCCGACAACGCATCAAAAATGTACGCGTCGATATCGCCTGATGGCTGCAGATTTCTGATCTGCAGCAGCGCATGCAAAATGTCCAGTAATATCAGCTTTTTCATCGATGGCTTTATCGCACCGATATCCACCCGCATGAGCCTATCCGCAATGCGGCCGAGAAGGTTTGCTTTATACGGAATCACATGCTCCAAGGCTTGTATGCATTGGCGTGCCGTGATCGGTTTTTCGTCTTCCGCGCCGCTTAAATAATCATCCAACACCGCATCGAATTTGTTATCCACGTCCCACTGCGCGTTTTGCGCCATCAGCATCATGCCGATGCTGCGCTGATACGAATTATCGCTTTTCAGTTTTTCCGCGAACGTATTAAAATACGGGTATACATCATCAAAGCTTTGGCTGCGGCTTTGCAGCAGCAGCAGCGCCTGGTATCTTAGCTTATCGTCTTTCTCATTCAGCAGCGTAACGAGTTGTCTGATATCATCGGCGGTCAGGGCCTTCGCCGCGTCGGGCATCGCTTCTTTTTCAATAAAGAGGATATCATCAACGATCATATTCCCATCTTCCTTTTATGACAGCAATGCCGGTATAATGCTGTAAATGCATGTTAAAAACATGGCGATGCCAAGTATAATAATCGTTGAAACCACAACGGCTTTCGCCCTTTTATCACCCGGCTCATCGTAGGCCACCCAAATTTGTTTTTTATCATTTTCCATGCCGCTACCTCACTGTCAGCAACCGCTGCAAATTGCTCAAATTCCATGCGCCAATTTTCCAACAGTATTTTACACCAGTTTTGATATTTTGTCATTTAATTGTTCTCAATACGTTTATTTTCTTGCTGTCAATCGATTCTTTACAACATATGGCAGCACATTTGCTTGACATTTTATCGAATTGATTAATGTGGCGGGTGACAAGCGCTTCTGTTTAGGCTATAATTTTTAATTGGTCGGATGTGCGCAAGATTTGCCCTGACCAATTAAAAACGGGGGATCCTCAATGACTTTTGCGGCGATATTTTTACTTTTAGGCGGCCTCGGCATGTTTTTATATGGTATGAAAATGATGTCGGATGGACTGGAAAATGCAGCGGGAGACCGGATGCGCCGTGTGCTCGAAGTGCTGACCAACAAAAGGCTGGCAGCGGTGGGCGTGGGTGCAGGTGTTACGGCTGTTATACAGAGTTCGTCGGCCACCACAGTTATGGTTGTTGGATTTGTCAACGCAGGTCTGATGACACTGCTTCAAGCCACGGGCGTCATCATGGGGGCCAATATCGGTACCACCATCACGGCTCAGCTTATCGCTTTTAAGCTTTCGGATATCGCACCATTTATTCTGTTTCTCGGTATGATTTTTACCGTTTTTATAAAAAAGCGGATGGCCTCGCGTATCGGCGAAATTATACTCGGATTTGGTATTTTGTTTGTTGGTCTTTCACTGATGTCGGATGCGATGAAGCCTTTGCAGGAAAATGAAGCTTTCCGAAATCTGCTTGTCAGCTTTAAAAGCCCTGTGGTCGGCGTGTTGTTCGGTGCCATTTTTACAGCCATTATTCAAAGCTCTTCCGCATCCATCGGCATATTACAGACGCTGGCAGCTCTCGGGTTGGTCGGTCTTGATTCCGCGGTGTATGTGGTTCTCGGCCAAAATATCGGTACATGTATTACGGCGATACTCGCGGCCATCGGTACCAGTCCCAATTCCAAGCGTACCGCCGGCATTCACCTGATGTTCAATATTATGGGGACGGCTATCTACCTCATTGTGCTGGCTGTGGTTCCGTCTATCGTCGGTTGGGTCGCATCTTGGTCGCCCGGCGATGTCTCGCGTCAGGTTGCAAATTTCCATACACTGTTCAACATTACTGTAACGATACTGTTGTTCCCATTTGCAAGCTTGATGGTCAAACTGATTACACGTATCATCCCGGAGAAGCACGAGCCCGACCGTGTTGAGAAAAAACTTGTTTACTTGGACGAGCGCATCGCTCAAACCCCGGCCATTGCACTCAGCCAAACACTTAAAGAGTTATGCCGCCTTGGCGATATATCCGCCGATAACCTGAGGCGCTCGCTTGATGCCTTCTTTAACCGGGACGAGCAAAAAGTCAATCGTGTCCTGAACGTCGAAAAGACGATTGACTATATTACGCATCACATCACTCACTATTTAATCGAATTCCGCGGTATGGATCTTTCAGAGCATGATCTCAAAACAATGGGCGGTCTGCACCATGTGGTGATTGATATGGAACGAATCGGCGATTTGGCAGAGAATATATCCGGATTCGCCGTCTCTTTGATTGAGCACCGATCCACAATGTCTCCCGACGCTCAGGAAGAACTGCGCATGATGGCAGACAAGACGATGTTGACGCTGCGCCTGAGTTTGGAGGCCTTCCGATTGCGGGATCAATCTAAGATCAAAGAGGTGGATGATTTGGAACAGCAGGTCGACGATATGAAAAGGCAGTATATGAACAATCACATCAACAGATTGCAGGATAAGGCCTGTGATCCGCAGGTGGGGGTGGTTTTCACAAACATGGTGTCCACGTTAGAGAGAATTGCCGACCATGCCACAAATATAGCATTTTCAATAGAAGAAAAAGATTAAGTGAGCAACATAACGCCCCGTCAAAGCGGGGCGTTTTTTTGTTTGAAAAATATAATCCTTAAAACAGGATATCTAAAAGCCTTTATTCATATGCAAAAATGGATTTCACGAAGATGATGCAAAATATTAGTTGAGAACGCGGATCGCAAAAGGCCTTTTCCTTTAAGATAAGACGGCAGCACCGATAAGGTGTGAAAAATTTAATGTCAATGCGAGCTCTTCATCAGTCGCCTGTCGGCGACTCTTCTTCTCTTGTCAACAGTGATGACATGTGGAAAGATGAAACAACGAGAGAATGCCGCTATTTTGTCTTAGATTTATAAGCGATTTTGCTTATGTTGCTGCTAATCAGTGATATTTTTTTCGCACTTCTTTATAC
>JAEZIW010000249.1 GCA_023436525.1 Bacillota bacterium | reverse complement strand
ACCATATAATAAGTGATAAATGAATGAAAAACTGCCTGATTCGGCTGGCCTGCCACCTGCTTAAAAGCATAATCTCGCGGAAACAACTCAATAATAATACAAATTAATACTTTGCGAATAAGCTCATATCATGTGTTTTAGGCGCATTCGCATACAAAGTACAGCATGATATAGTGTACTCATGAAACGGCGTATGCCGGGTTTCCAAGATACACTGTGGCTCATTTCTTTGTATTGAATGGTGATGCTTCAAGGCCAATATGCATTGCTGCTGGGGTTTGTCCGCAATGTTATACATCAGTTGCGGGAGGTTAACGTGACAGAGTTTGAGGAACTGGCATTAAAGAAAATTACAAAAGATTATTTGATTGACTGCGTTTATACGCGGCTGAATGTTATTTCGGGCCGGTATGGTATCAGCAATGCAGAAATCAGTAAACATATCGGGTGGGATCCGGCGGGGTTTAATCAGAAATACAGCCGAAGCAATGATTTAAGAATCACAACGTTTATCAAAATCTATGTGGCGCTGGTGGATCTGATAGCCGAAAAAGAAGCCGAAATGGGGCTTGATGGTTTGGACGCGTCCGTGATTCGGCTGGACGAGCTGATTACTCAAAAGGAGCTTGACACGGCTGCTCTGTTTAACCATATCAGTGCCGCTGCCGAAGGGAAGTCAGAGTTTCTCAATATGAATAAACACAAAAACACATATAAAATGATGAAGCCATTCGTTTTCGTCGGTAAGAAAAGCAAAAAATTCAGCGACAAAGAGATTGCGGTTTATATCAGCTATTACAAGACAGTTTCAGAAAATTAGAGAACAGGCCAAGCGGAGGAAATATGCAAAAGCTGTACAATAATCCGGCGAGCATGGTCGACGAATCGATTGCCGGTTTTGTCAAATGTTATCGCAATCAGGTAACCCATACAGGCTGCTCTCGTACCATCAAGTATAAAGCCGCTCCGGTGGCGGGCAAGGTGGGCATAGTCAGCGGCGGCGGATCGGGCCACGACCCTGCGTTTATGGGTTATATCGGAAAAAACATGCTGGATGCCGTTGCCATCGGAGATGTATTCATGCCTCCGTCCGTCGAGTCTTTTTACATGGCATTCAAAGAAGCGAATGCCGGCCAGGGTGTTGTCTGCTTGTTTGGCAATTATCCAAAGGATATCGCCAGCGTGCGCGCAGCCGCTAAGCTTGCCGAAAAGGACGGTATTGCCGTTAAGATGGTGATGGCCAATGAGGATGTTTCCGACAGCGACCCCGAGGTAAGACGGGGTATGACGGGCGAAGTTCTGCTCTGGAAAATAGGCGGAGCCGCCGCGTCTTTGGGATACCAGCTGGACGACGTTGAAGCTGTAACGAATAAGGCGCTTCGCCGCATGCGCAGCATCGGCATCGGCCTGGCAAGCTGCATTATTCCCGAGGTAGGCCGCCCAAACTATGTGATTGAGCTGGGAACAATGGAGATCGGTGTGGGGCATCACGGGTTTTCGAGTATGGATACCTGTAAACTAAAAACAGCCAATGCCACCGCCGACATCATGGTGGAGGAGATACTCAAAGATATGCCTATGGGCAGCGGAGACAAAGCCGCTGTTATGATCTCGGGTCTTGGCAACACCATGCTCAGTGAAATGAATATACTCTACAGCCGTATTGACGACGTGCTCACAGAGAAAAAAATAGGCATTCATCGTGCGTATATCGGGAACTACTTCACATCGCTTGATATGATGGGCGTAACGCTGACGGTGATGAGCCTTGATGACGAATTAACGCGGTTGCTGGATATTCCTGCGTATCCAGTCGCCTTAAATGATTTTGCTTGTGGCAATCATAGTGGCTGACTAAGCTGAACAAAAACAAAAAGGAAAAAAACGTTGACATGGCCGACTGCGGCGTGAAAGCGCTGCACATAGGGGTGTATTTAAGTCACCGTTTTGCGGCTGAAATCTGCAATAATGATGGCAAAGCTGTTAACAAGCAAGTGAGGGGGTAAATCATGAATCTGGTCGAGATGAATGGAATTCGAAAAAGCTATTACGGCTTTGAAGTGCTTCACGGTGTCGATTTTTGTTTGAGAGCAGGAACCGTTCATGCGCTGATGGGCGAAAACGGTGCGGGGAAATCAACGCTTGTGAAGGTGATTGCCGGGGTTCACCGGTGTGATTCGGGTTCCATCAAAATAGACGGAAAACCTGTGGAAATCGACTCGCCGTCTAAAGCAAGGTTGCTGGGCGTGGCTATGATCCATCAGGAGCTGTCTGCGGTATCCGAGATGTCTGTTGCCGAAAATATATTTCTTGGCCGCGAGCCGGTGCAGATGGGTATCATCAACTACAAACAGCTGTACAAAAACACGAGTGAGCTGCTGGAAGAGCTGAACATCACCATCAACCCGAAAACAAAAATGAAAAATTTGAGGGTGGCCGACCAGCAGATGGTCGAGATTGCCAAGGCGCTTTCTCAGAACGCGCGTATTGTGATTATGGATGAGCCGACATCGGCGATTACGGATCATGAAGTGGAAAGTCTGTTTCGAATGATCAAGGGGCTAAAATCACGCGGCACCGGCATTATTTACATATCTCACAAGATGGATGAAATTTTCCGTATCGCAGACGAAATTACCGTGCTGCGCGACGGGGCCAATGTGAACACATGGGAAGCCGGCGATGTGGATTCTGACACGTTGATAAAGAGCATGGTTGGCCGTGAGCTCAAAGCGCAGTTTCCCAAAAGGCAGGTGCCAATCGGCGAGACGGTGCTTGAAGTTAAGAATTTGTGCAAAGCCAAACAGTATGAGAATATCAGCTTTAAGCTTCACAAAGGCGAAATCTTGGGGTTTGTCGGTCTGGTGGGGTCCGGAAGAACCGAGCTGATGCATTCGATATTCGGCTTGACGCATCCCGATTCGGGAGAAATTTATCTCAACGGAAAAAAGGTTCAGTTTAAAAAGCCGCAGGAAGCCATAAAAAACGGTATGGCTTATGTAACGGAAGACCGCAAAGGTGAAGGGCTTGTTCTTCCGATGGGCGTGCATCATAACATGACGCTCTCCTCATTAAAAAGCTTCACCAAAACCGGCCTGCTGCAGCAGCTGAGGGAAGCGGCGGTGGTTGACGAACAGGTGAAGGCGCTCGGGGTTAAGGTGAAAAGCCCGCGGCAGTCGGTCAAATCACTGTCGGGCGGCAACCAGCAGAAGGTGGTGCTTGCCAAATGGATGATCACCGCGCCGAAAATCATCATATTCGATGAGCCGACACGCGGTATCGACGTGGGGGCGAAGGCCGAAATCTATAAGATCATGGGTGAGTATGTGTCGCAAGGATATTCCATCATCATGGTTTCATCCGAAATGCCCGAAGCGATGGGCATGTCTGACCGAATCATCGTGCTAAGCAACCATGAGATGAGCGGCGAAATGCACCGCGATGAGTTCTCTCAACAGAGCATTGTGCAGATGCACTATAAGCATATGAAAAAAATATTCGAACGATAGGAGCGATAGGAATGAATAATCAAGCTTCCAACCTGGCTGTGAGTAAGAACAGGATGTCCCCCAAACAATTTGTATCCATTTTCGGGTCGCTGATTGGGCTCGTTATATTGATCATCATCATGTCGGCGCTCAAATCGAATTTTTTGAGCGGAGAAAACATCCGCAACGTTCTGCGTATCGCATCCATCAACGGCCTGCTGGCTATCGGCATGACATTCGTGGTGCTGACCGGCGGAATCGACCTTTCGGTGGGTGCCATTATGGGATGTGCCGGTATGTTCTCGGCCTATTTTGCCCAAAACAGCATGGGTTATCCGTGGTATATCGGCGTGCTGGTGGGTCTTGGAATCGGGCTTGCGATCGGTTTGTTTAACGGTCTTTGCATATCGTATTTGAAGGTTCCGGCTTTTGTGGGTACGCTCGGTTCCATGAGCATTGCAAAAGGCTTAACCTTTCTGCTGACGGATGCGAAACCGATACCGAGCCTGAATGCCGAGTTTAAAGCCATTGGCGGCGGGAGCATCGGCGGTTGGCTGCCAATCCCCATTGTGATCATGATTGTGGTGCTGCTGATTTGCTTCACGCTGCTTTATCTGACACGCTATGGGCGCTATATATTCGCTGTGGGCGGCAATTTAAATGCGGCACATGTCTCGGGTATTAACACCAAATGGATCATCTGCAGCGTTTACATCATTTCCGGTATTCTGGCCGCTTTGGCCGGTGTCATCACCACAGCGCGTGTGACCTCGGGTGTCACCTCCACAGGAGACGGCTATGAAACCAATGCTATCGCCATGGTGGTTATCGGCGGGACAAGTCTCGCGGGCGGCCGGGGGCGTTTGTGGGGAACAATCATCGGTATACTGTTGCTGCAATGCCTGACAAACGGTCTCGATATGCTGGGTATCAACGCGTATTATCAGCTCATTATCAAGGGCTTCGTCGTTATCGGCGCGGTGATGCTGGACGGCCTGAGCTCGGACAATTAATCAGAATTTAATAATTCATACGTAAATCGTGTGAAGTAAAAAATATTGGGAGGAATAAAAATGAAAAGATCGATGAAAGCTTTAGCGATGCTAATGGTTATGCTGTCACTTGTATTTGCTCTTGTTGGCTGCGCAAGCACAGCACCGGCGCAATCGTCAGAACAGCCTTCTGAAAAGCCCAGTGCTGAGGTATCAGAGGAACCCTCTGAGTCGGCTTCGGATACGCTGAAAATTGGCGCCACCTTCTACAGTCTCCAAAACGAGTTCACCATGCGTATGGACAATGCGGCTAAAAAATGGGCTGCGGAAAACAATGTGGACTACACATCGTACGATGGCAACTATGACGCTGCAACACAGCTTTCTCAAGTTGAAACGATGATCGCCGACGGCTGCGATGCCATTATCTTGAATCCTCAGGATGCGGTGGCTTGTGCGGCCGCTGTGGAACTGGCACACGAAGCCGGAGTTCCGGTGGTGGGCGTGAACACAATGGTGGAAAGCGATCTGTTAACATCGTATGTGGGTTCTCAGGACGTTTCGGCCGGTGAAGACATCATGAAGTTCATGATCGACTATCTTGGAAAAGACGCGTTCAACATCGTGATCATTGAAGGGCCCATGGGTCAGTCTGCGCAGCTTCAGCGTATTGAAGGTATTGAAAACGTACTGGCCAATTACCCCAATATCAAAGAGCTTGCCCGTAACACAGCCAACTGGTCTCGTGCGGAAGCGATGACATTGATGGAAACATGGCTCAGCACATACGGTGACGACATCACCGCTGTGATTGCAGAAAACGACGAGATGGCACTCGGTGCGAGAGAAGCCATTGAAGCCGCAGGCAAAGACATTCCGTGCATCGGAATCGACGGCATCACCGACGCTGTGACCGCGATTCAGGAAGGCAGAATGATCGCGAGCGACTTCCAGAACGCTGAAGGCCAGATGACAGGCGCTCTTGATACGGCTGTGAAGGCCATCAAAGGCGAAGCGGTAGAGAAGTTCTACTGGATTCCGTTCGAAATGATCACGCCCGACAACGCGGCTGATTATGTGGGCAGATATTAAAAGCACACGGTTATAGAATAAACATGCTGAGAGGCGGGCGGCGCTGAATGCCCGTCCGCCTTTCATAAAAATGTGACGGGAGGAAAAGCAAAATGCTTAAATACGAAGGTGTCGATACGGATTTTTCTCTGAGCGGTAAAACGGCGGTCATCACCGGCGGCGCGGCGGGCATCGGTTATGCCACCGCAAAGTTCTTTCATGAAAAAGGTGTAAATATCATTTTGGCCGATTTGAACCCCAAAGTGGATGAAATTGCAAAGCAGCTGGGCGACAACTGCATCGGCGTTGCCGGTAACATTTGCGACGGTGACTACCCGGCCAAGGTGATTGAGGCGGGCGTCAAGGCATTCGGGCAGATCGATATACTGGTGAACAGCGCGGGCATTGTTGCGCTGGAAAGCGCCGAAACCATCAGCGCCGATTACTGGCACAAAACCATCAGCATCAATCTGTCGGCCAGCTTTTTTATGGCCCAGGCCGTAGGCAAATACATGATTGATAATGGCATCGGCGGAAGCATCGTTAACATGGCATCTCAGGCTGGTGTGATTGCTCTTGATAAGCATGTGGCCTATTGCGCAAGCAAGGGCGGCATCATATCGATGACCAAGGTGCTCGCGATGGAATGGGGAAAATTCGGCATTCGCGTCAATGCAGTGTCACCAACCGTTGTGCTGACAGAACTGGGGCACAAGGCGTGGGACGGCCCTGTGGGCGATGCGTTTAAAAAAGAAATGCCTTCCGAGCGTTTTGCGGAACCTGAAGAGATTGCAGCCTGCATTGCTTTCCTTTGCAGCAAGGGAGCCGGCATGATCACAGGGCACAACCTGCTCATTGACGGCGGATTTACGATTAAATAGCAAATTGGAGGAACAGATATGCAGCGCATTTTGAACAACCCTGACAACATTGTCGATGAAATGCTGGATGGCTTTGTGAAATGTCACAGCGATATCGTCAAGAGGGTGAAAACAAGCGAAGATAACGCAAGAGGTGTGGTGGCGGCCGTGGATGCGCCCAAGGCGGGCAAGGTCGGCGTTGTTACAGGCGGCGGCTCGGGCCATAAGCCGGCGTTTATCGGTTATGTGGGCAAAAACATGTGCGATGCGGCGGCGGTCGGTGAGATCTGCTCGTCTCCCACAGCACTCGCTTTTTTAGAGGCCTTTCGGGCCGCGAACGGCGGTGAGGGCATTGCGTGCCTTTACGGCAACTACTCGGGCGACAACATGAATGTGAAGATGGCTGTGAAAATGGCCAAGCGCGAGGGCATCACTGTAAAAACCGTTATCGCCAACGACGACGTGGCATCGGCACCGAAGGACGAAAGAGAAAAACGCCGTGGTGTGGCAGGTGAGATATTCATGTGGAAATGCGGCGGTGCCAAAGCGGCTGCGGGCGCTTCGCTGGATGAGGTGATTGAAACGGCTCAGAAAGCGATTGACAACACACGCAGCATTGGCATAGGGCTGACGCCGTGCACATTACCTGCGGTGGGTCACCCTAACTTTCAGATAGAAGACGGCACGATGGAGGTTGGTATCGGGCATCACGGTGAGCCGGGCATAGAGGTTTGTGCGCTGGAATCCGCGGCAGGTATGGCCAAACGCATGGTGGATGTGGTGGTCCCGGATTATCCGTATCAGGCGGGCGATGAGGTGGCCGTGCTCGTATCGGGGCTGGGGGCAACGCCGATTATGGAGCTGTATGTATTATACAACGAAATCGAACAGCTTTTAAGTGCGCAGGGCATCAAGGTTTACCGTTCGTACGTGGGCAACTATTTCACCTCGCTGGATATGATGGGTGCAACGCTGACGGTGATGAAGCTCGATGATGAGCTTAAAGAACTGATGGATGCCGATGCTTATTGCACGGGGTTAAAACAGTTTTAAAGGGGGAGACGGCAATGTCAGTCGTAAAGAATAAAAACGGGCGTGAGATATTGCTCAGCATGGTTAAAGCCATTCAAGCCAACAAACAGTACCTTGGCGATGTCGACGGCCTGATCGGCGACGGTGACCACGGCATGAACATGAACAAGGGCTTCACGATGTATGGTGAACAGCTGGGCGACGGTGAAACCTCGCTGACGGACGGATTGTTCGATTTGGGCACCGTGCTTTTAAACAAGATAGGCGGCTCAATGGGGCCGATTTACGGAACGGTTTTCATGGACATGTCGGAAAAGGCAGAGGATGAAGAGGACATCACGCTTAGCGTGTTTGCGGACATGCTTGAAGCGGGACTTGACGGCCTGTATGGCATTGTGAATGCACGCCCCGGCGACAAGACACTGGTGGATACGCTTTATCCGGCGCTGCAGGCTGTCAAATCGGCCATCAGCAGCTCAAAGAGCTTCTCTGAAGCGCTGGACGATATGAAAGCAGCCGCCGAAGCAGGCAAGGAGTCTACCAAAGATCTTGTGGCGAAATACGGGCGGTCGGCACGCCTTGGAGAACGTTCACGCGGCGTGCTGGATGCGGGGGCAACCTCGTGCTGCATCATACTGCAGGCCATGGCCGACGGAATGAAACAGGTGCTGGAAGACTGACGGAAAGGCGGGGGTTTAAATGTATAAGATAGCAATCGGGTGCGACCCGAATGCAGAAGACGCGAAGCAAGCCATCATTAAAATGCTGACCGAGAAGGGATTTAACGTCACCGATTTTGGCATCCATGACCCGATTTACGCGAATATCGCCATCAAGGTGGCAACTGTGGTAGCGAATAAGGAATACGACAGAGGTGTGCTGATTTGCGGTACAGGTATCGGTGTGTCGCTGGCGGCCAACAAGGTGAAAGGGGCATACGCCGCGTTGATTTCGGATGTGTATTCGGCTGAGCGCGCGCGGATGAGCAACGATGCGAACATCGCCTGTTTTGGCGCGTTTACTACGGGAATTAAGCTGATGGAGAAGCTGGCTTTGGTATTTTTAACATCAGAATTCGAGCCCGGAAGCGCGTCCCAACCCAAGGTTGACCGCATCAGAGAATACGAAGTCAGCTGTGGGTGATTTGAAGAAAACCCAACAGCCATTGATTTTATGGGGGATGAGCCATACAATATGCATAAGGCTCAACGATAAACGCAATCGAGCATAGCCGGCGGCATGGCTCCACGGCTATGTTTGGTTTACAAAGGGTTCGGAGCGGGGAAAATCAGTATTGAGGAGGAGCCTGCGATGGAGAAAGTGCGCCGGCCAGATACGCATGAACAAGAGGTAGCCCGTTTGATAGAAAGCTTAAAAGACGTCTATTCTAGCTACGCGCAAGCGGACACGGAAGAGCCAAAATCGAGGCAGCGGATAACCCGCTTGTTTAAAAAATGGTTTTCCGGTTTTGATCCGCTGACAACTCAGCCGGTGAATGAGGCCTTTTTAAGCGAAGTTCAGCGTATTGTTGCAAAGATGGCTGCTGTTTTGGAAAATATGAAAAACAAAACACCCGATGCGTCCGAGGCTATTGCGGCTAAGGCGCTCGATATTATGCTGGCACCAAAACCAAGACGAGAGAAAACGACAACGGATTGGTACCTCAGTATTTCGGAATATCTTTGTGCGCCGCTTTTGCCATATGCGTCTTCAGATAAGCTTATGTCAGCGCGCACCGACATGCTGAAGCGAACGCCAAAACGTATGATGCTGCCAAAGCAGCGGGAACTGCTGAATACGATTGAAGAAACGATCAAAAAAACAAACCGAAAAGAGATGTAAAGACGGCTTTTTTACGCTCAATGAGTCTTGTCTTGTATCAAAACAAACAACAGATAAATCATAGATTCGTGTTATGATTTTGGGCAGAGCAATATTTTTTGCATTGAATGTATCTCGTTCTTTTGTAGTATTATCGCTATGCTTGCTCATGATCTATTTTTCATTTCATCAAATTTCATTAATGTCATCTAAGAGTGGTTATATAACGATTTGGTCGTCATTGTTAACCAAATAAGAGGATGCACATCGACCATTGTTCCTGTGCCGGCACCATTTCTTTTAATTCTCGCTATCTGATATATGCTCATATCAAAGGCAACCGTATAAACTGGCTGTAAGTTATCGAAAATGCCGATAGAATTTATCGGCCGTTTTGGCGTTTTCTCCATTTTTATGATATGATTATGTGGAATCGATTAATTGTCTTGTTTCGCCAGGGGAGGTGCTGAATTGAAAGAAGATATCAAGCTGACGAAGCTGGCCAAGTGCGCCGGCTGCGGGGCAAAAGTGGGAGCCGGTGTGCTGTCGCAGCTTTTGGAGGATATTAAAGTTCATAACGACCCGAATCTATTGGTCGGGTTTGAACGCAGTGATGACGCGTCCGTCTATAAAATCAGCGATGACTTGGCGTTGGTGCAGACGGTTGATTTCTTCCCGCCGATTGCGGACGATCCGTATACGTTTGGTGCCATAGCTGCGACGAACGCGCTGTCGGATGTCTACGCAATGGGCGGAGAACCCAAATTGGCGCTTAACATCATGGCTGTGCCGGAAGACATGCCCAAGGAAACGGTTCATGAAATATTGAGGGGCGGCTATGATAAGGTGTATGAAGCCGGGGCGCTGATTACCGGCGGGCACAGTATATACGACGAGGAGCCCAAATACGGCTTGGCAGTGACCGGGTTTGTGCATCCTGATAAGGTGCTGACGAACGCCGGCGCGAGGCCTGGAGACGTGTTGCTGCTGACGAAGCCGATCGGCATTGGCGTGCTGACATCCGCGATGAAGGCGCAGCTCGTCAGCGAAGAAACAGAGAGGCTCGCCTTCGGGTTGATGACAACGCTGAACAAGCCGGCAAGGGATACGATGATAAAATTTGATGTTCACGCGTGCACGGATGTAACCGGATTTGGCCTGATGGGGCATCTGCTGGAGATGGCACAGGGCAGCGATGTACAGATTCGCGTGGATGTCAACGGCATTGACATGATTCCCGAAGCTATTGAACTTGCCCGGATGGGCGTGCTTCCCGCCGGTATGTACCGCAACCGCAGCTTTGCCGAGGCTTGCGTGGAACAGGGAGACATTCCGCTGGAAAAGGCCGATCTGCTGTTTGACCCGCAGACATCCGGCGGGCTGGTGATTTGCGTCAGCCCAAAAGATGCTGATGCACTGCTTGAGGCGCTGAAGGCATGCGTTCCGTCCGCGCAGCGCATCGGGAGGGTATGTGCGTACAGCGGCGGCAACAGAATCATTTTGGAGTGATGTGATGAACTACAATCTGAAACAGCTGGAGGCATTTGCCGCTGTTGTTGAGAACGGCAGTTTCACCGCTGCGGCAGACAAATTGTATCTGGCACAATCGACCATCAGCGGCCACGTGGCCGCTATGGAGAAGGACATCGGTGTGCCGTTGATTGTGCGTACCGGCAAGCGCAAGATTATTCTGACGGAAGAAGGACGGCGCGTTTATGCTCATGCCAAAGCCATTCTCCAAAGCTGTGACCAGCTTTCAAAGGAGCTTGAGGAACGGACGTCGCAGGAGCTGGTACTCGCGGCTTCCACGATTCCGATGAGTTACCTGCTGCCTGAACTGATTGCCGGATTTGCACAAGAGATGCCGCAGTGCCGGTTTACGCTGCGCGGCGGAGACAGCACAAGCGTTCACGATTTGGTGCTGGACGGTGACGCGCAGATTGGCTTTGTGGGCGCAGTGATGAACCGCAAGGAGCTTGTTTACGATCTGCTCCGTGAAGACAATCTGGTGCTGCTGACCCCGGATAGCGAGAAATACCGGACGCAGAAAAGTGCAGGGGCAAGCGGCAATGCGCTGCTTGGTGAGCCGTTGATTTTCCGTGAGCTGGGATCCGGAACGCAGCAGGCTGTCGACAAGTTCCTGTGCGAAAACAGCATACGCACAGAAAACATTCATGTTGTGGCGCGTATGGACAACCACGACACCATTCTGCGCGCCGTGGCGCAGGGGCTGGGTGTCGCCATCGTATCCGAATTGGCCGCAAGGATGGCTCAAAATGTGCTTTGTTTTCCGCTGGACGGAAAGAGCACAGTGCGCTGCCTTTATATGATAACCCCCAAAGACCGCAGGCTGACAAACACAGCCAAAGCCTTCCGCGAATACATATTGAATCACTTAAGAACATTTTAACATCAGAATACGCGCATTCATCGCTATTACCGATAGAATCTATTGTTCTATCTGATATTTGAATTGGCGTATTTTCATATTGGTTTTTATAATGGTCACAGAGGGTGAAAATGAAATACATCGGGATTGATATCGGATCGACCTGTGCCAAAACAACGGTGATGTATGAAGGCCGGAAGCTTTTGCTGCAATTCGTACAGCCAACCGGCTGGAGCAGCGTGGATACGGCGGAAGCGATCCGTATAAAATTGAAGGATAGCGGAATTGATGCAGTGCAAACGCCTTGCGTGTCCACCGGATATGGCCGGGCGGCGGTTCCGTATGCCGATAAGGCTGTGACGGAAATCACCTGCCATGCCAAAGGGGCTTGTGAGATTTTTTCGTGCAGCGATTTAACGGTGATCGATATCGGCGGTCAGGATACCAAGATCATCAGCATTGAAGGCGGCGTGGTGAAGGATTTCATCATGAACGACAAGTGCTCAGCAGGGACGGGCCGCTTTTTGGAAGTGATGGCGAACACGCTGGCCGTGAGCCCGGTGGAACTCTGTGAGCTGGCCGCTCAGGGCCGCGATACATCTATCAGCTCCATGTGCACGGTTTTCGCCGAATCCGAGGTCATCAGCCTGATTGGGCGCGGAGAAAAGAAGGAAAACATCGCGTTCGCGGTGGTCGATTCGATTGTGCAGAAGGTGGCTTCGCAGGCCAAAAGGCTGCTTGGCGGTGCCGGTGCCGTTTGTTTGACAGGCGGCTTGTGCGACAGCGCTTATATCATCGGCGCGCTGTCTGCTGCACTGGCAGCACAAGTGATTTCGAACGAACACGGGCGGTATGCGGGGGCCGTTGGCGCGGCGCTTTGCGCCATGAAAGCACGCTGAGATACGGGAAGCATGGAAAGGAATCTGCTGCCTTCCCGATATATACACGAATGAACCGGAGGAAATAAAATGGCAAAGGTAATCGTAAACGCGGTGGGCGAACAGTGTCCGATCCCGGTTGTCAAAGCGACAAAGGCGCTGGGCGGAATGAAGCAAGCCGGTGAACTGGAAGTGCACGTGGATAACGAGATTGCCGTGCAGAACGTGATGCGGCTGGCCATGGGCAAGGGGCATGCGGCGAAGAGCGAAAAGCTGGACGACAAGCATTTTGTTATTACCATGGAGGTTTCCGCGCTGCCGAACGCGAACGCTGCGGAACCCGAGCCCGCCTGCGTCCCGGATATCAGAGGCAACACCGTGGTGGCTATCGACACCGCCGTTATGGGACGCGGAGACGACGAACTGGGCAAGACGCTGATGAAAGGGTTCATATACGCGCTGTCTCAGCTCGATGAGCTGCCGAAGACGATTATTTTCTACAACGGCGGTGCCAGTATCCCCATAGAAGGATCCGTCAGCGTGGAAGACCTGAAAAGCATGGAGGCGCAAGGCGTAGAAATTATGACCTGCGGCACCTGTCTGAATTTTTATGGCTTGACGGAGAAGCTGGCAGTCGGGCAGATCGCCAACATGTACAGCATTGTCGAGATGCTGAGCGGCGCGGCTAAGGTGATCAAGCCGTGATATATCTTGATAACGCGGCCACAACGCTGCGCAAACCGCCGCAGGTAACGCAAGCGGTTATGCATGCGATGAACGCGCTGGGCAACGCGTCACGCGGGACGCATGCCAGCAGCCTTGATGCGTCGCGCACCGTTTATCAAGCGCGCGTTAAGCTGGCAGCGTTGTTTGGCTGCAAGCGCGCCGACCATGTGGTGTTTACGTGCAATGCGACGGAAGCCTTGAATATCGCCATCAATGGCGTTATTAAGCCTGACAGCCATGTCATAACAACTGATCTTGAGCACAACTCTGTTTTGAGGCCGCTTTATCGTCTGCAGGCGGAGAAACAGGTTGAGTTAAGCTTTGCCGCAGCGGATAAGCGCGGTACGATTGATTATGCGGATTTTGAAAAGCTGATTCGCCCCAATACACAAGCCATCGTTTGCACGCACGCGTCTAACCTGACTGGCAACATGGTGGATGTGGCACGGGTGGGCCGGATTGCAAAGAAACATGGTCTGCTATTTATGGTGGATGCGTCCCAAACGGCGGGGTGCGCCTCGATTGACATGGAAGCGATGAACATTGATATCCTCTGCTTTACAGGGCATAAGGCGATGATGGGCCCGCAAGGTACGGGCGGCTTGTGCATCCGCGAGGGCGTGAACATTAGGCCGTGGACGGTGGGCGGCACCGGTGTGCAGACGTACAGCCAAACGCAGCCTGAGCAACTGCCGACGCTGCTGGAGGCAGGCACACTGAACGGGCACGGCATCGCGGGGCTGTCGGCGGCGGTGGATTATATCAATTCGGTGGGAATCGAAGCCATACAAGCCAAAGAGGATTTTTTAACACGGCGCTTTGTGGACGGCGTTTCGCAGATTGACGGTGCAACGGTATACGGCGATTTTACTGCGGTTCAGCACGCACCGGTGGTGGCGCTGAACATACGCGGTTTCGATTCCGGCGCGGTGGCCGATGAGCTGTCGCAAGCATACGGCATTGCCACACGCCCCGGCGCACACTGTGCCCCGCGTATGCACCAGGCGCTCGGCACCACGGAGCAGGGAGCGGTGAGGTTCAGCTTTGGATGGTTTAACGAAGCTGAGGATGTGGATGCGGCGGTGTCCGCCGTCAAGGAGCTGGCGGAATGAGGATGAAGCAGCTTCGGCTGATTGTAACGTTTCACACCACAACAGCGGCGATAGCGATGGAAAAGGTGTGCGCGGAGCGAGACGTACCCGGGCGGCTGATACCTGTGCCGCGCGACATCACCGCAGGCTGCGGCATGGCGTGGAGCGCGCCGCCGGATGCGCGGGATGCGGTAGAAAGGACGGCACACGAGGCCGGTATTGAGACAGACGGATGGTTTGAGCTGATGGTTTGACAGACCGTTAATATATGTGAGGAGGAGTTTGAATGTCGGATTACGTACAAATGTGGAAGCACCTTGGTATGGACCTGGAGACACACGATTTGCTGTGTCAGGTGCTGCCCACCGCAGTGGGCGATGTTTTTATGTCGCAGGAGAATAGACCGACAGGCATGGACTTTTGGGATCTGGTGATCTCGGAGGTGCACGGCATACGCCCCGCAGAGCTGGTGGAAGCGCAGAAGCAGGGGCGCAAGGTGTTCGGTACGTTCTGTGTGTTTGTGCCGGATGAAGTGGTTATTGCGGCAAACGGCATTGTGACCGGCCTTTGCGGCGGCTCGCAGTTCTGGGTGCCTGCGGGCGAGGCGGTGCTGCCCAAGAGCACTTGTTCGTTAATTAAGGCGTCGGTGGGCGCGCGGCTGGGCAAAACCTGTCCGTTCTTCCGAATCGCCGATATGTACGTGGGGGAGACCACCTGCGACGGGAAAAAGAAGGCGTATGAGATATTGGGCGACGACGTGCCCATGCATATTATGGACGTTCCGCAGATGAAGCGGGAGAAGGATATTCTCAAGTGGAAGGACGAAATTGCGGATTTCGCCAAGGTGGTTGAGAAACTCACCGGCAACGAAATCACGGTCGAAAAGCTGGCCGATGCCATCCGAATCGTCAACGAGAAACGCAAAGCAATCCAGCGTGTGTATGACGCACGCAAATCAGAATGCCTGCCAATCTCCGGCCGGGACGCGCTGCTGATGATACAGATCGCCTTCTTCGACGACCCGGAGCGCTGCGCAAAGATGTGCAACCGGCTGGCAGACGAGCTGGAGCAGCGGATTAAGGACGGTGTCAGCGTGGTACCCGCAGGAACCAAGCGTATACTTGTGACCGGTACGCCGCTGGCAGTGCCCAATTGGAAGCTGCACAACATCATTGAAACCAGCGGCGCAGCGGTGGTCTGCGAGGAGATGTGCACCGGCACCCGTTATTTTGAGAATCTGGTGGACGAGACGAAGACCACGCTTGAAGGGCAGTACATGGCGCTATCCGAACGGTACATGAAGAACAACTGCGCGTGTTTTACGCCCAATACCGGCCGCATCGACGATATACTGCGCATGGTGAAGGAATACAAGGCTGACGGCGTCATTGATTGCAGCTTGAAGTTCTGCTGTTTGTACGATACCGAGAAGTATTCCGTGTCGAAGGCGCTTAAGGAAGCCGGTGTGCCGGTACTAAGCCTCGAAACGGATTACACCGACACAGATGCCGAGCAGCTGCGCACCCGTATTGGGGCGTTTATTGAAATGCTTAATGACTGAACCGGGGTTGCAATACTACATACTCTTTGAAAACTATACCCACGGCATGGCGCTGCATGAATTATTGCTGGCAGAGGGGATACCTCACCGCATTGCGCCTGCGCCGCGCTCGATACTGGGGGAGCTTTCCTGCGGCATGTCGCTGCTCGTGAGCCCTGAACACATCGATACGGCGCGGGGCTGCATCACGCGGCACAAAGCGGTACATCATGCCATCGTATCGCTGCCCGGGCAAATAAAGCCCCGGCGAGACAGATATTGCTGATGCGGCAAGCGCAAAAAGGATATTTACAAAAAGGGATATCTAATGCTGCTTGAACGTGCACGGCGCCGGGCAAGGTTTGGCAGAAAAATAAAACGGAGCAAAAAAAGAGCACTTGCAATGATAAGTGCTCTTTGGTTATTCGGCGTTATTTAAGGTATGCATGCATTTGATTTCCTGAACAAACAAATCGGTCAGATCAGCTATTTTCTTTGGATTGCTCTTTAGATCCTGGCTGAGTATTGACTGATTGATCACATAGGAAAATCCATAGCTCATGACATAGACGTTGGAAAGGAAGAGGTCGATGTCTGTGTCGGGCGGCAATTCGCCCGTCTCGATGGCGCGTGCAACACGGCGGTGCTTCAATGCATATATATAGCGGCATGTCTCATCGTTAAGGTCGGATAATGATCGGAATTCTTCGTAACCTAAAACGTTAAACAAAACAGTATCTGTTGTGTTGCTGCATGCAAATTCAATATGCTGACGCAGCCACGTAAAGATATCGCTATCTTCGGCGGCCATCTGCGTATAGAGATCCCGCTTTTTTGCGAGATGCTTTTTGATGGCTTCGGAATAAAGGCTTTTTTTGTCGTTATAGTAATAATACAGCGGCGTACGGGTTATACCGAGTATTTCCGCAACCTCTGACATATTGGTAGCCTCATAGCCTTTTTCTGAAAAAAGCTTTAATGCCACCGAGCAGATATCGTCTTTTAAGTTAGCGCTTTTTGATGCAGCCTTTTTCACGTTGCTCCTCACTATCTTAAAGATATACTAATCACTCACAATAGACTTTGTTAATTTATTATCAAATAAAATATAATACATACAAATATTATTTGCAATGACTTTTCAGGCGGATTATATAATAAAACCGGATAATATATGGAGTTGCCTTTTCAGATAGCTCTTTCAGCCGATGCCCAAAAGCTTCGGAACGGTCATATTGCCGTTTCTACGGGGCCGTATCATAATTACATGTGGCGCATTCCACGTCACCAAAACAATACACGTGTAAAATATTGATATTGCGTGGCGCTTCATTGACACAGCAGCGGTTTTGCAGTAATGTTAAACCAAATCCACATTGAAGGAGGTGTAGCATGAAAACTCGAAACCAAGCCCATCAGTCGAATAGCACGGTTGCTGTTTTGGTCATTTTCGCCGTTTTGTTATTCTTGACAATGCCATTTATCAGCATATATGCGAATATATCCGATGAAACCGGTCTTTCCGGCATGTCGCCGGGTGAATCGGTCAGCGGCTCTGTTATGCTCGATATCATAAGCCCGCTGAATGTCAGCTTTAAGGCGGCAGAGCAGAATGGCATATCGCTTGCGGAGCGCAGTTTAAAGCACTCATTACATTTTTTGCAGCTGTCTATCATAATGGTTTTGGCTTTTGCTTTACTGAAAACCCACGGCCGGCGGTGCCATCTTTCCAAGGCCATAATCCGTATCAGCCCGATCTCCATTTCAATTGGAGGGCATGCGCCTCCATTTTTTCGCGTATAAAACACATTAGCAAACATGTCATGGTATCACGTAGAGCCCTTATTTAAGCGGTGTTTTGTTATGGTGTTTTAACGTTCGAATTGTTAAGCTTTCTCAGTAAATAATATTATAAAAATTTGCCGACGGCACGCCAAGGCGTATTTGCCTCGGCAACGGAAAGGATAAATGATGAAAAGGAAATTTGTATTTCCCGTCGTGCTGATTATTGCGCTCATCATGGCCTACTGTGCAATCTTCAGCGTCACGATTCCATTTGGCATCTATATTTTTCACTTCCCGGGCGCGCAGGATATCCGGCTGGGTATTGATATCCGCGGCGGTGTGGATGCCGTATACGAACCGACGGGGCTTGACAGAAAACCCACAACCAGCGAGCTGGAAGCGGCGCGTAGCATTATTGAAACGCGGCTCGATAAGAACAACATTCTCGACCGCGAGGTGACGATTGACGAGACCAACGGCTTTGTGCTCGTGCGTTTTCCGTGGAAATCGGGCGAGACCGAATTTGACCCGCAGAGCGCGCTGGCTGAGCTGGGGGAGACTGCCATGCTCACGTTTCGGGACGATAAGGGTACGGTGCTTGTAGAGGGCAAAGATGTGGAGAATAGCTCGGTGCAAACCGACCCGAATACCGGTGAGATCATGGTGGGGCTGAAGTTCAACAGCGAGGGCACCAAGCTTTTCGGCGATGCCACCAAACGTCTTGTCGGCCAGAGGATCAACATATTTATGGACGATACGATGATACAGTCCGCCACCGTTCAGGAGCATATCGCGGGAGGCCAGGCCGTTATCAACAACATGGAAAGCCCCGAAGAGGCCAAGGAGCTTTCGGATAAAATAAACTCGGGCGCGCTGCCTTTTTCCATGGTCACTAAGAACCATTCCATTATCAGCCCCACGCTGGGTGAAAGCGCGCTCAATATCATGCTGCAGGCGGGGTTCATCGCCTTTTGTGTGATATGCGTGCTGCTGATTGTGTATTACCGAATGTCCGGGTTCGTAGCCAGCATCGCGCTGCTTATACAGATCAGCGGGCAGGTGCTCGTGCTTGCGCTGGCGGAAATCACACTGACCATCACGGGTATTGCGGGTATCATCCTCACCATCGGCATGGGTGTAGATGCCAACGTGATCATATCTGAGCGTATCAGCGACGAGTTGCGGTCCGGTAAGACATTGCGCGCGGCGATCACGTCGGGCTTTAAAAATGCTTTTTCTTCCGTGTTCGACGGCAATATCACGGTGCTGATCGTCGCGGTGATACTGATGAGCTTTGGGTCGGGCACGCTGCTGTCTTTTGCGTACTCGCTGCTTATCGGCATCATATTCAACTTTATCGCGGGCGTTACGGCATCGCGGCTGATGATTCGCTCGCTCAGCGAATATAAGCTGTTCAGCAAACCGAAGCTGTATACCAGTTTGTCGAAGGGGGTATCACTATGAAAAAGGACAGAAAGGTATTCAAGTTTTATGAGAAACGGCGCGTGTTCTTTATCATATCGGCGCTGATCATGCTGATCGGCATCGCTTTCATCTTCATCAACGGCGTCCATCTGGACATTCAGTTCAAGGGCGGCGCGCTGCTGAAGTATACCTATACGGGCGATATGGACGCGCAGCAGGCAGCGGATATGGCGACAGAGCTACTCGAGCGTCCAGTGACCACACAGACGACAACCGACCTGCTATCGAGCCAGAAACAGCTCGTCATCAATATCGCCGGCGAGTACGGTTTGGAGGCGGGGCAGCAGGAGGAACTCGATGCCGCGCTCAAACAGGCTTATCCTCAAAGCGAGCTGTCGCTGGCTGAATCCTCTATGGTGCAGCCATTTTTCGGGCAGAAATTTTTAACCTCCGGCATCACGGCGCTGCTGCTGTCCTGTGTGCTGGTGGTGTTGTACGTCTGGGTGCGTTTCCGCCGTATTGGCGGGCTGTCCGCGGGCGTGATGGCGCTGGCTGCTTTGTTTCACGATCTGCTTGTGGTGTTCTTCACATGCGTGATATTCCGCATACCGATTGGGGATTCGTTCGTGGCCGTCGCGCTCACCATCATCGGCTATTCCATCAACGACACCATCGTGATCTATGACCGCATACGCGAAAACAACAGGCTTCATACCAAAATGCCTATCGAGGAGATCACGAACCTGTCGATATCACAGTCTTTAACGCGCTCTGTGAATACCAACGTTGCTGTGCTGATCAGCGTGAGCCTTGTGTATATTCTCGCGTTCGCGCAGAACCTTGACGCCGTGCAGAGCTTCGCGCTGCCCATGGCCATCGGTGCCATCAGCGGCTGCTACTCGACAATATGCATAGCAGGCCCGCTCTGGGTGATGTGGAAAAAACGACAAGCCTGACGCAAAGCTGAAAGGCAAAAAATTGATACAATGAACGAAGCGGCAAATGCAGTTTCCACCTGTGTTTGCCGCTTTTCTTGTACAGTTGTTTTTGTGCCCAAAGTAAGCGTTTTTTGATATCGGTATGCGTAAGCCGCCCCCGGTTTGCGGCCGATGAACTGATACCGGATACGCAGGTGTTGCGGCGCGCCCGGGGGACGTACGCTGCTAAACTGCCCTGCTTGCATTGCCGGGATGGACATGTTATCATGACGGCAAAAACAAAACTGATCGATTGATTAACAAACGAAAGAAGGACAGCGGCATGGCATTTGTGCCAGACAGAGAATCGGCTTTAAAGGTGTTGTACACACATGTGAAGCAGGAAAGCTTATTGCGCCACGCGTTGACGGTGGAAGCCGTCATGCGGCATTTTGCGGCCATTTATTGCGAAGAGGAAGCCGAAAAGTGGGCGGTCATCGGGCTGCTTCACGATATCGATTTTGAAAAATACCCCGAGCAGCATTGCCAAAAGGTGCGTGAACTGCTGGAGCCGGAGGGCTATCCGGAGGACTATATGCGTGCCGTTGAGAGTCACGGGTACAAACTGGTTAATGATGTGCAGCCAATGCATGTGATGGAAAGGGTGCTGTACGCAACGGACGAACTGACCGGGTTGATTGCAGCAACGGCACTGATGCGCCCGAGCAAGAGCATACTGGATATGGAGGTCAGCTCTGTCAAGAAGAAATGGAAGCAGAAGGGCTTCGCCGCGAACATCAACCGCGATGTGATTTTGGACGGCGCCGCTATGCTGGGCATGACACTTGATGATTTGATAGAGCATACGATTATGGGAATGCGTGCTGTGGCAGAGCAAATTGGCATTGCTGGAAATGCCGCCTCCGATGGCCGGGAACAAGCTGATGCAGCAAAAGAATAAGGAACATATCTATCTCGATTATGCGGCACATACACCTGCGGATGATAGGGTTTTAAGCGCGTTTATCGCCGCAGCGCAAAGCTTCACCGCAAACGCGAATTCGCCGCACCCGCCGGGACAAGCAGCAAAAGCGCGGTTTCGGGAAGCGGCAGAGAAAATCGCGGCTCTTTTGCATGTCAAGCCGGACGGGATTGTTTTTACATCGGGCGCGTCTGAATCGAACAATCTTGCGATTAAAGGCGTGGCGGAGAACAACAAGCGATACGGAAAGCATATTATAACCACGCCGCTTGAGCATTCGTCGGTGAATGGGCCGCTTGCTTATTTGCAGCAGCAGGGGTTTGAGATTGACTACTGTGAGCTCAATAGCGACGGCACAGTGGATATCGGTCATTTGAAATCGCTGCTGCGTCAGGATACGATACTCGTTTCAATATGCTGGGTAGACAGTGAGCTGGGCATCGTGCAGCCGATTAACGATATTTCGGCTGTGCTCAGCGGTCGTCCGCACTGTGTGTTTCATACAGATGCAACACAGGCTGTGGGTAAAATTCCAATCAGCCTGAACGGTATCGGCCTTGCCTCGTTTGCACCGCATAAGTTTTACGGGCTGTGCGGCAGCGGTATGCTGGTTTGCGGCGAGAATGTGGTTTTGGAGCCGCAGATACACGGCGGCATCAGCAGTACGCCGTTTCGCAGCGGAACACCCGCGCTGGAGCTGGCCGTCGCGGCGGAAGCGGCATTGGAAATCGCATTATCTGAGCTGCAATCGCGTTATCAAACCGTTCATGCGTTGAATGCTCAGCTTATAGCTGCACTGCGAAATCTGCCCGGCGTTCTCATCAACAGCACCACAGCCTCGGTGCCGCACATTGTCAACTTAAGCCTGCCGGGCATCAAAACAGATATAATTCAAGCACGTCTCGGCGAAAAGGGGATTTATGTCGCGACGCGGTCAGCCTGTTGTGCACCGGGGACGGTCTCGCGTCCCGTCTACGCGCTGACACATAACAAGAAGGCGGCATTGTCCGCCTTGCGCATCAGCCTCAGCCATTTAACAACCGAGGAGGATATTGGCTTGTTTATACAGTGTCTTAAAGATAGTCTTGAGAAATACAGAGGAACCCTATGAGTGACTGTGCCCAAACCGAAAGAAGCATTATAAAAAAGTACAGGCGTGAGATATGGCAGAAGTTCATCTCAGCCATTGAGGCCTATGAGCTGATTCAAGAAGGCGACAAAATCGCCGTCTGCATGTCCGGCGGCAAGGATTCGATGCTGATGGCCAAGTGCATGCAGCAGCTTCACCGTTACAGCAAGTTCCCGTTTGAGTTGGTTTTCCTCGTGATGGACCCGGGTTACAACGACTTGAACAAGCGGCTGATTGAAGAAAATGCGGCGTTTCTGAATATTCCGATACAGGTGTTTCCCGCACCGATTTTTGATTATGTCGCCAAGCTCGAAAAATACCCGTGTTATATCTGCGCGCGCATGCGCAGAGGGTATCTATACAAGCAGGCGAAACGGCTCGGGTGTAACAAAATTGCGCTGGGGCATCATTTTGACGATGTGATTGAAACGGTGTTGATGAGCCTGTTTTACAACGGTGAGTTTAAAACGATGATGCCAAAGCTCAAAAGCACGAACTGGGAGGGCATGGCGTTAATCCGCCCGATGTACCGTGTGAAGGAAAAGGATATCGTTGCCTGGAAGAATTACAACGATTTAAAGTTTATTCAGTGTGCCTGTCGGTTAACGGAAAATTGTGTGCTGGACGACGGGGGTATGGGTTCAAAACGGCAGGAGACAAAGCAGTTGATTAAAAAGCTGCGTCTGTCGAATCCGTCTGTTGACAGCAACATATTTAACAGCATACATAACGTGAATTTAGACACGCTGATTGGCTTTCACTTCAGAGGCCAAAAAACGAGCTTTGCGGAGCAGTATGCGTTCGAGGCGGATGAAGAGTCTGCGCAAGGTGACGCCGAATAAAAGCATATGGTATAAGCGTGCCATGATGAGCGAGAACGGTCTTATCGCAAACCTTTAACATTTGAGGAATACCGAAAATAAATGCGATATGATGTACGACCCGTATATTGTCGATGCTGTTATGATAAAATGGGATACGCTGATAAGCTATTAAAACGAACGAAAGATTTATTTAAAAGGAGAAGGCTATGCTGGAATTCAAATTTGATACCCAACTGCTGATTGAAGGGCAAAATCTTTCTGAGGATGAAATCAACAGACATATAACAGAAAAGTTCGAAGGCGATTGCCTGATTGCCGTAGGTGATGAGAATTTAATCAAGATTCATTATCACACCAACGCACCATGGGCGGTGCTGGCCTACTGCGCTTCCCTTGGCGACATTTACGACATTGTGGTGGAGAATATGGAACGTCAGGAAAGAGGCCTGCAAGGGTAATATGTGTAGCCGCAGTGGCGCTGGCGGAACCTGTGTAAGGCACCTTTGCGCAAGAAGCATACATACCCATAAGACTTGTGGCTAATAAGTGTATTTTATAGCTCAGGCATGCCGCACAGGAACGATTCTTCCTTCAAACAATTTTTCCGGATAGTATAAATATATCATTAGCATCGATACAATGGTCGATTTCAAAGTACGGATCAAACCAACGGCTTTCTTCGGCGACGGCGTTTAACGGCACGCTGTATTGATGAGCCCCGCGCGCCTCATGCATCTCATTGAGGCTTTCCCGTCCCTTGTTATGCGCCACCACAAATCGCCCGCCCGGTATGAGCAGATCCCGCGTCTTTTCCGCGAAACGTGCCTTATCAAAGAAGTGGGGATAGGCGTTGTATATGATGATACGGTCGAACCCGCCCGCTGCCAATTGATAATAATCCGCTGTTACGATTTTGAGTCTCTTATCCCGATGCTTTACACGGGCGATCTGCGTCATCCTCTCAGACAGATCGATGCCCATCAGCAAGGACGGATCGTATGCCAGCAGCCACGGGAACAGCACACCCGTTCCACAGGCTACGTCCAGAACCCTTTGTCCCGAATGCAGATCGCATGCACGGATAATCCGGCGCAGCTTGCCCGGTTCATGGTGGGAATGCGCATCCCAGTGACCTGCCTGACTGTCGAAGTAGGCTTTAACGTCATGTTGAATAACGCTCTTCGCGTTGAGATTTGTTGTCATGTTCTCATTTATCCTAAAAAAATATTACTGCGGGTTCAGCAGATGCGCGGCAGGCCCTCGCCTGTCAGCACGCTCAGTCTGCGCCGCCCGCCAAGTTTCGTATGCAGTGTAACGCCTTTTCCATCCGTCATGTGTCCGATTATCATGGCGGAACGCCCTTCCGGTGTGCCCCTCAGTGCATCCAGCGCCTTTGAGCCGTCGTCGCCTTTTACTATGGCGACGAACTTGCCCTCATTGCCCATATATAACGAATCCAGCCCTAATATTTCGCAGAATGCCGCCGTTTGCGACGATACGGGCAGCGACACTTCTTCCAGAATCGCGCCTGTGCCCGAGGCTGCACACAGCTCATTTAATATCGTTGCAAGTCCGCCGCGCGTCACGTCGCGCAT
Organism: Bacillota bacterium; assembly: GCA_023436525.1. Taxonomy (GTDB): domain Bacteria; phylum Bacillota; class Clostridia; order Christensenellales; family SZUA-584; genus SZUA-584. Next base: position 16,136 of record JAEZIW010000249.1, on the reverse strand, counting down.
CGCCTTCACGTGCGCACCACAGCTCAGCAGAGCGTTTACCGGCCTGTTCAACGGCATCGCGTCCGACGCAATGCCGTTCTCAATGTTCATTCGCGCGCTCAGTATACAGGCGTGGTGGTCCCCGAGGTTCCCTGACACCAGTATCACATCGCCTGAAGTACACTGTGCCGCGCCGATATCGCGCCCGTTTGGAATCGTACCGATGCCGGATGTGTTGATATACAGTCCGCCCCGGCCTTCGATCACTTTGGTGTCACCCGCCACGATAGCCACGCCTGCCTCCGCAGCCGTGTGTGCCATGGATGCCGCCACATTATTAAGCGCTTCCATTGGCAACCCCTCCTCAATGATAAACCCGGCGGACAGATACTGAGGCCGTGCGCCCATCATCAGCAGGTCGTTCACAGTGCCGCATACAGCGAGCCGCCCGATGTCGCCGCCCTTGAAGAACAGCGGGGTGACAACAAACGAATCGGTGGTGAAGGCGGCTTTGCCGTTCATTTCAATCACGGCGGCGTCTTCGAGACGCCCCAGCGCATTATTCTGAAAATGCTTAAGGAATATGCTTTTCACAAGCGCCTCTGTCTCTTTGCCGCCGCTGCCATGTGCCATTCTAATCATTAAAAATCCTCCCCGGCATACCGTATGCCGCAGGCCCCTTCGGCCGTGACCATGCATGGCCCGAACGCATTCTCTGGCGTACAGGTCTTGCCATACAGCGGGCATTCATGCGGGGCGATTCGGCTGGTCAGCACCTCGCCGCAGCGGCAGCCGCCGCTGTCTGCCGCGTTGTCTGTTAAACCGTGGCTTCCGGCATCAAATGCCGCATAGTCGGTCTTTAAATAAAGGCCAGAGTCCGGTATCACCGACAGGCCGCGCCAGTAGGCTTCTGACGGCTCGAAGTATTTGTTTAACAATTTGAGCGCCTTTGTATTGCCCTGAGGACGAACAACCTCTCCGTAAAGATTGGCCGCATAACCCATGTTCAGCTTTGAAAGAAGCAGGCAGATTGCCGCTATCATATCCTCAGCCTTAAAACCTGTTACCACCATTGGCTTTCGGAAGCGCTCCGCCAGCGACAAAAATACGTCGCTGCCGATGATGGCGGCCACATGCCCCGGCGTAATAAACGCATCTATGCTGTCGTCAGCGCAAAGCGTTTCCATTGCAGGGATTAAGCGTTTAAGCGCGGTCAACAGTTTAAAGTTTGTTATGTTTTCCGTCTGCGCCGTTTCCAGCGCCAGCGCATAAGCCGGGGCGGTGGTTTCAAATCCCACCGCAGCCATCACCACGGTGCTTTCGGGATGAGCCTGCGCCAGCTTCAGCGCATCCAAGGGCGAGTAGACCATATCCACGCGCGCGCCGTGCGCTTTTCTGTCCAGCAGGCTCCCGTTCTTACCGCGCACACGCAGAAGGTCGCCAAACGACGCGATGATGCAATTGTCCGCCGCGAGAGCGCAGAGCCTATCGATATATGCGGACGCAGCCAGACAAACAGGGCATCCGGGCCCGGATATGAGCCGTATGCCTGCGGGCAGCATTGAGCGCAGCCCTGCTTTGGCTGCCGTTGCGGTATGCGTTCCGCAAACCTCCATAATGCGCACCGGCGGGCCATTGTATTCTCGAACAGAGCCGAGCATGTGTTCAAGGCCGCTCATTCGCAAGTGCCCCGATCTCTTCCAGCAGGGCAGCCAGATCTTGCGCCTGCGACGGTTTCATCACCTCTATGGCGCAGCCCGCGTGCACCAGCACGTAGTCGCCCGCCTCAGCATCTACCAGCCGCATGTCGGCCTCTACAATGTTGCCCGAAAAATCCACCTTGGCTCGGCCATTCGATATAGAAAGAACCCGCCCGGGCACCGCTATACACATGGTTTGTATTCCTTTCCGTTTAAGTGCCAAAGGCCAATCTGCGCCTGCCCCAGGCTGATTCCCCCGTCGTTGGGCGGCACTATCTCATTGGTATATACATCGAAGCCCTTCGCAGTCAGCTTACTCAGTATATCCTCAAACAGCACGGCGTTCTGAAACACACCGCCGGAGAGCGCCGCCGAGCCGATGCCCGTCTGCTCGCGCAATCGAACGCAGATATCGACGACCATGTTTGACACTGCTTGGTGGAACCCCAGCGCCAGCGCTTCTTGGCTTTTGCCGCATTGGGTCAGCGTCAAAATCACCGGCGTAGCATCCGCCACCAGTATACCATCCTTCTGTGAAACCGCAAATGCCATTTGGGCGGGTTCCATGCCTTGTGCCAGCGCCCGCGCCGCGAGATTTTCCAGCAGAATGGCACACTCGCCTTCGTACCGGTTGTACGTGCAGACACCCAGTATCGCGCTCACCGCGTCGAACAGACGCCCCATGCCGGAATTGCGGTGCACATTCACATCATTATCCAGCGCTGCCCGTATCAGCGGCCAGCGGTCATCGCGGATATGTGCGTCCAGTCCCGCATCGTGCAGGTAGCACATGGCGCTCTTAGCCGCATCCTTCATGCCCGCGTCACCGCTTAAAAAACGTACGGCTTTGATGTGCCCTGCCCGTTCAAAGGTGTTAGCCCTGAAAACAAGAAACTCCCCGCCCCATACGGCGTTGTCACATCCCCAGCCCGTACCGTCAAAAGCAACGCCGATAACCGGCTCATCAAGACCGTGTTCCGCCATCACGGATGCGATATGGGCATGATGGTGCTGCACGCGCAGCAGCGGCAGCTGCGTTTCCTCCGCCAGTGCCGTGGACGCATAGCCGGGGTGCATATCGCATACGGCCAGCTTGGGCGACAAACGCAGCAGCTGTTGCAGCCGCTCGAGGCTTTCACGATAGGCGCGGATACAGTCATCGTTATCCAGATCGCCGATGTGCGGCCCCACATACGCGAACCGCCCGGACGCGAGGCAAAACGCGGATTTGAGCTGTCCGCCTGCGGCAAACAACGCACCTTGGGGCTCGCCGCGTAGTATAACCGGCAACGGCGCGTACCCGCGGGACCGGCGAATCATCTGCGTCTTATTCGCCAAAACCTTCGCCACCGAATCGTCCACACGCGCGGCGATGCGCCGCGTGTTGTACAGCACGCCATCAAGGCCCGTCCATGCAAGCATGGATGCGTCATCCTTGACGATAGGCGCGTCCGATACGTTCGCACTTGTCATCACCAAAGGGCCGGCTGCTTGCACCAGCATGGCCTGCAGGGGTGTATACGGCAGAAACGCGCCCAGCAGCAGGCTGTCGCCGCACACCGCAGACGCGAGGTCATTTTGCTTTTGTTTCAGCAGCACAATGGGCCGCGCGGGGGAGACCAGCAGCGCTTCCTCCTGCGGCGATACAAGGGCATAATGCCTCAAATCATCCAAGTTCGGAAACATCACCGCGAACGGCTTTAATTCACGGCTTTTCAGCTCACGCAGCCGCAGCACCGCTTTTTGGTCAAATGGGTCACAGCAGAGGTGATAGCCGCCGATGCCCTTCACGGCGACCACGCCACCCGTACGCAGCGCTTTTGCCGCATCGTTAAAAGCTGTCTCATGCGTGGTCTCAGTGCCGATGCTGTCTTTATAAATAAGAAAAGGGCCGCAGCTGTGGCAGGAGATCGTCTGCGCGTGAAAGCGCCTGTCTTCACGGTTTGTGTATTGTGCATGGCAGGCATCGCACATATCAAAATCGCGCATTGTTGTGGTATCACGGTCGTAAGGCGCGGCCTCAATGATGCTGTATCGCGGGCCGCATGCCATGCAGCTGATGAAGGGATGCGCAAACCGTTGGTCCTGTTCGTTGGATAGCTCATCAAGGCACGCGTCGCAAACGCACAGATCGGGTGGTATGAAAACCGGGCCTTCGGCTTCGCCGCTCGTTTCAATGGTAAAGGAAGAGTCGCACGTGTATGGACTGTTTTCTGTTTCGTAATGCACGATCAGCGCGTTCATCGGCTTTTCCTCGAACAGCCGCTTTTGAAATGCGTCGAGCTGCGCCGCGGTTCCGCAGACTGTGATGTCCAACAATCCGCCGCTGTTTTTCACCTTGCCCGTTAGTCCCAGAGAAAAAGCCAGCTTAACCACAAAGGGGCGGAAACCCACCCCCTGCACAATCCCATATAATTTGATTCTCAAGCCCCGAGGCTGTTTTTCTTCTCTTTTATCCATTGTATGATTCCGTCCACACCTTCACCGGCCCGGGCAGATACCTTCATGACAGGGACTGCCGGGTTCAGTGCCCTTACGCCCGCCATGAAAAAGCTCTCATCAAAATCCACATATGGCAGCAGATCCGCCTTGTTCAGCACGATGATATCCGCTTTTTCAAACGCCAGCGGATATTTATAAGGCTTGTCGCTGCCATCCGTTGCGGTGACAATCAGCATTTTGGCGTGTTCGCCGATGGTGAACTCCGCCGGACACACGAGGTTGCCAATGTTCTCAATGAACACCACGCCGTTCTGCGGAATAGTGAATTCTCTGACCGCTGTCTGAATGGTCGGCGCGTCCAAATGGCACGCGCCGTGCGTGTTGATTTGGTGCGTGCTGATGCCGATAGCTTCCAGCGCCTTGGTGTCGATATCCGACTCGATGTCGCCCTCTATCACGGCGGCGGGCAGTGACAACCCTTCAACAACGCGGCGGATCACCGAGGTTTTACCGGCACCCGGCGCGCCCATGACATTGATGAGCAGTGTACCGTTGGCCGACATCCCCCGGTTCACATCTTCGGCAATTCGGTCGTTTTTATCGTATATGGATTGCTTGACGTCAATCCGTTCCGTTTCCATCTTTGACTCCTTTATTTCGGCTGACTTCTATATGGTCAATGTAAAATTCCGTTCCGATATTAGTGGGGCCCGCCTGACCTTTGCACACCGGGCACTCGAATGAGAACGGCTTTCGCTCAAAAACCTCGCTGCAGACCGTGCATTTCACCTGGGGCTTTACGCGCGTGATTTCCAGTCGGCAGCCCTCGCAGGCCGTCCCTTTCGATATCTCATCGAAATACATGTGGACGCTTTCACCCACATATCCCGACAGATCACCGATCACCAGCGCGATTTTATCCACGTGCTGTGCGTTTTTCTCTTTTGCCGTTTTCACCGCGATGCGGATGATCTCCAGCGTGATGGGATACTCATGCACCGGTGAAGTCGTCCGTCTGTTTCTCCACACCGGGCGTGGTGTAATCGCTTTTCATCACGAGGCATTTCTTGGGGCAATTCTCTACACATGAGTTGCATTGAATGCACTTCATGCGTTCAATCTCCCAGTGTTTATCCGCTTTAACAACATGAATGCTGTCGGTGGGGCAGCGTTTCTGGCAGATGCCGCAATAGATACAATCCGCAATGCTGATATCGATATGGCCGCGTGTGCGGTCGAAGAACACCCGTTTCTTGAACGGATACATCAGCGTTGCGGGCTTATGAGTCAGGTTTTTAAGCGCACTTTTAGAAAAACTCATAACAGACATCGAGATCTACCTTTCTGTGCAGCTGACGCACGGGTCGATCGTGAGTATGAGAACCGGCACGTTGGCCAGGCTGCGCCCTTCAAGTATTTTCAGCAGTGCGGGCAGATTCGCAAACGTGGGTGTGCGCACACGAAAACGCTCCAAAAACTTTGTGCCGTTGGCGCGTACATGATAGAATGCTTCGCCGCGCGGCTGCTCCACGCGGATAAAGCTTTGCCCGTTGGGTGTACCTGTTGCTTTCACGGCGATTTCGCCTTCCGGCATCTTGCCGATCGCCTGCCGGATGATATCGATAGACGTATGAATTTCGCCCATGCGGACTGCGCAGCGGGCATAGCTGTCTCCGTCCGGGCTGGTGATGACCGGCACATCAAGCTCATCATAAACCGCGTAACCCGTCTTGCGCATATCCTGCTCCACGCCGCTGGCGCGCAGCATGGGGCCCACCGCGCCAAGGGTCAGGGCTTCGTCTGCCGTTAGCACACCAATGCCCTTCAAACGGTGGAGCACTGATTTATCATTCAGGAAGGTGGTCTCAAGCACTTTGAACTCGCGCCCAACCTCCTCCAATGTCGAAAGTATGGTGTTGAGGCTGTCCTTATCCATATCCTTGCGGACGCCGCCCACCTTACATACCGAGAATATCACACGGCCGCCCGTTGTCATCTCAAAGATATCGAGCACCTTCTCGCGCAGACGCCAGCATTGCATGAACAGGTTTTCAAACCCGAATGAATCTGCCAGCAGACCCATCCACAAAAGGTGGCTGTGAATACGCGAAAGCTCCGCCCATACCACACGCAGGTAAAGCGCGCGGGGGGGAAGGTCCAGCTTCATGATATCTTCTATGGCCATGCAATAGCCCATGCCATGCATAAAGCTGCATATACCGCAGACGCGCTCGGCAACGTAAACGTAATCGACAAAATCGCGGGTTTCAGCCAGCTTTTCAAGGCCGCGATGAATATAGCCGATGGAAGGAACCACTTCAACCACGCGCTCATCTTCTATTACCAAATCGAGATGGATGGGCTCCGGCAGCACCGGATGCTGAGGGCCGAACGGAATAACGCTTCTCTTGCCCATATCTACTCGCCGTCCTTTCCGGCAAACGGTGTCGGTGTCGCCGTTTGATAAAGCTTGCCCCCGAAATCAACCAGCTTGTGCTTCACTTTCAAGCCAAAGAGGGATTCGATCTCGTTTTCGTATAAAAATGCCGGCGGAAAAACGCCGCTGATACTGTCGATCTCATCAGCGGGAGACACCGACAGTTTAAGGTCGACAAGCTGATAGGAACGGTCGAAGGAGTAGTCCAGCTCCAGAGCCTCGCCGCATTTGCTACAGCAAATCTGAACCAGGCGGCACCCTTGTTCTTTGAGGTCGCTCACGCGGTTGAGCAGCTCTATCGGCAAAATATTGATAAATTCAGTATCGGGCTTCATTTGTTCACTCCCGTTTTATTAGCTTTCTTTTTGGCCAGTTTTGATTTTTTGTATTTCTCATCCAAAATATGTGCCGCCTTGGCAACGCCATCGATAATGGCCTCGGGGCGCGCCGCGCAGCCGGGCACATAAACGTCTACCGGCACCGCCTTGTCGGCACCGCCTATGATATTGTAGCAGTCCGCAAATATGCCGCCGCTGGTGGCGCATATGCCGACGGCAACCACAGCCTTGGGGTTCGGCATCTGCTCATAAATCTGCTGCAGCACGCTCAAGGCCTGTGCGTTAACGCCGCCCGTCACCAGCAATATATCGGCGTGCTTGGGGTTGCCGGTATTGATAATGCCGAAGCGTTCAAGATCGTACAGCGGCGTGAGACACGCCAATACTTCTATATCGCAGCCGTTGCAGCTGGAACCGTTGTAATGTATTACCCAAGGGGATTTGCTGAAATAACCCATTGTCCACCTACTTTAATATCAATGAGAGTATAACCAGATTCAAGAAGCCGATGGTTATCGTTAAGCCCCAAGCTGTTTTTAACGCCCACTTCCACCGCACGCGCGCGAAGGAGTTGTCTATCAGTATCTCCAGGAAGTAGATAAACAAACAGGCGAAAACCGCCACCAGCGGGCTTATGGGCGCGTCCCAAGCGAAGAACAGATAGACAAAGCCCAGCAGCATGATATTTTCATACCAGTGCGTGATTTCCACGAGCGCCAGCGTGGGGCCGGCGAATTCGGTGGTGAGGCCGCTGACCAGTTCCTGATGAGCATGATGCGACGTACTGATATCAAATGGCGATTTGCGGAATTTGAACGTCAGTATGTAAACAAAACCGATAAAAACGCCGGGCAGATAGATGATAGACGGCAGCTGCGACACCATCATTCCGCTCACAGAAAACGTTCTGTCTGAGAGATACAGGCCCATGGCCATAAAAAGCACCATCGGTTCGTAAGCCATCATGGCCAGCAGCTCGCGATCTGCCCCCAGATTACTGTACGGCGAATTGGTGGAGTATGCCGCCATCAGCAGGAATATGCTGGACAGCGTCAACGCGAAGATGACCAGCAGCAGATCTCCGCCAGAGAAGAACAACGCGCCCGTCACCACCATAAACAGCAGGAACATCACTACAAGGAATGTTTCCGCGTGGTTCACCACCACCGCTTCCTTGCGGAACAGCTTCATCACATCGTAAAAAGGCTGCAATACCGGCGGCCCCTTCCGCCCCTGCATGCGCGCGGTAATCTTAAGATCCGTGCCCGCGAGCAGTCCGCCTAAGAATGGTGCTAAAACGATATAAATCAAAGCGTAAAGCCAGTTCATCCCAAAACACTCCCTGTCAGATAGATCAGTGCAAAAACCAAAAGCGCAAGACAGATCAGCGCGGCGATCTTAAACAGGCGCTGTTCACCAAAATAGCGTTCCATATACCAGTTGGACAGATACATCCTCTTTGTTTCGCCGCCGGCGCCTTCAAAGTGCCGGTTATCGCCCGCGTTTATGCCGCCCATATAGACGGTGGTCAGTTTGCCCCGGGTTAAAAAGCGCAAGCCAAGCGGCAGCAGCAGTATCATTGCGAGCAGCATCAGCATGATGTGCTGGTTGCCCTCGCTGATGACCGTATGTGCGGTTCCGTACATCTGAGTCAAAAACGGCTCCACCAGATATTGCGAGACGATCGGAAACAGCAGACAGTTGGCAATTGTGAATACCGCCAGCGAATAGAGCGCCACCAGTTCCGCTTTTGGCGCTTTTGCGGATAACCGTTCACTCTGCGACCGTATTGCCACCAATTTTCCCAGCCATTTGGTCCAGTAGAAAAGCGTTGCCGCACTGCCGAATACGAGCAGCAGCAGCATAATCATGTTCTTGGAATCGAGAAATGCCTTCATGGCCGCCCATTTGGATATCAGCATGCCAAACGGCGCAAGGAACATTCCCGCGATGCCGACTGTCATCAATATAGCCATCATCGGCAGCTTGACTATAAGGCCGTGCATGTCTTCAATGTCGCGGCTTCCCAAGAGCCCTTCAACTGATCCCACGGACAGGAACATCAGCGATTTGGATACGGCATGGAAAATGATCAGGAACAAAGCCGCCCATAACGACTCGTAAGTACCGATGCCCGCGCAGGACACGATTAACCCCAGATTGGCAATTGTGGAATAGGCCAGCACCTTTTTGGCATCGTTTTGAGAAATGGCCATGATGGATGCCGACAGAAACGTAACACCACCTATCAGCACCACGAAGAAGCCGGCCGCGTTCCCCTTCAGCAACGGCGCGATGCGAATGATGATATACACACCCGCTTTCACCATTGTTGACGAATGCAGCAGCGCCGATGTGGGTGTGGGTGCCACCATCGCACCCAGCAGCCATCTGGAAAACGGCATTTGCGCGGCCTTCGTCAGGCCGGCGATGGCGATAAATAAAGCCGGAATAACGAGCAGAGCATTTTGAGATTCTAAAATATCCTTTAGCTCCGTAACGTGCATCACCGTTCCGAAGAATATGATGCCCGCTGCAAAGAATACCCCGCCGATCGTATTATACAACAGGGCTGTAAATGCATTCTTTTTTGCTTCAGGCGATTTTGTATAGCCAATCAACAGGAAGGAACAAACTGTGGTAATCTCCCAGAACAAAAACACCCATACGAGATCGTTGGAGAGCACAATGCCGAACATCGCCGAAAAAAACAAAAAGATCACCGAAAAAAACATAGGGCGACGGTCTTTTATGTCCTTATGGTTCGCATGGTAATGCTTCATGTACGATATTGAATAGATACAGATAAGCCCGCCGACAAAAGCGACGATGATGACCATCATGATGCTCAGTCTATCCACAAAGAAATGATGACTCAGCGATTCTGTTAAGTGATGCCCTGACAGCTCATACAATGTCAGCGCTGCCAACTGGACAGCCGTTAATAACGTGATCAAATACTTTTTGCTGCGTACTGTTATGTATATAATGTAGAGAGATATCAGAACCTCTATGGCAAACAGGCTGATATTGATCGTGGTTGACTGCACAAGATAATATTCTTCCGCTGAGTTAAAGTGTGTAACAGCCAGCATCACTGAAAGGCCTGCTATGGCCAGCGTGGACAAAATGATAATGATATTGCGCAAGGTGTTGTGTTTGATGCATATCATCAATGCGGCAGCGAATAGAGGAACTATAATGAGTAATACAAGCAGTGACATATATCTCCCTGATTTCCATGCCAGCCTGTCTAATTAATGACTGGCTATAACCGGACTAATATAGCACTCGCCATTTTGCTTGTCAATCATTGATAATATTTTGACAAGCATAATCTAAATTGCACTTGTTTCCATATATATAACAATTAAAATTGACATTCGAAATATCTATGTATCGTCATGATATATCAATTATAATTTAAAGTACTCAGCCGGGTCAGATGAAATTAATATAGTTGACGTTCCGTTACGAACAAATTACAACATGCGTTGATAAATATCATTTCGCGCACTGACTCCAATACCGCGTGTTGGCTCATCTAATATGTATACATTGGCGCCGGACTCCCAGCCATTTTGCCGTGATGACTTTTATGGTTGCCGCCGGATAAACACAGTGCTGAATTGCTTAAGATTGCAATGCGCTATGTTATCCTCAACCTATGTGCAAGATTCAGTCCTTCATTCGAATCCGGTAAGCCATCGCATTGCTTTTTTGCGCGACGGTCAGTTTAAACTGATACAAGCAGCATGTCAATGATACGATATTCAGTATTCACTTTAAATATTAAAAACAGTATTGACATATATGAAAAGAAGGTATATATTAATCAACATAAAACATATAAAAAATATATGAAAAGTATAGAAACAAGTTTTTAGAATGATCATACGAAGTATTGAAAGAGAGAGTGCGTCAATGAGTGTTCAGAGAAGAGTTGCTGCCATACATGACATATCCTGTTTCGGGCGGTGCTCGCTGACCGTTGCGTTACCCATCATATCAGCTGCGGGAATTGAAACGAGCGTGGTGCCAACGGCAGTGCTGTCCACACATACGGGCGGCTTTTCAGGATTTACATATCGCGATTTGACAGACGACATTTTGCCCATTGCCGACCACTGGCAATCATTAAACCTTGCGTTTGATGCACTGTATTCAGGTTTTCTTGGCTCCTTCAAACAAATCGATATTATTGAGGAACTGTTTGGCCGATTCAAAACAAAAGATAATGTGATACTCGTTGATCCGGTTATGGCAGACAACGGTAAGCTCTATGCAATATTCCCCGATGATTTTCCGCAAGGTATGCGCAAGCTTTGCGCGAAAGCAGATATCATTGTGCCGAATCTGACCGAAGCTTCGCTGCTGCTCGGACAGCCGTACCGGGAAGGGCCATACGAAGATGAGTATATAGAAAATATTCTGGTGTCTCTGTCAGAGCTGGGGCCAAAGCAGGTGGTGCTGACGGGTGTCTTTTTTGACGACGACAGGCTGGGAGCCGCCGCTTATGACCGCCGCACAGATGAGGTTACATATGCTTTCGCGGATAAAATCCCCGGTTATTATCACGGAACAGGTGATGTATTCGCAAGCGTCCTGCTGGCGGCACTGCTGAAAGGCAATAGCTTAGCACATGCAGCACAGTTCGCTGTGGATTTCACGGTTGGCAGCATAAAAAGAACACAACAGGCAAAGACGGATGTTCGTTACGGCGTGAATTTTGAGCAGGGGCTTTTAAAACTTGCCGGGCAATTGAATCAACAAACCGGAGAATATCGATGAGCAGCGCAATTATTAAGCTTCAAAACTTAAGCAAAACATTCAAAAGCACAGCCGGAGAAGTTCGAGCGCTCAGTGATATGACTATCGAAATTGAGCAAGGTGATGTATTTGGCATTATCGGCATGAGCGGTGCGGGGAAGAGCACGCTTGTGAGATGTATTAATCTGCTCGAAAAGCCCACCATGGGGCACGTGTTTTTCAACGGAGATGAACTGCAATCGTTATCAACCAAAATGCTCAACCAGGCGCGCCGGTCGATCGGTATGATATTTCAACACTTCAACCTGTTGATGCAGCGTACGGCGCTGGATAATGTCTTCTTTCCGCTAGAAATTTCGGGCGTATCCAAAAAAGAAGCGCGGAGCCGTGCCAAAGAAATGCTTAATCTTGTGGGGCTGTCAGAAAAAGAAGCGGCGTATCCTTCGCAGCTTTCAGGCGGACAGCGACAGCGCGTTGCCATCGCAAGGGCGCTCGCGACACATCCCAAGGTGTTGCTGTGTGATGAAGCCACGAGTGCACTTGATCCCGCGACCACGCGGGGCATACTTGAACTGTTAAAGGACATCAATAAGCGGCTTGGTCTGACAATTGTGGTCATAACGCATGAAATGAGCGTTATCGAGCACATTTGCAAGCGTGTTGCCATTATTGATGACGGGCACATTGTGGAATCCGGGTCTGTCGAGGAGATATTTGCCCGGCCCAAATCGGCAGCAGCGCGGCGGCTTGTTTATACCGACGAGCACAGCATGGAGCCAGTGACGGGCGACCGATGTTGCCGAATCGTATTTAACGGCAGCTCGTCTTTTGAGCCTGTGGTGGCGGGCATGGTGCTGGAATTTCAGCAGCCTGTAAACATCCTGTTTGCAGATACGCGCGATATTGACGGGAAAGCCTTCGGACAGATTGTTCTGCAGCTGCCCGAAGCGCCGTCCATAGCTGAAAAAATGATCAAATATCTGCGTGCCAAAGGGCTGGCGGTGGAGGAGGCGAACGGTTATGTTCGATGAAACGGTGTTGAATATGCTGGGGGAAGGGCTGCTCGAAACGCTGTATATGACGCTGGCATCCACGGTATTGGCATATGTGCTGGGCTTGCCGGCAGGCATTGCGCTGGTGGTTACGCAAAAAGACGGTATACGCCCGCATCTTTTAGCAAACAGAATTCTCGAGGTCATTATCAATGTGCTTCGGTCGGTGCCGTTTCTGATACTGCTTATTGCCGTGATGCCCATCACACGATTTATCACAGGAACGACAATCGGCTCAACAGCCACAGTGGTGCCCTTGGTTATCGGCGCGGCACCCTTTATCGCCAGAATTGTGGAATCCTCTGTGAAAGAGGTGGATAACGGTGTCATCGAAGCCGCGCAGTCTATGGGCACACCAACACTGAAAATCATCTGTAAAGTGTTGCTGCCCGAAGCCCGGCCGTCACTGATCGTGGGTGCGGCCATCGCCGTCACCACCGTATTAAGCTTTTCGGCAATGGCCGGCATCGTGGGCGGCGGCGGTCTTGGTGATATCGCAATACGCTATGGGCTGTATCGTTACCAAACAGATATCATGCTCGTAACAGTGGCTTTATTAATAGTAGTGGTTCAGGTGTTACAGGGAATTGGAATGAAAATCGCTCGTATGAGCGACAAACGAAAATAATTAAGTTTTCAATATTATTAGGAGGAAATTTCAAATGAAAAAAGTTTTATCGTTAGTTTTCGTGTTGGCCTTGGCCTTGTCGTTATTCGCGGCATGCGCTCCTGCGGCGGTTTCCGAATCGCCGAGCGCTGCCGCGTCGGAAAGTGCTTCGGCTTCTGTAAGCGCAGAACCGAGTGTAGAACCGAGTGCAGAGCCGTCTGCGTCGGCAGAGCCTGTGAAGATCGTTGTCGGTGCATCTCCCGCGCCGCATGCAAAAATTCTTGAGGCAATCAAGCCGGTACTTGCTGAACAGGGGTATGAACTTGACATCGTGGAGTTCACCGATTATGTTCAGCCAAACCTCGCGCTGGAGGATGGGTCGCTCGACGCAAATTATTTTCAGCACCTGCCTTACCTTGATGATTTCAACGCCGAAAACGGCACCAAGATCGCTTCTTTGGCAGCGATTCACTTTGAGCCGCTGGGCATTTATGCCGGGAAAACCACGTCTTTAGATGCTCTTGCTGACGGCGCGCAGGTTGCTGTGCCGAACGACACCACAAACGAAGCGCGCGCTTTGTTGTTGCTGGAGGCCAACGGACTGATCAAGCTTAAAGCAGATGTCGGTCTTGCCGCGACAGTCAAAGATATCGTGGAAAACCCGAAGAATCTTAAAATCGTTGAGATTGAAGCGGCACAGATTCCGCGGTCGCTTCAGGATGTGGATATCGCAGTGATCAACGGTAATTACGCGATTGAAGCGGGCTTGAACGCTGCCACAGACGCATTGGCTAAAGAAGCGGCTGATTCCCTTGCGGCGACGACATTTGCCAATATAGTTGCAGTGCGTTCGGGAGACGAGAAAAAACCCGAATTGGCGGCGCTTGCGGCTGCGCTGCAAAGCGATGCAGCGAAGAAGTATATCGAAGACGCCTTTAAAGGCGCTGTTATCCCTGTGTTTTAAACGCTTCTGAAACCTCCCATTACTATTTATATAGCGGACAGCCGGGTTTTCAACGGCTGTCTGTTTTTATCCTCCTATAGAAGGGCGGTTATGAGCGGACACTCCTTTTCAAATTGACTAAAAAAAGTTGGGCGATAACTAGATTGACCGTTTTAACATGGAATGGAGATTCAAATATCCCTAAAAACAGGATTTTACCTGCATTGGCTTGTTTTCGAACTATAGGCATGTCGTCTGGGGATATCTGGCTGTCGCTTTCACTGTAAAAAAATAAGACGCTGAGTTTAGCGTCTTATTTTCGAGCGATTATTACGTTGTGGATTATAGTACCTTGGGCAGCACCATCGTAGAAAAAAATTCTTTCGCCGATTCCGGCTGTATATGGTGCGCTTCGTTGTCAATAAAAAGCCCAACACCTGAACATTCGCAGCGCTTCACGCAAAACGTGCTTTTTAAATCAATTCTATTATGCAAATTGTTTTCCTCAATCAACTGCATAAAAGTTTGTATCACATTGTATGAGCCTTTCAGGTGACAGGAACTGCCGATGCAAACATTAAGCTCAATCATTTTTTCTCCTCCGAGGCATAGCTCACATGAAGCAGCTCATGGACGCGGCCTTTTAAAAGCCCGCCGTACAGCGACATCATCAGCGGGTTTTCTTCACTGCGTTTGATGCTGCTCATTTTGTCGATGCTGTAAAGCCTTTTGCCACGCTTTTCTTTTTCAATTTCGGCGACAAAAGGCTGACCCGCACCGCTTACGCAGCCGCCGGGGCACGCCATGACTTCAACAAAATCGTAATGAGCGCCCGCCTTAACGCGCGCAATTAGATCAGCTGCGTTTTTTAGCCCACTGACCACGGCAATTTTTAGCTCGCGGTCACCCACGGTAACTGACGCTTCCTTAACCCCTTCCATACCGCGTACGCCGGTAAACGTGAGCGCCTGAAGCGATGTCGACGTTTTGTCGAACATAATACGCCGAAGCACTGCCTCGGTAACGCCGCCTGTGACACCAAATATCAACCCCGCGCCGGTGGTTGTGCCAAAGGGCATATCCACTGCTTCGGGTTCGAGCTCAGAAAAAACAATGCCCGATTCCTTGATCATGCGTATAAGCTCCTGAGTGGTTAACACATAATCCACAACAGGTTCGCCGTCTTGGGTGAACTCATCGCGGGCAGCTTCAAATTTCTTGGCAGTGCACGGCATCACAGCCACATGCACGCAACGCCGCGAAGAGACGACGTTTTGCGCCTTGATAACCGAGCCGAACATTTGCATCGGTGAACGGCAGGTGGATACATGGGAAAGCAACTCAGGGTTGTTTTTTTCGCAGTACTGCACCCATGCGGGGCAGCACGACGTGAACAGCGGCATCTCATTTCCTTTTTCGATGTGGGTGAGCAGCTCTCCGGATTCTTCGAGCACACACAAATCGGCGCCTGTGGCCGTGTCGAATATCTCGTCAAAGCCCATGCGTCTCAGCGCCGAAATGATTTTGCCCATTGTATTGACATCTGACGGATCACCAAACTCCCGGCTGACTGTGACGCGCACAGCCGGCGCAATCTGTACCGTCACTTTTGTGTCTTTATCGGACAGCAATTTCCATACCTTGTCCGTGTCGTTTTTCACCACGATCGCGCCGGTCGGGCATACTGCCGCGCATTGGCCGCAGCCCACGCAAGGCGAATCCGCGATGGGACGCTCGAACGCCGCGCTGATTGTCATTCGGGAACCGCGGTGCGCAAAGTCGATCGCACCCACGTTCTGCACTTCATTGCACATACGGACGCAATCGCCGCAGAGTATACACTTGCTTGCATCCCGTGTGATACACAA
>JAEZIW010000203.1 GCA_023436525.1 Bacillota bacterium | reverse complement strand
GAGTTTGACTATTCGGGCACACAAGCCTGTAAGGCGCTGCGCGAGGAAAACTACGAAGTGGTGCTGATCAACTCGAACCCGGCCACCATCATGACGGACGAGGAAATGGCTGACCGCGTGTATATCGAGCCCATCACGCTCGAAACGGTCAGCAATATCTTGCGGCAGGAGCGCCCGCAGGGCATCATCGCCACCTTGGGCGGTCAAACGGGGCTTAACATGGCGGTGGAACTGGCCGACAGCGGTATACTCGACGAGCTCGGTATTGAGCTGCTCGGCACGTCGCTCCAATCCATTAAGCTGGCCGAAGACCGCGAGCTGTTTAAGGAGACAATGGAAAGCATCGGCGAGAAGGTGGCGCGCAGCGTAATCGCGTGCTCCATCGATGAAGCCGTTGCTTTTGCGCAGGACAACGGGTATCCCGTCATCATCCGCCCGGCATACACACTCGGCGGCACGGGCGGCGGCATTGCGAACAACCTTGACGAACTTAAGAACATCACGGCGACGGGTCTGAGCTTCTCGATGATAGGCCAGGTGCTGCTTGAACAGAGTGTCGCCGGATATAAAGAAATTGAATACGAAGTGATGCGCGACGCGAAGGACAACTGCATCGTGGTCTGCAACATGGAAAACATCGATCCGGTGGGCATTCATACGGGCGACAGCATCGTGGTTGCGCCCTCGCAGACGCTTTCAGACAAGGAATATCAGATGCTCCGCAGCGCGTCCATCAAGATCATCCGTGCGCTGAAAATTAAGGGCGGCTGCAACGTGCAGTATGCGCTGAACCCCGATACGTATGATTATGTGGTGATTGAGGTGAATCCGCGCGTGAGCCGGTCTTCCGCGCTCGCGTCTAAAGCGACGGGTTACCCGATTGCGCGGGCGGCGGCCAAAATCGCCGTGGGCTTCGGTCTCGACGAAATCACAAACCCGATCACGGGCGAAACGTGCGCGTGCTTTGAGCCTGCGCTTGATTATGTGGTCACCAAGGTGCCGCGCTGGCCGTTTGATAAGTTTGTGACCGCGACGCGCACGCTCGGCACGCAGATGAAGGCGACGGGCGAGGTGATGGCGATTGGCCGCAACATCGAGGAATCGCTGCTAAAAGCGATCGACAGCCTTGATGTGAAGCTCGATTATCAGCTTGGCATGCTGAGTATTTCGAAGTGGAGCAACGAAGCGATTGAAAACTCGCTTAGAAATCCGGACGACGAGCGCATATTCGTGGTGTCTGAAGCGCTGGATCGCGGTTATACAGTCGATCAGATATTTGAGATTACGAAGATCGATAAATTTTTCATCAGCAAGCTTTTAAACATCGTGACGATCGCGAAGCAACTCAAAAGCTGCACGATAGACACACTGAGTGTGGATCTTTTGAAAAAATGCAAGCGATACGGCTTTGGAGACAGCTACATTGCCAATCTCTTGGGAACGCAGGAAGCCGCCGTCAAGGCGCTGCGCAATGCGCTGCAAATTAAGCCGACATACAAAATGGTGGATACCTGTGCCGGTGAGTTTGAAGCCAAAACCCCGTATTATTACTCGTGCTACGACAGCGCCGATGAATCGCGCGACAGCGGGCGTAAAAAAGTGGTCGTGCTGGGCAGCGGCCCGATTCGTATCGGGCAGGGCATCGAGTTCGACTATTGCTCGGTGCATTCGGTGCTCGCGCTTAAAGCCCTGGGTTATGAATCGATTATCATCAACTCAAACCCCGAAACGGTATCCACCGATTTTGATACGAGCGACAAGCTCTATTTTGAGCCGCTCACGCGCGAATGCGTGCTGGACGTGATTCAGCGCGAGCAGCCCGTGGGCGTGGTGGTGCAGTTCGGCGGCCAGACGGCGATCAATCTTGCCGCGCCGCTTGCCAAGGTGGGCGTGAACATTCTCGGCACGTCTGTGGACGGCATCGACCGCGCGGAAGACAGGGATCGCTTTTTGAAAGCGCTCGAAAAGCTCGGTATCCCGCTGCCTGCAGGCGCGACGGCGTTTTCGATCAGCAGCGCCATTACCATTGCGGAACGTATCGGTTTCCCCGTACTCGTCAGACCGTCTTACGTGCTTGGCGGGCGTGCGATGGAGATTGTTTACAACACAAAAGAGCTTGAGGCTTACATGCTCGCCGCGGCAAAGATATCGCCCGAGCACCCGGTGTTGATCGACAAATACGTGCTCGGCAAAGAGGTCGAGATCGACGGTATCTGCGACGGCACCGACGCGCTGATCGTCGGTGTGATGGAACACATCGAGCGTGCGGGTGTCCATTCGGGCGACAGCTTTGCGGTGTATCCGTCACAGAACCTTTCCGCAGAGACAAAACAGACGATTGTGGATTACGCCATCCGCATCGGCCTTGAGCTGCAGATTAAGGGGCTTTACAACATTCAGTTCGTTATCGACAGTGAGAGTAAGGTGTATGTGCTCGAGGTGAACCCGCGCGCGAGCCGCACGGTGCCGATACTCTCAAAAATCACAGGGGTGCCGATGGTATCGCTCGCGACGCGCATCATGATGGGCGAAAAACTCCAAACCATGGGGTATCAAACGCAGCTTTACAAGGAGAGCAGGCTCGTCACGGTGAAAGCGCCGGTGTTCTCGTTCTCCAAGCTGACCACGGTGGATATATTTTTAGGGCCCGAGATGAAATCGACGGGTGAGGTGATGGGCACCGATTTAACCTATCTTGCGGCGCTGAAAAAAGCGTTCGTGGCCTCCGGTGTGAAGCCACCAAGAGCCGACAGACCGATACTGTTCTCGATTACCGACCGCGATAAGGAAGAAGCGATTGCGTATGCGCGGCAGATGAAGCAGATGGGATTCGCTATCGCGTGTACCGACAAGACTTACGGCTTTTTTGCGGCCGAAGGGCTTGATTGCACACTTGTGAACAAGGACGATGTGGTGCTCGCGCTGAAGGACAAGAAAATTTCGATGGTGATCAACACGCCAACGCGCGGCAAGCTCTCCGACAGGCTTGGGTTTATGCTCAGGAGAACGGCGATGGAATTCAACGTGCCGTGCATCACGTCAATGGATACGCTCGGCGCGATGCTCGCCGTGATGACGGCAGAAAATATCGAAGAACACCATATCCCGCTTGGGGACTATTTGAAATATTAAACGAGGTGAATGTAACATGATGGATCTGTTAAGCTACCAGCCCGAAAAAGAATTTGCACAAAAACATTTGCTGCGTCTGTCCGACTACACGCCGGATGAAATTTTGCAGGTATTAAGCCTTGGGCTTAAGCTGAAAAAGCAGCTCAAAGAGGGGTTGCGCCCGCCGCTGCTCGGAGGCAAGATTTTAGCGATGATATTTACCAAAAGTTCTACGAGAACACGTGTGTCGTTCGAGGCGGGCGTTTATCAGCTGGGCGGCACGGCGCAGTTTTTAAGCAGCAACGATATTCAGCTGGGGCGCGGAGAGCCGATCAGCGATACGGCGCAGGTTCTCTCGCGCATGGTGGACGGCATCATGATCCGCACGTTTAAGCAAAGTGACGTGGAGGATCTCGCCAAATACGGCACAATCCCCGTTATTAACGGCCTGACCGATCTGCTGCATCCGTGCCAGATACTTGCCGACTTGATGACGTATTACGAGCACAAGGGCAGCCTCAAAGGCAAGCTGGCTTACATTGGCGACGGCAACAATGTGGCGAATTCGCTGCTGGTGGGCTGCGGCAAGGTGGGTCTTGATATGACGCTCGCGTGCCCCCAAGGGTTCGAGCCGGATCCAGATGTACTCGCGGCGGCCATGGAAGCGGCGGCGCAGAGCGGCGCAAAGCTTGTGGTGACGCACGACCCGAATGAAGCGGCTGACGGCGCGGATGCGGTGTATACCGACGTTTGGGCCAGCATGGGTCAGGAAAGCGGTGCACAGGACAAATACAAGCATTTTACGGCCTATCAGGTGAACGAGAAACTGACGGCACGCTGCAATAAGGATTATATCTTCCTGCACTGTCTGCCCGCGCATAGGGGCGAGGAGGTCACAACCGAGGTGATTGACGGGCCGCACAGCGTGGTGTTTGATGAGGCTGAGAATCGGCTGCATGCGCAGAAAGCTGTGATGGCGCTGCTGATGGGGAAATAGACGCATACCCCTCCGGGGTACAGGAATACTTTTTAAAATGTGTAATAAGAATGCTTCGAATTGTAGGGGCGGTGTCTCTGACCCGCCCGTAAAGGCATGTCAAGGATGTCTTGCGCTATAGACTCCCTCCGTCAATTGCGGATTAAAAATCCGCCAATTGCCACCTCCCTCTATGAGGGAGGCAAGGGTGCTCCCGAAATTGGAGCAACATACATGAGTGGTGATATGAAGCAATATAATCTCGAAACGTAGAGAACGACTTCCGCTTGTGCCCCGAATGGGGTATGTCGTACCAGATTGCGCGATATACCCCTTCGGGGTATAGGAATACTTTTTTTTAGAAAGTGTAATAAGAATGCTTCGAACCGTAGGGGCAGGTCTCCGTGCCTGCCCGCGGAATGCTGCGATGATATCGAGCAATGTGAACTCCCTCCGTCAATTGCCGGATTAAAAAATCCGACAATTGCCACCTCCCTCTATGAGGGAGGCAAGGGTGCTTCCGAAATTGGAGCAACATACATGAGTGGTGATATGAAGCAATATTTTCTCGAAACGTAGGAAACGCCCCCCCGTATCGTTCCGACTTACGCGATATACCCCTTCGGGATACAGGTATACTCTTTTTACGTGTAATATATTGTGTAGAACTATAGGGGCGGTGTCTCCGACCCGCCCATGTATCTGATGGTAATGGAGAATTGAGCTATGATGGAAAGTATCGTTTTTAAAAAAGCATCGGATGCCGACTTAGCCGATATCAAACGCGTCACGCGCAAAGCGTTTACCGACTACGCGCGCGAAATACGCCGCGAAGACAACGTCGCGGCGCTGCACGAAACGGACGGCGAAATATTGCGCGATATCCACGAGAAACATGTGTACCTCTGCGAGGTAGACGGTGAGGTGGCGGGCAGCGTGCGCTTTGAGGTGCTGCGCGACGGCATCGCGTATTTATCGCGCCTCGCGGTAGACCCCGAATTTCAGTCGCTCGGCGTCGGCGGGCTGCTGCTTGAAAAGGTACGCCGCGAATGCGTAACGCTTGGCGTGCGCGCGATTGCGCTGCACACGGCCAGCCGCATGCGCTCGTCTGTCGCGTTCTACTTGAAGAACGGATATTACATCCATTCCATCACGCGCGATAAAGCGTATATCCGTGCGTTCATGGTCAACGAACTCGCCGAAATGGACGAGCTGTTCGATTACGAAAGTATCGTGGGAAACAGATAATAAACGATTGCCATATAAAGATAAAAAAGCGTTGCCATCTATGCGGGTATGTGTATACAATGATGACAGCGCTTTTAGTTTGCCGTCATACAACGGCAGCTTGATTTTAAGGATGCGGGTATGAAGATATTTATTGAAGAGCCTGCCGCCGGCGAAGAGGATCAGGTCATCATCCGGTGCCGGCAGATGAGCAGAGAACTGC
>JAEZIW010000105.1 GCA_023436525.1 Bacillota bacterium | reverse complement strand
CAGCTACAATGTGGACGAATACGGATTGGCTCTTGCTGAGGCTCACGGCTGCGACCTGACAGCTGGGGAGTTTGAAGCCCAGATTGCGCACCCGGCCGAATTTGAACCTTCATATGCGTGGAATGCTGCTGAAGCTATCTGCAACAAGCTTGGTCTGACCATCAAGTTCATCGAGCAAAAGCATGTGCCTTATATTATCGACCATGACATCTATTCCTCCACCTTGGGGAAGCCCATCCAAGCAGGCAGGTGCATTGGCATGAGTGCTGTGGTGACAATCGAAACCATGCAAGGCATCACAGTGGAAGAGGAGACCATCGGTAAGGTGTACGGCCCCGAAGACGGCGATATGTGCGATTGGCAACTGACCGGTGAGCCCAACACCGAGTTCCATGTTGTGAAACCCGCTACCGTGGAACACACTTGTGCTACCATCGTCAACCGTATTCCTACACTGCTGAACGCCCCCGCCGGTTATGTCACCGCCGATCAGCTTGAGCCTGTTTCTTATCTGACATATCCCATGGAGTACCATCTGTAATCAGAGAACTTGGGGCGCTGTAACAACGGAGCAATCCCAATTTTGTGTAAACCTTCAATGTGGTGTAGAATAGAAGCACCACATTGGATGGTTTTAATTATGGCCAGAAAGAATCGCAGTACCGGAGAAATCGAGCGCAGAGTATAACCGAGACCGGTTCTCTGATCAGAGCTTTCAGCATACTTTGGAATAATGCTTTGACTATTTAGAAGCTGCCTCGACGCGAGGGGGAAATACCGCAAACCACTTTCGATGATTCGCGATATTGGCTGCGGGTCAGCGAAAGGGGCCCCGCAAAGATGTCAGGCTTTGCGGGGAGAAGGAGGAGCAACGGAGCGGTACGAAAAAGCCCTGGTCAGTTATCCGATCAGGGCTTTTTGAGTGGAGCACAGTTTGCTCCGACGTGGTGGAGATAGCTGGATTCGTGAAACCGCCTCCTCTCGTCCGCGGCGCTGCTGCGTGGTAGTTGTAACTTTGGTCGCAGAGCCGGGGCGGGTAAACGTGCCACCGGCACGTTTCCTTAATCCGCCCTTTGAATCCAGCTTCATAAAATAAAACAGCACCCACACGGGGTGCTGTTTTATTTTGGTGGAGATAGCTGGATTCGAACCAGCGACTTCTCGCATGTGAAGCGAGCGCTCTAACCGGCTGAGCCATACCTCCGCTTTTTTGGTGCGTAAGCTATTATAATATATCAGTCGGCGTTAATCAATCCCTTTTTCATTTTTTTCAGGTACTACCGGTTTGGTAGTTAAATCAAGTATTCTTATGAAATGTCCATTTTAATTTATAATCATATACAATTTTTTTTGAAATTGGAGAATAATCTTTTCGAAGTCTATTAAAAACCTCCCTTTGCTTCAACTTTAGACACTTTAATGTATCATTTTCCTTATCGTCTCTTGCCGACTCTGCTATATTTATGTAATATTCTAAACTGCCTCTTAAATAATAAGTGATTAATAAATGATAGTTCATTTCTAATAAAATACACATAAATATAATGTTTAAATGCAAATTTGTATAACACTCTGTATCATATAACAGTGATAAATATTGACTACGCTTTGAAGCGTGGCTAAAACCACATAACTCTCTCCAAAATTGTTTCATCGCAACTGAGTTTGGTTTTTCTACTTTGCTAAAAACATCTCTCTTAAGACTTATGTCTCCGTCTGTATTCCATTTCTCAAATAACTTCTGATCATGTGTAATTACTATGTATTTTGCTTCAATAAGAAACTCGTAAATATTTCTCATTATTATTCTTGCTGATCCTATTAATCCTTTCTTTGTTAGATCAAGTATAGAATAAAAAGAAAAAAAGTTTCTTAATAAAGCTATTTGAACAATTTCTTCGAAATTATATCTATTAACAAGGCTTCTTAGATTTAATCCAATATTGAAGATTTTATATTGATTTTCCAAAGCAATTGTTATATTTTGTAGTTCTTCGTCAAACCACTCTTTGAACACCTTTTCAGTATTGTTTGATTGATTATTTAAACAATCAATAGTAAACAAAAAAGTTTCTTTTTCCACAAATAGTACCTTCTATGTGTTCTGTTTCGTTTCTTATTTTAATTAACGTCATTTGTTTTTCAATTAGAAAACCGAGTATGTTGCTTGTTAATAGTTTCATAATTGCAGTTATATTATACTTTTTTAGAACATGATATCAATCCCTTTTTCATTTTTTTCGGACACTTCACCTTCCGGCTGCTTTTTCTTTTTTTGATACGAGCTTATGTTCGCAAACAGTATCGTCACTGTGCTGAAGAAGATCGCCAGACCTGACCACATAAAAACAGATGTCCCCAGGGTGCAAGCCAAAATCAAATTCACTGTTGCCACCAACACCGCCACAGCTGCCACTATCACACCCGCTTTTACCGATTTAAGATGCTTTTCTTTGTTCATCGTCGTCCCTCCGATTTGTTTTCTTAGTTTAGCACGAAGCATAAACGCAGCAAGCCGACAGTTAACGCCGGCTTGCTGCTATATTGTTATTATTGGAGGGATTACTGTTTTTGCTGCGACTTTTTTGAATATTTGAGTTGATACACCTTGCGCATCAGCAAACACTCAACAAACGCAATCGGCTTCAATCGATGCGCCGCCGCCGCCGACAGATGGGTCATGCATCCCTTTTCAAGTATCATTTCCACCGCCGTGGCATCGTCTTCGGTTCCGGCGCAGCACAGCGCGCCAAAACCGCTGAGCAGCACCGCGTTGCGCCCGCTGAGCGCCCCCACAACGCGAAACTTTGATGCATCGCTTTGATCCCACTGCACAGAGCGCACACTGACGCCGATAATCTGCGCAAAATCGTCGAGCAGCGGCTTCACCTTGGCGCCGGAAGCACTTTGAGTATACGGCAGCACCGACCCTTTGATCACATTTATATCTCGGCGAACTCTGTACACCGCGAGGTGCAGCGCGGCTTCGGCCGATATCGGTTTGTTGTTAATCGCCTTGCCCGTCAGAATTTCTATCTGCACCTTGGTATCGCCCTTGTTGAAAACACAAAGGCCGTCTTTGCGGCAGCTGAACCCCAAACCGGCTGAATTCGTATTATGCGCGGCAGCCACCAGACGGCTGCATTCCTCCTCCAGAGCCATGGCCACATCAAAAGCAACTTCGCTGCTTTCGCCGAAGCACAGCGCGCCGTGGTTCCGCATCAGCACGGCGCGGCTGTCTGATCGGCTGAGCGCCTTCGTCACATTGTTCTGAAGTTTCTTCGTGCCGGGCAGGCCGTAATCCGCCAGTACAGCCCGGCTGCCGATCAACGATTTGGCTGTCTCAGCTGCGATCTCAACGTCTCTCCCCAATATTCCGGCTACCGATGCATTTGTTTGATGCGTATGTATGACAAATTGAATATGCGGCTTCAGCTTGTAAACCTGCGCATGAACGCCTTTTTCAGAAGAGGGCTTAATATCACCCTCATATTCCAAATCGTCGATACCGACAACCACAATGTCTTCCGGCTTCAACGACTCATAGGCAAGGCCGCTCGGCGTGATGACGAACCTCTTATCGTCAATACGGCAGCTCACGTTGCCCCATGTGCGCGCAATAAGCCCCGATTCCACCAGCTTCAAGCCCGCCGCCACAACGGCTTCTCTGGCTGTTTGCACATCCATTCTCAGCCCTCCCGCTCAGCCGATTACGGATACGTTCGCAAACACGCGATCGAACCCGGCCAGCGCTTCATCAATCATGGCTTCGTCGTACGCCGCGCTCGTGTAAAGCCGGCTGCCTGCCAGCGTAACCAGCCCTTCCGCCATGTACGCCGCCCCCATATGCTCCATCTCTTTCTTACGAGCTGAGGTTGCCTTGAGCACAGCCGGTATCTGCCAGGGTTTGCCCCAGTTGATGGAGAAATGCATGGTTCCCACCGTCTCGAGATGACAGATGGACCCTTGGTTAAACGCGACAAACGGCAGATCGTATTTTTTAATCAGTGCCTTTAAGCCCTGTGTCATTCTGTCGCCCATAAGCCCTGCTTTCACACAGGCGTTGTGTTTCTCAATCTCGCAAATGGTATGATAGCCGGCCACACAGCTGAGCGGATTGGCCGCCATTGTACCGCCGATCAGCGCCTTTTTATGCTTATCGCCCGTCTGTATACCCGCCGCGAGATACTTCATGTATTCGCGTTTGCCCCCAAGGCCGCCTGCCGATGGGTATCCGCCCGCAATCACCTTGCCGAACACCGTTAAGTCGGGTGTTACGCCGAAATACCCTTGAGCGCCCGAAAGCCCGATGCGAAACGCAGTGACCACCTCATCAAATATCAGCAGCGCGCCATACTTTTTGCAAAGCGCCGCCACGTTTTTATTAAAATCAAAATCCAGCGGCCTGGTGCCGCTCTCCGGCCCCACCGGTTCAATCAGCACGGCTGCCGTGCCGCCGCGCAGCTGATTCACCTTGAGCTTTCTTTCAAGGCTGTTTAAATCGTTCGGGAAAAACTCCTGTGTTTTACTGAAGCAAAAATGCGGCACGCCGTGAGCCTGTGTGTATTTCGACCCGGGTATACGAATGCCGTATGCGAGCTGATCGCTCCACCCGTGGTAAGCGCCGCCCATTTTAATCACATACTTTTTCTTTGTTGCCAGCCGTGCCACGCGAATGGCCGCCATGCACGATTCCGTACCCGACCCGAGCATGCGAAACATTTCCACCGACGGCATTAAATCGGAGACCTTTTTTGCCAGCTTATATTCATACTCATGGAAAAGCCCGGTGGACGGCCCGCAATGGTTCAACAGCTCAAACACCTTTTCGCGCACCGTCTCGGGGTTGCTCCCGAGCACCGTGGGGCCTCCGGCCTGAAGAAAATCAAAATACCGGTTACCGTCGATATCGTAAAGGTATGCGCCCTGCGCTTTATCAAAAACAAGCGGAAACGGATAGTTAAACGCAAGATTATGCTGCACACCGCCGGGAATAATCTGTTTGGCTTCATCTATCATGGCTTTTGATTTTGAACATTTTTTTCCGTAGAAGTTGTCTTCGTAGTCTTTCAGCGCTTCGGGCTTGATAGAATAAATCGGCTGACTTATCAGCGCATCGAGCTCAGCTGTGACCTCTTTGGGATTCGGGTATTGTGAAATTGCAAACCTTGTATCCATGAAAGCCTCCTTGAGAAAACCGAAAGTGTGAGCGAGCGTTCACTCACCTTTATTATAAGTATATTCTTCCACAATGTCAAATAATATGCTTGTATTTTGTTATTTATTATGCTATTTTTTATCTGGTGAGCGAACGCTCACTCATATCGTGCGCTGGCAGGAGGGTCTATGAAACAGGTTTCCTTTCACAAAGACACATTTAACAGAATATCCGACGAAAAGCGTACGCGTATATTGGAAATCGCCACAGCTGAATTTGCCAATAAAGGCTTCGATAACGCCAACATCAACGACATTGCCAAAATAGCCGGTATCAGTGTGGGGTCGCTTTACAAGTATTTCGACAGCAAAGAGAATTTCTTTTTAACCTGCATCCGCTTCGGGCAGGAAACGCTCGAAGCCGTGCTGGCCGAGGCGCTTGAATCCAAAGACGATATTCTTGTTAAAGCGGAACGCATTGTGCGGGTGATACAGCGGCATTCACGCGAGAACGCGGATCTGATCAGGCTGTATAACGAGATCACGAGCGAAAGCAATTCGGCACTTGTCAAAAAGCTGTCGCGCGATCTGGAGATTATATCGGCGCACGCCTACACCGCATTGGTGCAAAAAGCGCAGGACGACGGTGATATCCGCAGTGATATTGACCCGAAGCTGTATGCGTATTTCACAGACAGCCTTTTCATGATGCTGCAGTTCTCATATTCATGCGAGTACTATCAGGAACGGTTTAAAATATATACCGGAGACGATATATTCGACCGCGATGACCATGTTGTCACACAA
>JAEZIW010000068.1 GCA_023436525.1 Bacillota bacterium | reverse complement strand
AGTCAGCATAGCGTTAACGGTACTCACAGTCAAATCATAATGCGTTTTGGGTCTTGGGCTGCGAAGCGGCTCAAACCATGAAAGAGTAAACCACCCCTTATGCCTAAGATAAAAATCCACAAACGAGTGAAAAAAAGCGGCCAGCTTTGCTTCCGGCTCTGTTTTGCGGGCGGTGTTTTCATCAATGCTGCTTTGCAGCCGCCGCATGATGTCTTCCTGCGCTTCCCAGAGCAGCGCATCAAACGAATCAAAATAATTATACAGATTCGTGTGCGCGCAATTCAGCTCACGCGCGATATCACGGAAGTTGATTTTTGTGCCGGTCTCGTCAATCAGCTTCAGCGCGGTTTCAATCACGCGCTGCTTGCTCAAGCCCTTCGCCATCTGTTTACCCCTCAGATCATTTTTTGCATATAGACCACATCAAACGACACGCCGTTTTTACGTCCGATGCTTTTCAGTGTACCACATATCTTAAAACCATGCTTTTTGTGAAACGCAAGGCTTACATCGTTAAGTGAGCTGATGCTGGCAATGATCGACTCGATATTCTTCGTTTTTGCTTCCTCAATGAAATGTGTCAGCATCAGTGTACCGAGCCCCTTGGCGGTCACATCCGGGCTCAAGAAATATGAGATTTCCGCTGTATGAGAGAACGTGGATATCGGGCTGTAGGCACGCAGGCCGCCAAAGCCCACCACCTTATCCCCATCCACTGCGACGGCGTTTGGGTAGCCCTGATAAGATGCCATCAGGTTCGGGTAAAACGCCTCGGGCAGGCGCGTTTGCGGATAAGCCGCGAAGCTGTTCTCCACGTAATAATTAAAAATGTCCATCACCGGCTGCGCGTCGTCCGCGCTCATCGGCCTAAGTGTGATTGTAGACTTCATAATGCCCTCCTCATTACCATTGGTAATTACTACTGGTAATCTTATCGTATGGCTGCTGACTTGTCAATAATCAACGAACCAAAAAAGCGGCCGCGTGTGCAGCCGCCTTAAGATGGTCGTTTTAGCCGATCGTGGGAACGGTGGACAGCCCCTGACACAGCATCTCATCGGTATACTCAAAGTCCTTCAAGTTGCCTGCAAGGTATTCTTCATACGCCGCAAGGTCAAAGTCGCCGTGGCCTGAGAGGTTGAAGAATATCGTTTTGGCTTCGCCCTTTTCCTTGCACTCCAGTGCCTTTTCAATTGCATACGCAATCGCGTGAGACGATTCGGGCGCAGGCAGTATGATTTCGCTCTTGGCAAACTGAACCGCCGCTTTAAACACGTCGGTCTGCTGCACCGCCGCCGCCTTCACGAAACCATCGTGATACAGCTGAGAGAGCAGCGCGGAATCGCCGTGGTAACGCAGGCCGCCCGCGTGAATACCGGCCGGAACAAAATCGTGACCCAGCGTATACATCATCGTGATGGGCGCCATCTTGGCGGTGTCGCCGAAATCGTACATGAACTTGCCCTTGGTCAGCTTGGGGCAAGCCGCGGGTTCCACCGCGACGTATTCCGTCTTGGTGCCCTTGGTGAGCGTCTCATGGATAAATGGAAACGCGCAGCCGGAGAAGTTGCTGCCGCCGCCGTTGCAGCCGATCACGATATCCGGGTATTCATCGATCATTTCAAACTGCTTCTTGGCTTCCTGTCCAATGATGGTCTGGTGCAGAATCACGTGGTTCAGCACGCTGCCGAGCGCATAATGCGTATCTTCTCTCATCGCCGCGTCTTCCACGGCTTCGGAAATTGCGATGCCGAGGCTCCCGAGTGAATTCGGGTCTTTGGCGAGTATCGAACGTCCCGCATTAGTCAGGTTAGACGGGCTGGCGACCACGTTTGCGCCGTAGGTTTGCATCAGCGTCTTTCTGTACGGCTTTTGCTCGTATGACACGCGCACCATATACACGGCGCACTCAAGGCCGAACATCGCGCAGGCGATGGACAGCGCGCTGCCCCACTGGCCCGCACCCGTCTCGGTCGACAAACGCTTGATGCCCTCAATCTTGTTGTAAAAAGCCTGCGGCACAGCGCTGTTCAGCTTATGACTGCCCGACGGGTTATTACCTTCGTATTTGTAGTAGATTTTCGCGGGTGTATCCAGCGCCTTTTCCAGGCCATAAGCACGCACCAGCGGCGACGGACGGAATTTCGCGTAGATATCTCTGACTTCTTTGGGAATATCAATATACCGCTCTGTCGACATCTCCTGCTCGATCAGCGCCTTGGCGAAGAGCGGCTCTAAATCGGAAGGCCCCGCAGGCTGCTGCGTCATCGGATGAAGATACGGCATCGGCTTGTTCGGCATATCCGCCATGATGTTGTAATATTGCTTTGGTAATTCGTTTTCGGAAAGATAGACTTTATTGGGAATGGATTTGCTCATGACTCGTCTCCTCTGATCTTGTTATTTTTTGAGTCGTCAAAGAATAACATCTCTCGTCTCATCTATTAACATGCATTCTTTCTCGTCTCGTTATCTAGTATATGACAACTCTTTGTACGGTGTCAATATCAAAGCCGCCGCATGAACGTATGCCAGCACAACTCGTATCCATTGTTATGGCATTTGTTCATGCAGCTGTGTTAAAATGAAACATACATACAGCGGAGGTAACGGACATGCATGAGTCAGCGATGGCGGCTTTATACCGGGTGGCAGAGCAGCGTGGTGCGTCGGGCCTCTCGGCAGCCGCAACGAGCGACGGTGCCCTGATATTTGAAGGGGCACTGGGGTATCGCGATAAAGAGCACGCCCTGCCCGCCACGCCGAACACGATATACCGGCTGGCTTCGGTCACGAAGCACCTCTCGGCGATGACGCTGATGACGCTGGTGGACGAAGGCAAAGCAGAGTTGGACGCGGATATCAGTGACTATCTTGGCTACAGCGTGCGCAACCCGCGTTGGCCGGGTGTACCCATCACGCTGCGTCAGCTGATGACGCACACGAGCACGCTGTCTGAGAACGGCAGCTACAATAAAATACTCGCCGGAGAGCTGCCTGCTTTCAAGTTGAGTGAGATATTGCCTCCCGGCAGCCCGGGAGACGCCCCCGCTAACTGGCTGCCCGAAAGGCCCGGTACGCGTTACGAATACTCCAGCTTCGGGTCCGGCGTGATGGGCACGGTGGCAGAATGCATCACCGGTGTACGGTTTGCCGAACTTGTGAAACAGCGGCTGTTTGCGCCGCTGGGGCTTAACGACGCCACGCTGGATGCCGATACGCTGCATGGTTTGGAAGTTGCGGTGCCTGATGCATCAGGCGGCATCGGCGATGCGGATTGGCTGAAAAAGTCGCTCGCGAATAAAAAACAGCTGTGCGCGATGCCCGTGGGCGAAGCCTATCGTTCGGCACAGGGCAACGGTTACATGCGCGCGCGTGATCTGCTAACCGTCACACAGCTGCTGCTGAACGGCGGCGTATCAAACGGCGTTCGTATACTGTCCAAAAGCGCTGTGAATGAGATGTGCGCGGTTCATTTTGAAGACAGCTTGATCAAAACAGGGTTGAACCTGATGCATTATGACCATCTTTCATTACAGCCGCTGATCGGTCACTACGGACGGGCTTTCGGCGCACAGGCTATATTTATGTTCGACCCACATACGAAGAATGCGGCAGCGGTGCTGTGCAACGGCGCGGATATGGCATCGGATGGGCGGGGTATCTATTGCAACACGCTGTTTTGCACGCAGGCGATGCAGGCATTGTGGGCCGCGTGCTTTCACTGATAAATGTAAAAGCCATCAATAAAATTCAACCGGAGTCTAACATGCAAAAGAAATCCGTCACCAAAGCGCTTCTCGTCATCATGATAATGTTTTTCTGGTTTGCGCAATACGTTTACATTCCGCATCACACCCCGTATCTGCTTTCTATCGGCGCGGCGTCGTCGTTTGTCGGCATTATCGTGGGCTCATACGGGTTTGCTCAGGTGCTGCTGCGCATACCGGTGGGCATACTGGCCGACCGAAAAGCCGGACAGAAAAAGCTGATATTAATCGGTTTGATATGTGCGGCGGGAGCTTCGGCCATCCGCATCATTTTCCCGTATCCGGCAGCATTCTTGGCCGCCAATTTTCTCTCGGGTGTCACCTCGGCCACATGGGTGTCCGTCACCGTTTTTTTCTCGGCGCTGTTTGAGCCTGAGGAACTCAAAAAAGCGACCGGCATCACCATAGCCGCCAACAACGGCGGCATACTGCTCGGGTTTATCGCGAGCGCCTATATCGCCGATGGGCTCGGCATCGTGTTCTTGTTCGCCGCCAGTATCATCGCTGCGGTATGCGGCACGCTCACGCTGCTTTTCATCAAGGAACCACACCCCGTTTTCGTTGACACCAAAAAAACCAATTTGGCCGATATCATAAAAAACAAGCCGCTGCTGTTCTTCTCGGCTCTCTGTCTGTCGCAGCAGGCCATCGTGTTTTCCACCACAATGTCGTTCACCACATCTTACGCCAAGCTGATGCGAGCGAGCGACTTGGAACTGGCGCTCTGCATGATCATATTTATCGGTTTCTCGGTTGTTTCCTCTCTGGTTATCGGCTACTTGAAGCGATGGAGCCACAAAGCCGTGTTCATCTTTTTGTTCGGCTGTTTTGTTGTTTACTGCGCAGGCCTCGCGCTGGCCGCCGCCGTCTGGCAGCTCTATCTCCTGCAGGCATTATGCGGTATCGCGAACGGCGGTATCATGTCTCTCTCAATGGCGTGCGCGATGGAACACGCGAAGCCGGGAGCACGCGCCACCACCATGGCTGTGTTTCAGGCGTGCTATGGCATCGGCATGACGCTGGGGCCTGTGCTCATGGGTGTCATCGTCGGCGGCTTCGGGTACGCGGCCGGGTTTTTAAGCATGGCGGCACTGTCCGTGTTCAGCATTGTTATCGTTCTGGTTATGATGAAGGGCAATGCGTTTGTTATTAGAAATTAGTTAACTAATATATTTCAACGCTATTATCATTCTCTGAGAGTTCTTGATACTTTGTAATCAAGCTAATGATTTCATCCATCAAGGATTTTTTATTTGTATAATTTGTTTTTGATAGACTATTAAAATCTAGGCTTATTAGTTTCATCATGAAGCCCAGATCCCATTTCATGTTTTTTAAATATAAATTGAATTGATAATTTGCGAATTTTATATCTCGTTCAGACCAAAACGAATAGCCACCCAGTATTTCATTAATAACCTCTTGATTCTGTAGATCAAATGAGTTTAATAACCTATCATATTCTTCTGGAGTTTCCGCCTTATAAATAAGTTTGTCTTTTTCAGATAATGAATAGAATTTATATCTATTAAGAGTATCTACTGCCTCAATCATAATATTTTGCATTGATGATTCATCAATGCCTTTAATATCCCCGTAACTTTTTATTTTTAGAAGATAAAAACATATTGCAAGTATGAAGATATATACTGACTTAGTCACTTTTTTATCTAATATGTCATTTAGAATCTGATCAGATAGGTCAATTATAATAGATCGTCCTTTTGAACTACTCTCATCATCAATATGAAACCATTCATTTTTTGGATATGACGAATCATTTCGAATACGATCTTCTATTGAATCGTTACCATTGATTCTTGTTAATAGATACGAACGAGTAATATTCAATTCTTTAATTTGATTATTAAATTCATCAACTAGCTCCTCAGGAATCGGTATCAGTCTTTCTACTGTATCAAAATTATCAAACCAAAGTTGATTCTCAATTTCTTCACGATTATATTTAAACTTCAAAGTAGCAAATACTTCTTCTATGATTTCATCAAATGATGAGTTTCCTTTTGTGATATATTCCAAAACATCAAAAAGCATATCTCTATCCAGTGATTGTATCTCACCACTTTCGAGCTTAGATATATATGCGGGACTTTTTTTTAGATAAGTCGCCAAGTCTTTAGATAAAATTCCATTTTGTATTCTTATAGTTTTTATCAATTCGGCTAATTGGCTTGTAACTTGAACTTTAGCCATAGGTTTGTCCTCCTCAATTGAATGTGCAATTATACCATTAGTTTAATATTGAGTCAAGTAATTTACCATACTCACGTAAATATAATCCTATAGTAAATTTTTTTACTCAACATATTAATTTTTTCTTGACGTATGGAATAATTTAATATATATTGTATACGAAAGAGACAAATTGAAAAAGTCATGCTAGGAACATGACTTTCTCCGGTAATAAATATTGTACATAACTACGTCAATATTGGTATTATACCAAAAGCTCTGTAGATTGCAATTCATTTACCTCATAATAGTTTCTTTCAAAATATAATTATTTTACAAAGGAGAACTATTATGAAACATCATGCTTCACAAGAGTGGAAAATCGGGCCCAAAGGACATCAACATTACGATTTTGTCGATGTCAATCTTAATGATGATAATCAACTTTTTATTGATCCATGCAGAATTGAAGAAAGCAGTCATCCAATTGCAGAACAGTGTATCAAGACATTACATTCGTTCTTTGATATTTTCTTCATTGCATATAGAGATAAGAGTGTTGATTTGAAGCATCAAATCCTATCCCATGCATCTGAAGAGAATAGCACCTATCTCGGATATGGTTATCCCGGCAAAGGTAATACTGCCGAAGGTTTGATAAGTACGTTCGCTCCACTTGATAAATTAGTCGATGCGATTCCTACAATTAGCGTTTCACAAGATTTGCCGGTCCTTTTAGCTGGGTTTGCCGAAGATGGGATGTCTGATTTAATCACCAATATTCTTCACTTTGAGTTAAATCAATATACGTTAAATCAATTAGCTAAATATAAGAAGCAACCAACGGAAACAACCGACTTCTATTCCTGGGATTCAAGTACACAATCATGGAAACTATATAGTAATCAACCATGCTATACATACAATAATAGACCCATAATGCTTGTTCCGAAAGTATTTGTAAGAAAGAATTATCTGTTTAGTACTTCGCAATATATGCGAAGAATAATTGTAGAAAGAATTCGCGAAGACGGTGGTGGATATGATCCCGAAGGCAAGCCCATTCCTAAGACTTACTATCTTGAGCATCATATCCCACACAATTCTGAGAATTGGCTGTATGAAGAAGCTCTAAAGTATACAAAAGAGCATCCAGATGCATTAAGCGAATATCATGATAAGTTGCCGGATTTTTATTTTGAAAATCGCAATAAGATAAATGATGATATAATTGATGAAGTAATATATTAATTACTTCAGTTGAAAATAAAGGCGCATCAAGGCATTATCAAATTAGATATGCCTTGTTTTGCGCCTGTTTTATTGCTATAATGTTTAATTGTCATAAACCGTTTATCAAAGGAGAAACACGACATTGAAACAGCTGACCAGTAACGAGCTTCGGCAGATGTATTTGGATTTTTTCGCGTCGAAGGGGCATAAGATCATCCCCTCCGCGTCACTGATACCCGAGAACGACCCGACCGTGTTGTTTACCACGGCAGGCATGCACCCGCTGGTGCCGTATCTGCTGGGCGCGAAGCACCCGGAGGGCAAGCGCTTAACCGACGTACAAAAGTGCGTACGTACCGGCGATATCGACGAGGTGGGCGATGCGTCTCACTGCACGTTCTTTGAGATGCTCGGCAACTGGTCTCTCGGGGACTATTTCAAAAAGGAAGCGATTGAATATAGCTTTGAATTCTTAACCTCTCAAGACTGGCTCGGCATTGATAAGGACAGGCTCTACTTCACCTGCTTTGCGGGCGATGCCGATGCCCCGAAGGACACCGAATCCGCCGATATCTGGATGAGCCTTGGTGTGGAAGAGAGCCACATCTTCTTCCTTGACAAGAAGCACAACTGGTGGGGCCCCGCCGGCATCACCGGCCCGTGCGGCCCGGACACCGAGATGTTCATTGACACCGGCGTTCCCGCGTGCTCGCCCGAGTGCAGCCCGGCCTGCTCATGCGGCAAATATCTTGAGATCTGGAACGACGTGTTCATGCAGTACAACAAAACGGCAGACGGCACATTTGAGCCGCTGTCTCAGAAAAACGTGGACACCGGCATGGGGCTCGACCGCACCATTGCCACGCTGCAGGGCAAAAAGAGCGTGTACGACACCGACGCGTTCACGGGTATACTCGCTAAAATATCCGCGCTTTCGGGCAAGAATTATAACGACGATCCCGAAACCACGCGCGCGTTTCGCATCATTGCAGACCATGTGCGCTGTGCCACCTTTATCATGGGCGACCGCCGCGGCGTGACACCCTCGAATGTGGATCAGGGTTATGTGCTGCGCCGTTTGATCCGCCGCGCTGTGCGCTACGCGCTGCGTCTCGGAATCGAGCGGATGTCGCTGCAGCACGTTGCGCAGGCCGTGATCGACCAGTATAAAGACGTTTATCCGGAGCTGGGGCAGAACCAGAGCCGTATTATCAGCGAACTGAATCTTGAAGAGGAGCGGTTCACGCGCACCATCACACAGGGGCTTAAGGAGTTTGAAAAGCTCGAAACGCGGCTTAACGGCAAAGTGATTTCCGGACAGGATGCGTTCCATCTGTATGATACGTTTGGGTTCCCGCTGGAGTTTACGCTGGAGCTGGCGCACGAGCACGGCCTCGAAGTGGATCAGAAGGGCTTTGAAGCCGCATTCCAGAAGCACCAGGAAGTGTCCGGCGCGGGCGCGGAGCAGCGCTTTAAGGGTGGGCTTGCCGATACGGGCGAAGCCACAGCGCGCTTGCATACGGCCACGCATTTGATGCACGCGGCCCTGCGGCAGGTGCTCGGTACCGAGGTGGAGCAGCGCGGCAGCAACATCACGGCAGACCGTCTGCGCTTCGACTTTGCGTTTTCACGCAAGGTGGAGGAAGACGAGCTCAAAGAGGTGCAGCGTCTTGTGAACGAAGCGATAGATAAGAAAATGCCGGTTGTCTGCGAAGAGATGACCGTGGCCGAAGCGAAGGATCAGGGCGCGATCGGTATATTCGACAGCAAGTACGGCAGCATCGTGAAGGTGTATTCCGCGGGCGATTTCTCAAAGGAGATTTGCGGCGGGCCGCATGCGGGCAACACAGGCGAGCTTGGCCGGTTTGAGATTCAGAAGGAGCAGTCAAGCTCGGCGGGAGTGCGCCGCATCAAGGCTGTGCTGATTAGCGAATAAGATTGAACATGATGAAAGCGGGCTTCGGCCCGCTTTTTTGTTGTCCCAAGCCTTCATAGAACACTTAATTCATCCCCGTTTTTTTACATTTCTGTTTCAAAACCACTGATTTCTATTACGAAAATTTGTATTATTTCCCTCCCTCGGAACTTCTTCCAAAAACCGCTCGTCTTTGGTGTGTAAAAACGAAACAGGAGGCTCCCCTCATGAAAACGATGAAAAAAATAATTGCAATATGGCTGGCTGTGGTGGTCACCTTGGGCGCATTGGCAGGCTGCGCAGCACCCGCTGCATCCTCTGCATCTGAATCTGCTGCCTACTACCCCGCCGAACCCGGGCAGGCGTATGCGTCCGAAGCGCCTGCCGAATCAGCGGAAGCCGCCGCTGAAGAATCGTACGCTTTCAACGGCAACGCCGACCCCTATCCGTACCAGAACACGGCGGACACGACCAACGAGGAATACGGCATATCTCAGGAAAGCGTATACTACTCTCCGCTCGATCAACCCTTGAGTACCTTCTCCATCGACGTCGATACCGCGTCGTACAGCCAGATTCGCCAGTATTTAAACGACGGCTGGCTGCCCCCCACCGATGCGGTGCGCGTGGAAGAATGCATTAACTACTTCAGCTACGATTACCCCGCGCCGCACGGTACCGATCCCGTTAACGTGGGCGTCACCATCAGCAGCTGCCCGTGGAACGCCAATCATTATCTAGCGCGAGTGGCGCTTAAAGCCGCCGAGCTTGATAAAAGCGAAGCACCCCCGAGCAACCTTGTGTTCCTGCTTGATGTCTCCGGTTCGATGGATGACCCAAACAAGCTGCCGCTTGTCAAATCGGCCATGAGCATGCTCGCAGACAACCTGAGCGAGAAAGACCGCGTGTCTATCGTGGTGTATGCGGGTGCCTCCGGCGTCGTCATGGACGGCTGCCCCGGCAACGACAAAGCCGCCATCAACAGCGCGCTGGACCGGCTCTATGCGGGCGGTTCCACAGCAGGCGGTGACGGCATTGAGCTGGCGTACCGCGTGGCGGCCCACTACCTCATTAAAGGCGGCAAAAACCGCGTGATTCTATGCACCGACGGCGATTTCAATGTCGGCCCGTCGTCCGACGCGGAGCTGGAGACATTGATTGAAAACAAGCGCGACAGCGGCATCTTCTTAAGCGTCCTTGGCTTTGGCACAGGCAACACGAAAGATAACCACATGGAAACACTCGCCGACAAGGGCAACGGCAACTACGCCTATATCGACTCGCTGATGGAAGCCAAAAAGGTGCTTGTTAACGAAGCCTGCGCCACGCTGTTCACAGTGGCCAAAGACGTGAAGGTACAGGTGGAGTTTAACCCCGAAGCGGTGCGCGAATACCGGCTGGTCGGCTACGACAACCGTGTGCTGGCAGCCGAAGATTTCAACAACGACAGAAAAGACGCGGGCGAGATGGGCGCCGGGCACTGCGTCACCGCATTCTACGAGCTGGTGCTGGTGGATGCCACCGAGGCCTTCAGCAGCGTTGATCCGCTGATGTTTCAGAACGGCAAACAACCGGAGCCCAAAAAGCCCGCGAGTGACTGGATGTATGTGAAATTCCGCTACAAGCAGCCGGAAGGCAGCGAAAGCAAGCTTATATCCACCATGGCCGGTGTCGCCAACGTTACCGACGCACCGGACAGTGATTTCGTGTTCGCGTCGGCCGTGGCGGAGTTTGCGCTGGTGCTGAAAGATTCGCAGTTCAAGGGCAATGCCAGTCTAGCGAGTGCGGTCAGCCGCGCGAAAACCTCACGCGGTGTTGATGAAGACGGCTATCGTGCCCAATTCGTGCAGCTCGCCGAGCTCGCGGGCACGCTTTACAGATAATCAGCTTACGACATAACTCTCCCAAAGCCCCAAGGAAAAAGCAGGGTTGACGTGTAAGTCCCCTGCTTTTTCTATGTAAGGAACGACCCCTGCTTGTGCCCCGAATGGGGTATGTCGTTCCAAGTTGATTTGATCGGCTAAGCCATGCAATTATACCCCTTCGGGGTATAGGAATACTTTTTTATTATGCTTCGAATCGTAGGGAACGACCCCTGCTTGTGCCCCGAATGGGGTATGTCGTTCCGTGTTGTTTAATCTGCTAATCCATGCGAGTATACCCCTACGGGGTAAAGGAATACTCTTGTTTTGAATTTAGTCCCAGTAGAGACGATAGCCGCTTTCTCATTACTTCATTTCAGCCGCATACGTCACCGCACCCTTGCCTCCCTCCGAGAGGGAGGTGGCAAATGGCGGATGAAATCCGGCATTTGACGGAAGGAGTGACCGGCAGCCAAGCTGCCTGAGCGTAAAAGAATCCGCCAAGGCAGCCTGCTGAATCATTAAGCCCTGGACTCTCAATACGGGTTCATGAACATCTGCGTCCAGTATAGCGTGCCGCTCGCCGTTTTCGCCACGCCGATGCCGATATTCGTATAAGCCTGCGAGAGGATGTTCGCCTTATGCCCCGCCGAATTCATCCACGAATTCATCACCTCCGCGGCCGTCCTTTGCCCGTACGCAATGTTCTCTCCCGCTGCGCTGAACCGAAGCCCGAAGCTTTGCATCATATCAAACGGCGAGCCGTATGTGGGCGACTGATGCGAGAAATAGCGTTTGTCGATCATGTTCTGACTTTTGTAACGCGCCACGCGCGACAGCTCCGCGTTCAGCTTAAACAGCGACAGCCCGCGCGCCGCGCGCTCCTTATTAACCAGCTCAAACACCTGCTGTTCGTGGCTGAACAGAGACTGCGTATCCGGTATCATGATTGTCTGTCCCACATAAATCGCGGCTGTATTCGTAATCTGCGGGTTCGCTTTTTTCAGCTCAACCATGCTGATCTCAAATTTTCTTGAAATGCCCCAAAATGTATCGCCGCTGACCACCTTGTAGCTGACGTATTTGGTGGACGGAATTGTGATTGACTGCCCTACGTAAATTAACGATGCGTTCTTAATTGACGGATTGGCCGCGAGCAGATCACTGATGGTCACGTTATTGGCGCTTGCGATTTTGGATAGCGTATCGCCCGGCTTCACGGTATACGTGTTTGCCGCCATTGTCAGCGTGACTGTAAACAGACAAAGCACAAGCGTCAATAATACAGTTTTTTTCAGTATTTTTTTCATTTTTGCTCCCTTCATATCGGATAAACCGCTTCTTTCACGCCTATTTTGTGCTTATATTCGCGTAAATATTTACAGGCCTTCTTCGACGTGCTAAGCTTTGGATAAATATTCGGGAGAAAAATGTATGCCGGTTTATGAAACATTTAAAGATATGATACGGAGCCAAATTGAAAGCGGAACTCTATCACCGGGCGACAGGCTGCCCTCGGAGAGGGATCTCGCGGCGGCGCATGGGCTTGCGCGCATGACGGTGCGTCAAGCGCTCACCGAGCTGGTGACGGCCGGGCTGCTGTACCGTGAGCAGGGACGCGGCACGTTTGTATCGGCCTCCAGAATGAAGCAGCGTAACATCTCAAGCTTTACCGAAACTGTGCGGCAAAGAGGGCTCACGCCTGCAACAAAAGTGAGCGCGTTCAGCCTCTGCGAACCGCCCGCAGCGGTTGCTGAGTTGCTAGGTTGCAAAGGAGACGTGTACCGTGCGGTGCGTATTCGTCTGGCCGACGGCACGCCCGTGGCAATGGAAGAGATATTTATCCCGACACATATCTGCCCGGGGCTGCGCCGGGCCGACCTGATGGGCTCGCTTTACAGCCTGATGACGGATACATATGAGCATAAAATCGCAATCGCGGACAGCTCGATGACAGCCGACCTTCCCGGGCCGCAGCTGCAAAAAGACCTTCGTATTACGCGCCAGACACCGGTGCTCAAGGTGAACACCCTGTATTATGCGGCCAGCGGCGTTACACTGTATTATGAGCGCGCGGCTTATCGTACGGATATGTATGAATACAACATCCGCATTTCAAGACAAGGCGGGGTATGAAATTATTAGACGGTAAGCAGCAGCATATTTACGGGTATGGTAATCAGTGACAACGCAGTGGTATACAGCACACAT
>JAEZIW010000170.1 GCA_023436525.1 Bacillota bacterium | reverse complement strand
GGCATGGGCGGTGCCGCTTTTCCGACGCACGTTAAGCTCTCGCCGCCGCCCGAAAAGAAGATCGACACGCTGATTGTTAACGGTGCGGAATGCGAACCGTATTTAACCGCCGATCATCGGCTCATGCTGGAGCATCCGGACGAGATTGTGCGAGGCCTTGAGGCCATGATGAAGGTGCTCGGCGTCGACAAAGCTTATATCGCGATTGAAGACAATAAGCCCGACGCGATTGCCGCCGTTACCAAAGCGGCTCAGGGCAAGAACATCAACGTGGATACGCTGCGCGTGAAATACCCGCAGGGCGCTGAAAAGCAGCTGGTCTATGCGGTCACCAAGCGCCAGATTCCGTCCGGCGGTCTGCCGATGGATGTGGGTGCTGTGGTCGTCAATGCGGGGTCTGTTTACCAGATCTGCCTCGCCATTGAGAAAGGGCTGCCGCTGTATGAGCGCGTGGTCACCGTGACGGGTGCCGTCAGCAGCCCGTCTAACCTGCTCGTACGCCTCGGCACGCCGATTTCTCATGTGATCGCGCAGGTGGGCGGCTTCTCGGGCAAGGTGGAAAAGCTGATTGCGGGCGGCCCGATGATGGGCATCACACAGCACAATCTAAACTCGCCTGTGATGAAGGGCACCTCGGGGCTGCTGGCGCTCAACGACAAAATGGTCAGAGGTACGGAAGAATCTGCCTGCATCCGCTGCGGCAAGTGTGTGATGGTCTGCCCGATGGGTCTGCTGCCGTATCTGCTCGGTGATTATGCGGAGCATGAGCGGTTTGAAGATGCGGAAAAAACATACGTGCTCGATTGCATCGAATGCGGCAGCTGCGCGTACGTCTGTCCGGCGAACCGCCATCTCGTGCAGGAAATGCGTCTCGCCAAATCTCAGATTATGCAAAGGCGTAAGAAATAATTCTTTTATCTTATTTTGGAGGTGTGTATGGATCAGTACATTATGTCCTCGTCGCCGCATGTGCGTGCCAGCGAAACAACATCGCGCATCATGCGCGACGTGATGATCGCACTGCTGCCTGCGACGGCGTTCGGCGTCTATATTTTCGGTCTTAATGCGCTGATGGTGGTGCTCGTCAGCGTGGTATTCGCAATGCTCACCGAAGCGGTGATTCAATTGCTGCTGCACAAAAAAGTTACCGTAAGCGATGGCAGTGCTGCCGTGACCGGCCTGCTGCTCGCGCTGAATCTGCCGCCGTCGGTGCCGTTTTGGATACCGATGCTCGGCTCCGTTTTCGCCATCGCGATTGTGAAGCAGGCATTCGGCGGCATTGGGCACAACTTTATCAACCCCGCTCTCGCCGCGCGCGCGTTCCTGCTCGCGTCATGGCCGACGCTCATGACAACCTGGACGATTCCGGGTGCCGACGCGGTTTCCTCGGCGACACCGCTGGGCGCGCTGAAAATGGGCGAAGCGTTATCTTCCTATCAGGATATGTTTATCGGCAATATCGGCGGCTGCATTGGTGAAACGAGCGCGATTGCGCTGATCATCGGCGGCCTTTACCTGATTGCGCGCCGCGTGATTGACCCGCGTATCCCGGTGGTGTACATCGGCACAGTGGCCTTGTTCACTTGGATTGCCGGGCCGCAGGGGCTGTTCACGGGCGACGCGCTGTATCACATACTCGGCGGCGGCCTGATGCTTGGCGCGTTCTTCATGGCGACCGACTACACCACCTCGCCGATGAGCGGCACGGGCAAAATCGTGTTTGCGGCGGGCTGCGGCGTTCTCACCAGCGTGATTCGTTTGTGGGGCGGCTATCCCGATGGCGTGTCGTATTCCATTATGATTATGAACCTCGTGGTGCCGCTGATTGATAAAGCGTTTATGCCAAAGCGGTTTGGAGGTGCGGTGAAATGAAAAATATCGTCGTTATCACGTTTAAGCTGCTCATTATCACGGTGATTGCCGGCATTATACTCGGCGTTGTCAACGCCGTTACCAAGGAACCGATCGCCGAGCAGGAGCTGAAAAAAGCCACAGAGGCGCGGCAGACCGTGTTCCCCGACGCAGTGGATTTTAAGAAATTGGATATTGCTATCCCAGAAGATTACGCCATTATTAAAGAAGTTTACGAAGCGCTGGATTCAAACGGCAACGCCATCGGCATCACAGCGGCTGTGGTTACCAAGGGATACAGCTCGGGGCTGAATCTGACAATGGGAATCGGGGCGGATGGTTATGTTAAAGGCGTCAGCATGGGCAGCAATGCGGAGTCACCCGGCTTTGGTTCCAAAGCGCCCGAAGAATTGCTGCCGCAGTTCGATGCGGGGAAACCCTATGATCAGCCTTTTGAGGTGGTTAAGCATGCCCCCGAAAACGAGTATCAGGTGGATGCCATCTCGGGCGCGACGATCACATCCAAAGGCATTGTGGGCGCCGTGAACACGGTGGTTGAATTCTATAAGCAGATGGCGGGAGGTGCGCAATGAAAAACAAAGTTAAACCCATGAGCATACTCAAAAACGGTATGTTCACGGAAAACCCAACGTTTCGGCTGGTGCTTGGCATGTGCCCCACGCTCGCGGTCACTACGGCGGTTTTCAACGGCATCGGCATGGGCCTTGCGGCCACATTCGTGCTGGTCGGGTCCAACGTCGTGATTTCGATGCTACGTAGCTTCATTCCGTCTAAGGTACGCATACCGGCCTACGTCGTCATTATCGCGGCGTTTGTGACTGTGGTACAGATGCTGCTCAAGGCGTTTTTGCCCGCTCTGGATGAATCGCTCGGGCTGTTTATACCGCTGATTGTTGTGAACTGCATCATTCTTGCCAGAGCCGAATCGTTCGCGAACAAAAACGGCGTGATTGCTTCGCTGCTCGACGGCGTGGGTATCGGCCTTGGGTTCACCGCCGCGCTGAT
Source organism: Bacillota bacterium (assembly GCA_023436525.1). Lineage (GTDB taxonomy): Bacteria > Bacillota > Clostridia > Christensenellales > SZUA-584 > SZUA-584. The sequence goes on along the minus strand of JAEZIW010000170.1, from coordinate 4,377 downwards.
CATCATCTCTGCTATTCGCGAGATACTCGGCAACGGAGAATTCCTCGGCATTTCATTGTTCGGTGACGGATTTCAGGGCGCCACAATGATGGTGCTGGCTCCCGGCGGGTTCATCACACTCGGGCTGCTGCTGGGGCTTATCAACTTCATCGGCATAAAAAGAAAAAAGAAAGGAGCGCGTTAACGAATGGATGGTTTTACAGGCATACTGCTGCTGCTTTTAAGCTCAATACTCGTCAACAACTTCGTGCTGTCGAGGTTCCTTGGTATCTGCCCGTTCCTCGGCGTTTCCAAAAAGGTGGAAACGGCGATGGGCATGGGTTTCGCCGTTACGTTCGTTATGGCGCTCGCTTCGGTGATAACGTATCTCGTGCAGTATTACATACTCGTACCGCTCGGGATTGAATACCTGCAGACAATTGCGTTCATACTCGTGATTGCGGCGCTGGTGCAGCTGGTGGAAATGGCGCTGCAAAAGCTCGTTCCCTCGCTGTATCTTGCGCTCGGCGTGTATCTGCCGCTTATCACCACCAACTGTGCGGTGCTTGGCGTGGCGATACTCAACATCAACGAGAACTACAACCTGCTGCAGACGCTCGTTAACGGCATCGGCGGCGCACTCGGCTTTACGCTGGCCATCGTGCTTTTTGCGGGCATCCGCGAGCGGCTTGAACTTGCAAACATCCCCGAGCCCTTAAAGGGATTTCCCATCGCTCTTGTTTCGGCCGGGCTGATGGCAATCGCCTTCCTCGGATTCTCAGGGCTCGTATAATGGAGGATAAAAGCTTATGATCAATGAGATATTATGGCCTGTTGTCGCGCTGGGCGGCCTCGGGTTGGTGCTCGGCCTCGGGCTGGCCATTGCGGCCAAACTGCTCGCGGTGGAGACTGATGAAAATTTCGAAAAGGTGCGCGAGCTGCTGCCGGGTGCCAACTGCGGCGGCTGTGGGTATCCCGGCTGCGACGGCCTTGCCAAGGCGCTGTGCGCGGGCGAGGCGCAGGTGAATCAATGCAGCGCGCTCTCGTGCGATAATTTAAACGCGATTGCGGCGCTGCTCGGCGTGGCAGCCGCGCCTGCCGACAAAATTGTGGCGCGCGTGCTGTGCCATGGTGACAGTGAGAACTGCGTGTCGCAGTACACCTATTCGGGCATTTCCGACTGCCGTGCGGCTGCGCTGGTGGCGGGCGGCCCGAAATCGTGCGCGTTTGGCTGCGTGGGGCTGCTAACCTGCGGCAAGGTGTGCCCATTCGGCGCGATTCATTTGAGCGACAAGGGTATTGCAGCAATTGACGAAACCAAGTGCACGGGCTGCGGACAATGCGTCGCCGCGTGCCCGAAGAACGTGATTAAGGTGATGCCGCAAAACAAAAATGTGTTTATCAGCTGCCGCACCACCGAAAAGGGCAAGGCCGTGACGGTAAACTGCAAGGCGGGCTGCATTGCGTGCGGCATTTGCGCGAAGAAGTGCCCCGAGGACGCAATTGAGATGGTGAACAACCTGCCCGTGATTAATTATGACAAGTGCACCGGCTGCGGCATCTGTGCCGATGCGTGCCCCAAGGGCACCATCGCGAACACGGATAAGCTTGGCAACGCGTGTGCCGTGGTGAACAAATAGTATGAGCATGAACCCGCAAACCCGCGTGATACTCGCGTCGGCCTCGCCGAGGCGCAAAGAGCTGCTCGGTTACATCATCCCAAAGTTTGAGATCATACCGAGCGGGATTGACGAAACAGCCACGGGAACGCCTGCGGCACAGGTGAAAATGCTCGCCGCGGACAAAGCCGCCGATATTGCGCGGCAACACCCTGAGGCTTTGGTGATCGGCGCGGATACGCTGGTGGCGGTGAACCGCCGGGTGCTCGGCAAACCGAAGGATGAGGCCGAGGCGGCAGACATGCTGCGTATGCTGTCAAACCGCGAACACCGCGTGTATACGGGTGTGGCGGTGGTTTACAATGGGCAGACGCATGCCGATGTGAACATGACGCGTGTGAGATTTGCGCCGATGTCGGACGAGGAGATTCGCGATTATATTGCAACGGGCGAGCCGATGGACAAGGCGGGCGCGTATGGGATTCAAGGGTTTGGCGGAAAGTTTATCAGCGCCGTGCACGGAGATTATTTCAATGTGATGGGGCTGCCGCTGAATATGCTGTATAACATGCTTAAAGAGATTTAGGTAAATGATTAAGCCCGGGGATGCGTTTCCTCGGGCTTTTTTGGTTGGTATTGGAATGACGTTATTCGTTTTTATACACAGTCCTTGTATTTACGAAACCCCAAGAAACACAAAGATAGTATTTTTCTACCTGTAGATAATATCAAAAACTTCGAACATAGCATTCGAATTTATTCCATCATAGGCATGCCAATAATTAAGAGGGTAGACTGTTTCAGAAATAGTATCATCTCTATTACAACCACCGGCTATAAATGCATGTAAATAACCTTTGGCAGCCTTTGAATTAAAAACGTCGCACATTCCTAAAATTTCAAGGAGTACTTTAAGTTCAGAAGAGTTTGTTTTAAGAATTTTTTCTGATTTAATTGTATTTAAATAATGCACAGCATTCTTTTCTGAAGGAATCTGCATCACAATGTCCAAGATTCTTATCAGAATATTAACATCTTCATCCGTTGCTCTGAATTTTGGTAACCTTAAAAACTGTTCTAAATCAAATTTTACATAGTTTACATTGTCCAATCTGACTCCGCCCCATTTATATCGTTCAAAGTTCAAAACATTATATCCACGATTAACTTCTCGTTCTGAAGGATTCTCTTCAAAAGCACGCCAGTTACAATATACGCATCGATTCTGTCTTCCAAAGAGATTGTGTGTTGGAATACTTTTTGCATAGATATAACTTGATATTGAAGATCGTAATTCAAGTCTACGCGTTGATAAGCTATGCAGAAACGCATTGACAACATCACGTTTGTCAATTTTACTCACAATTCTCTTTAATTCAGTTAGTGTTGTCTCATGATCTACATATTGAGGATAATCAAACATATATCCTTCAGCTTTTGCTGTTTCAAAATCTTCATTTGATATTGAACCGTCTTTCCATCCATTTTTGCCCCAATACGTATTTAACAGAATTTTTAATCCCTTATCCATATTTACTCCGATTGTTAGATGTGTTTTGATTAACACGTCATCACGCAGTATCTTTACTGCAATTTCCGATCCGGTCTGTTTCGCTTTTTCGATTTGAATTTCGCCCACTTCTTATTCGATAAAATCACTTGTCGTATTCAGCATCATTATAGCGTATACATCCAAATATCACCATTATATAATATCTTATTACTTCATATTGGGAGGGGTTCAGTATGTCGACTGTAGTCATATACCATTCGGTTACGGGAAACACCAAAAAGGTGGCAGATGCCATCGCGCAAGCACTTAGCTGCACGGCACAGCCGGGTCGATAAAAGTGGTTTCTTAACTAAGTTATCACCATGCTTTTAAACTGAAATCTTCTTCTCGTACAACCTCAGTTCTTCTCCATACACATTCACCGTATCCTTGGCCTCAAAGCCATAGCTTTCATAATACGCACAGAGCTTCTCCACATACGGTGAACAATCCAGCCGCAGGAATTCAATGCCCTCTCCCGCGAGCTTCTTTTCAATCTGCCTGAGTATCTCACGGCCAACCCCTTGGTTCTTATATTTGCGATTTGTGGTGAACGAATGGATATAGCCCGCTTTATCGTCTCTCTTGCCCCAGAACATCTCGTCCGCATATTGAAGCCGAAACATGCCGACCACTTCGCCTCCTTCGTTTTCCGCGAAATAAAACTCGCGGTTATCAAACCCCTGCTGTATCCATGCCACGTAGGGTGCGGGCGGATTAAGCCAATCCTGCCAATAGTCAACAGATAGGCTGTTCAGCCACGCTGCCGCATCACGCAGCATCTCAAGCGCGAATCTCAGTTCATTGTGTTTCGCCTGTCTGATATGAATAACCATTTGCGTTTTTCCTTCTTCGACATAACTTCCTGTTTTATTCAGCAACATTATAGCGTATACATCCAAATATCACCATGATATAATGTCTTATTACTTCATATTGGGAGGGGTTTAGTATGTCGACTGCGGTCATATATCATTCGGTTACGGGGAACACAAAAAAGGTGGCGGATGCCATCGCGGAAGCACTTAGCTGCACGGCACAGCCGGTTAAAGAATACCCGCTCGAAAATTCGGCAGATGTTATGTTCATAGGCGGTGCCATCTACGGCGGCAAGCTCGACCCTGTGATGGATTCGTTCCTGCAGGCACTCACGCCGCAAAAGGTGAAGCGCGTCATCCTCTTTTCCACCAGCATCAAAGAATCAAAGGCGATCGGGCTGATGAAAGA
>JAEZIW010000109.1 GCA_023436525.1 Bacillota bacterium | reverse complement strand
CACTGCGTAGTCGTCGCTTCGCTCCTCAGGATGACCGAAATAAGTAACTTTCGATAACAATGACTGATTTGTGTTTATTGACCAGTTTGACAAAGCCGGAAAAAACCCTCAAAACTGCTTGATAAATGCGGCTATTTCGCTTAAGGCACGCGTGGCCTCAGGCACAAAAGGCGATTGCATATGAAAGATGTGCCACATTTTCGGCCAGATTTTCAGCTGAACATCAGATGCGCATTCTTTGGCCCGGTCTGCAAAGGAGCAGGCATCGCTCAAGAAAATATCATACTGAGCCGCGTGAACCAGAGTGGGGGGCAGGTTTTCAAGATGACCGAAAATCGGCGATATATCGGGAGAGGAGACATTCTGCCCGGATGTATAGTTTTTAGTGAGCTTCAGCGGGTCAGCCAGCCGGAAAGGGTCCTTCTCGATGCTTGAAGCCACACACGTTTGGCTGTCTGACAGATCAAGTACGGGCGTAATCATCACGAGCGCTTGCGGCATTGCCTGCTGTTTTTGCATTGCGGACAGCGCGAGCGCACAGCCGGATGAATCGCCCATCACAATGAGCCGGCCGCACCCGGATAACGCGCGCAATACGGCTGTCGCGTCTTCCAGCGCCGCCGGATACGGATGCTCCGGGGCGAGCCGGTAATCCGGCATGTAAATGTTCGCATTGAACAGCTGCGCCAGCCTTGCTGCAAAGCTTCGGTTCGCCTCGTAGATACCGAGGCAAAAGCCGCCGCCGTGAAAATAAACAATGGTGGGGCGCTCGGCCTTATCTGCATGGCGAAACACCTCGCAGTGAACCCCGTTAACCTGCATGCTGGTGGCAATGATGCCCTGGGGTATGCCGCTTCCCTTAATTTGAGCCATCGCCTGCCTGATTTCGTTCAATGGCTTGTTCCAGATATTGCTCTTTTTAAGCAGCTGTCTTGTGATTGTCGCTTGTATGCTCATAACAAATAACCTCCTTCATCGTTTTATCAAATTCGATAGGTTTATCGTAACCGGAATGAAGAAGGGCTGCATGACAAAACTTGCTGACTAAACGGGCTCCTGAACGGGGACGAGAATATGTACGTGACCGCTGCTTGCGTAATCGGCGGGGTAAATATTGAGCATACCGACGACGTTCGAGGCGAGCTTGGCTTCCTTCACCATGATCCATTTATACAGGTCGTCAATGAATACCTCTTTGATATCAAACATATCGCCGCCGTATAGAAAATCCGCATACCATCCGCCGGGAACGTGCAGCGCATCATATTGCTCCGCTGCTGCGGCGCTCGAAACGGGCTCGCGTCCGCAAAACACATCATAGCTGCCGTCTTCCTCGCCGCTGCATTTAACCGCTGTAAAAAAGCGATTCTGCATAAAATGAATATCGCCTGCGGTTGCGCGCAGAAAAGCTTCGTTAACGCTCTTAAGCTTTTCTTCAAAGTCATGCGCATTTTCGCTGGCCCGAGATCGTACGCCGTGCAGCAGCAACGGCTTAAAGAAACGAACGTCGCCCTTAAGCGCCAGTGTTCCGCGGTAGTTGATGATGTCGCGCTCGACGACGGATGCTTTGGGCATCAGCGCCTGAGGGTTTGGCTGATGGCGGTAAACCGCAGGGGACAGGCCCACTTGGTTTTTAAACGCGCGGCTGAAAACCTCAGGGTAGTCGAACCCGAGATCGAGCGCGATATCGATAACCGGGCGGGTGGATTCGCTCAAAAGCTGCGCCGCATACCAAAGCTTGCGGCCGAGTATATATTGCTTGAGCGTGATGCCGACGACCGTTTTGAATATGCGGTTGAAATGAAAATCGGAAATATTCGCTCGTGCGGAAAGCTCCGCCAACGTGAGCTTATCGGATATTCGTTGCTCGATATAATCGATTAGATCGGTCATTACCGCGACATAATGGTTCATCTCTGCCTCTTTGCGGATAGGTTAATATGATTATATGCGAAGGTTTATCATAACAGCAACCAAAAATTACCCGTAAGACGGTACAATTTTTCGGGATAATTTGACTTTTACTATTGCAATTTAGCATCGGATGGTTTATGATTAGAACATGAAAGTCAAGGAAAGTCAAAGTCATATCAACCGCGCTGGAGCGGGCTTGGGAAAGGAGTGATATGGCATGCAATATAAAGATTATTATGCGATACTCGGCGTGGATAAAAGCGCCTCACAGGATGAAATTAAGAAGGCGTACCGTAAGCTCGCCAAACAGCATCACCCGGATGTGAACAAGGGAGACAAAGCATCGGAAGCGAAGTTTAAGGATGTTGGTGAGGCTTATGAGGTATTGGGTGACGCGGAAAAACGCAAGAAATATGATATGTTCGGCTCACAGGCACAGTTTAACAACGGAGCCGATTTTGACCCGTCGCAGTACGGCTTTAACGGCGGTAACGTGCGTTATGACTACGCGGGCTCGGGCGACCACAGTGATTTCTTTAACATGTTCTTTTCGGACGCATTCGATTTGAACGATTTGTTTGGCGGTGCGCGCAGCGGGCGCACCACACGCGTTTATGAGGGCGGCGATTTCGGTGATATTTTCGGGCAAGCACGGGGCGGCGCGCGTGCCCCGCGGATGCAAAACGGCCACGACGTGGAAGCGCAGATTGAGCTGACACCCGAAGAGGGCGCGGCGGGCACTGAGAAGCGTATATCGCTGCAGACCGAAACGGGCACGCGAAGCATCAACTTTAAGGTGCCTGCGGGTGTGGGTGACGGCGAGACGATACGACTGAAGGGACAGGGACATCCGGGTGCTAACGGCGGCAAGAACGGCGATTTGAGGCTGACGGTGAAGATGAAGCCGGGCCGGTTTACATTGACAAACGGCGAGCTGAGCGTTAACGCGGATGTGTACCCGTGGGACGCGGCGCTTGGCACGAAGCTGACGGTGGACACGCTGGACGGGCGCATTGCGGTCAGCATACCTGCCGGGGTGAAAACGGGCAGCCTCATTCGTGTGGCGGGCAAGGGGTATCCGTTTCGTGCGGGCAAGCGCGGTGACCTGTTTCTGACGGTGCGCATTGTGAACCCTGAGAAACTGACAGCGGAGCAAAAGAAGCTGTATGAGAAACTGAAGGCAACGATTAAGTAGCTGAAAGGAGAATCCCTCAGTCGCCTGACGGCGACAATCAACAGCAACAGTGTAGGGGCGATTATTAATCGCCTTTTGGCGGGCGTCTGATAGACGCCCCTACGAAGATAGGCATCATGAGAAAATAGCAAAGGGTTGCCTCCCTCAGTCACCTGGCGGCGACAGCTCCCTCCAGAGGGAGCCAAGGGTGCGTTGGTGTTTTAAGCTGAGAGGATGAAACAAAAGAACTGATAAAAAAAGAGCCCTTTTGGGCGCGTTATGCGCCGAATGCGTAGCAGGAGCGGTTTGCTCAAGCGCTTCTCAAATGCCTGATGTCGGCAATTAACAGCAACAGTGTAGGGGCGATTATTAATCGCCTTTTGGCGGGCGTCTGATAGACGCCCCTACGGAGATAGGCATCATGAGATAATAGCAAAGGGTTGCCTCCCTCAGTCGCCTGACGGCGACAGCTCCCTCCAGAGGGAGCCAAGGGTGCGTTGGTGTTTTAAGCTGAGAGGATGAAACAAAAGAACTGATAAAAAAGAGCCCTTTTGGGCGCGTTATGCGTTGATTGGGTATCAAAAACAGTTTTACCCAAGCCTCTCTCAGTCGATTTGCTGTGACAGCGAAGGACATAGGTAATAATAGACGAAGTAAGATTTTAAATCTGATAAATAGGAGGAAACATTTATGGAACTCGATAGATTAACCGAAAAAGCTCTCGGCGCTGTGCAGGCAGCGCAAGAGATCACCATAAGAATGGGGCAGCAGCAGATCGACGGTGAGCATCTGCATTTAGCCCTGGTGTCGCAGCAGGATGGGCTGATCCCCAAGCTGCTCGGCTACATGGGCGTCGACACCGCTCAATACACATTGGCACTTGAGGCGGAGCTTGCGAAGCTCCCCAAAATTCAGGGCGCGTCGGCGAACGTGTACGCATCACGGCGGTTCAGCGAGCTTATTGTGCACGCACAGGATGAAGCCAAACGCTTTAAGGATGAATACACCGGCGTGGAGCACCTGTATATCTCGCTGCTCAAAGAACGCAATACACCGTCCACGGCCATTTTTAAACGCTTCGGCATCACGCTCGATGCGTTTATGACTGCGCTTTCAAAGGTGCGCAGCAACCAGCGCATCACCTCGCAGAACCCTGAGGAGACATACGATTCGTTAAAGCGGTTCGGGCGTGATTTGGTGGAGCTGGCCAAGCAGGGCAAGATTGACCCGGTGATCGGGCGCGATGGCGAAATACGCCGTGCGATTCGTATCCTTTCGCGCCGCACCAAGAACAACCCCGTGCTGATCGGTGAGCCGGGCGTGGGCAAAACGGCGGTGGTGGAAGGGCTGGCACAGCGCATCATCGCCGGCGACGTGCCCGAAGGGCTTAAGGACAAGACGATATTCGCGCTCGATTTAGGTGCGTTGATTGCGGGCGCGAAATACCGCGGCGAATTCGAAGAACGCCTCAAAGCCGTGCTGAACGACGTCAACAAGAGTGACGGGCGCATTATCCTGTTCATCGACGAGCTGCACAACATTGTGGGTGCGGGCAAGGCCGAGGGCGCGATGGACGCGGGCAACATATTAAAGCCGATGCTGGCGCGCGGTGAGCTGCACTGCATCGGCGCGACGACGCTGGACGAATACCGCCAGTACATTGAGAAAGATGCGGCACTCGAACGCCGCTTCCAGCCGATACTCGTGGAACCGCCGTCGGTGGAAGACACGATTTCGATACTGCGCGGGCTTAAGGAGCGCTTTGAGATTCATCATGGCGTGCGCATTACGGACGGCGCGCTGATTGCGTGCGCGGTGCTTTCCGACCGTTACATCTCCGACCGTTTTTTGCCTGACAAGGCGATTGACCTGATGGATGAGGCGGCGGCGATGATACGCACCGAAATTGACAGCATGCCGACCGAGCTGGATGAGGTATCGCGCCGTGTGATGCAGCTGGAGATTGAGCGGCAGGCGCTGAAAAAAGAGGATGACGCGGGCAGCAAGGCACGTCTCGCGTCGCTTGAAAAAGAGCTCGCGGCGCTGAAAGAGCAAACCGATAAACTCAAAGCTCAGTGGGAACTGGAAAAGGTGGGGCTCACGCGCGAGAAGGAACTCAAGCAGGCCATTGAGGATGTGCGGCGAAAGATTGATGACGCGAAGCGCGCGTATGATTTGGAGCTGGCGGCGAAGTTGGAGTATGGTGAGCTGCCGGGGCTGCAGCGGCAGCTGGAGGAAGAAAAGGCACGCAACCGAAACAGCGGGCACGAACTGCTGAAGGAAGAAGTGACCGACGAGGAAATCGCCGAGATCGTCTCGCGCTGGACGGGCATTCCTGTCTCGCGGCTGGTGGAGCAGGAGCGCGATAAGCTGCTGCACCTTGAAGACATTCTGCATCAGCGCGTGGTGGGGCAGGATGAAGCGGTATCGGCAGTCAGCGAAGCGGTGATTCGTGCGCGCAGCGGCCTGAAGGACCCGAAGCGCCCGATCGGCTCGTTCGTGTTCTTAGGGCCCACAGGCGTGGGAAAAACGGAACTCGCGCGGGCAATATCCGAGGCGCTGTTCGACAGTGAGGAGAACATGGTGCGCATCGATATGTCGGAATACATGGAGAAGCACGCGGTGGCCCGGCTGATCGGCGCGCCTCCGGGCTACGTGGGGTACGACGAAGGCGGGCAATTAACCGAGGCCGTGCGCCGCAAGCCGTATTGCGTGATACTGTTTGACGAGATTGAGAAGGCGCATCATGATGTGTTTAACGTGCTGCTGCAGCTGCTTGATGACGGGCGCTTGACGGACAGCCAGGGACGCACGGTGGATTTCAAGAACACCGTGGTGATTATGACGAGCAACATCGGCAGCGAGTATCTGCTTTCGGGTATCGACAATGAGGGCAACCTCTCCGAAGATGCGCGTACGCAGGTGATGAGCGATTTATCGCGCCATTTTCGGCCTGAGTTTTTGAACCGTATAGACGACATTGTGATGTTTAAGCCGTTGAAGCAGGATGACATCATCAGGATTATTGACCTTACGGTGGCGGCGATACAAAGAAGGCTGAACGAGCGCAACATTAAGCTGGGTGTGACGGACGCGGCGAAGAAGGTCATCGTGGATAAATCGTACACACCGGTATATGGCGCGCGGCCTGTGAAGCGGTATCTGCAAAAGGTGGTGGAGACGCAGGTGGGGCGCATGATTGTGTCCGGTGCGCTGATTGACGGCGGGCTGGTGAAGGTGGACGCCGAGAACGGCGAATTAAAGATAGTCGCGGAATAACGGGGGCATGCAAGGAGCGCTGCCCCCGCTCCTTTTTTCTAGATCTTCGATAATAACGGCGATACGAAACCGCGATGAATTGTAGGGAAGGGTCTCGACCCTTCCGGAACGGTCAAGACCGTTCCCTACAAATTTTCAACAAGTATCCTATCAATACGCAATTTAAACATAACAATATGCAATATATAATTGACATTATGGAAATTTTGATGTATGTTGCAAATATATGGGCAGCACATCAAAAAACAAGCGAATGAAAATCGCGCGAATAGAAAAGGACATGAGCCAAGAAGCGCTGGCTGATGCTGTTGGCGTATCAAGGCAAACCATCGGCTTGATTGAGAGCGGGGATTATAACCCCTCTTTGAAGCTTTGCATGCTGATATGCAGGGCATTGGGAAAAACGCTCGATGAGTTATTCTGGGAGGGCGATGACAATGCGTAAACGCAAAGAGTATTTGGACGAAAGGCAGCAGATTGAGCGCGGGAAAGCATTTCGAAACGCGTTTTTTACCTTGCTGATTGCTTCATTTGTATGTTGTTCGATCAACGGCGTGCTTGACAGGCCTATATTTGACTATCTCGCATTGGTGATGATTCCCATGTGGCTTTCCTTCTCGGTTATTTTCACGACCATCATAATGCGCGATGCGCTTTTTATTAACAACAAAGAGAATTATGCGGGCGCATGGTTGGCTCTGATTATATGCTGGGGATTGACCGGAGTTGTTATGATCGCGCTATTTATCCTCGGATTGAAGAATCATCCTATTATGAGTGAAGGTGTATTAAATATGTCCTTCGTGCAGGCATTTACCGGGCTTTGTATGATCGAGATAAGCGTAGCCTATTTTATTAAACGCATCAGAGACAGAAGAACGGCCAAGGCGGCAGAGGAATCTGAGCAAATCGTGGAGTAACGCAAGCATGCAAAAGGGACGGATCTTTCACCGTCCCTTCGATTTTTTGATATGGCTTACAGCTTCAGCTGCCTGGGCAGCTGCGGCTTTTCTTTAATCGGAGATGTCAGCTTCGCATAAAGCTTCGATTCCGGGAAGCGTGTTGTTAAAACGGCAATAAAAGCCCCCAAACCGAACAAGATTATGGATACTATATAAAAGATACTGAATGCGATAATCATAGTCACAATACACAGCACAACCGCGGCAATCATCATAAAACCGGCGGTGGTGAGATTCTTTCTCGCAATGATTGCACCGATGAGCCCCAATAGCCCTGCAATATCCGCGATGATTCCCGGAAGCAGTATCCCGGTAGCGGATATTCCGGCTGCTTCAAGGCCTGTATTGAGCTGCCTTATGCTCGATGCAAAAAAAAGAGCGGACAATACAAATGTGAGCACACCTCCGGTAATTCCCAAGTTCCTGACCATCTTGTCCATGAACTTAACCTCCAAGAATCTATCTCATCAATAACAGCTTAAAAAACGTCGGAACCTTGAAAAAACTGAGCCAAACCCTGTGTTGTCTCTTCTTGGCTCTTGTTATAAATGCCAATTTTCATAAAGTATACATGAATTCAGTGGGTATGACAATAAAGTCGTATTGGTCCCGAGCACAAAAAAGAGTGATGAAACGCAACTGCTGAGAGAATACCCGGCAGCAATAATTTAAAGAAGTTGTATGCTCGATCGAAGTCCTGCAAAGCTGACTCATCACTCCATACATTAAATAAGTATATGTTGTATGCAATGAAGATTATTGATAACACCAGCGTGATTACAGCGGCGATGATTCCTAATACCCTGCTTGCTTTTCTCATGAGCCCTCCAACAGAATGCCTATAATGACAATAGTATACATTGACCGCAAATTTATGACAACATGACGATGAAACTTTTGCCATAGAAAAAGGACGGCAGTTTGACTTGACCGTCCTTTTGTGTTGCTTTCGTTATGGCTGCGGATTCTCCGTCGGATTCTCCGACGGCGGTGCAGGCTGCTGACCCGGCTGCTGGGTATAGGCCTGCGGCGGATATGGCGCATAACCCTGCGGCGGATATGGCGACTGCTGGGGGTATGCCTGAGGCGGGTATGGCGCATACGGCGGATACATGTAATATGGCGGCGCGACCATTTGACTGCGGTCCTGCCTCAGCGCAAACACGGCGCCGAGTATGAAAAGCACCACCGAAAAGAGATTGATGCCAAGAACCGCCGCAATGATCATCAGCACACCTGCGGCAATATTCTTTCTTCTTACAATGAGACCGCCTATAAAGCCCAAAATTCCACCCACAACCATGCAGATGCCTATGACCAAAAAAATTGTTACTGCAAAAGAAACGGACGCATTCTGCGATTCAGAAAACACATCGCTATTACCGATTCCCAACGTGCCAATGTTGAGAAACAGCGAGCTGCAAAAAATATACAGAACACCAAACAGAACCGCGAGTGCGCCCCCGACAATGCACATCACCATGCTTGTTTTACGCATATAAAGAACCTCTTTCAATACCAATATATGTACCATTATACATGCACATCTTGTATATTACAATATTAGGCCGTTATATCGGGCAGGGAATGGAAAAAGGACGGCGATGAACCGTCCTTGTGTGTGTGCTTGCGTTACGGCTGTGAATTCTCCGGCGGATTCTCCGACGGCGGCACCGGTTGCTGTGGCTGCTGTGGCTGCGTAGGATATACAGGCGGTGTATACGGCTGCTGTGGATACGGCGGCTGCGGGTATTGCGGCGGCTGCGGATACGCGTAACTTGGCATCGGATACGGCGGCACATAGCCTTGCTGTTTGCTGCGGTCACGCATCAGCGCAAACACAGCACCGACGATGAACAGCGCCATAGAAATAACGTTGAAGAAACTGAAAAGGCTCAAAACCGCCGAGATGATCATCAGCACGCCCGCGGCGACGTTTCTCTTCTTCACAATGATACCACCCACCAAGCCTAGCACGCCCGCAATGGCGGCGCAAATGGCCGGGAATATGAACACGGCAGACACGGCAGACTGAACAACTCCCGGCATATCTTCCATGATCTCGGGTACCAATGTCTCGGCATAACCCGAATCATAATTGTCCAAACTGTCGGCCAGGTTGTTCCATTTATCCGAGCTGTAGTCGTCATTCCAGTTCCAGTCGCTTGAGTCGAAACTGTCTGAACTCCAATCAAAATCGGAGCTGTTGTTATAATTCCAATTGCCATTGCTGTAATTCATCCAAGGGAATGATGCGACGAAAGAGCCGCCGACAAACAGAGCAATGGCAAGTATCAGCGCGATAGCGCCGCCGACAATGCCCAAAATCATACTTGCAGTACGCATAAATAAATGCCCTCCTCAATACCAATATATGTTCCAGTATACATGAATTCTATGTGTGTGGCAACGGGGAGTATGACAAGCGGGTCAGAAGTGCTTATAATCCGAATAAAGGTAACAAAGATAATGGAAGGTTGATCTTAGGCATGAGCTTGAGGAGTATTCCTTAATTAATCATCAAATAGTTATTGTGAAACAATATATAATGCAAAACTCGGTTGTCATTGTCCCTGCCGTATGATAGAGTTTATAAAAATTTACGGCATATCTCAGGATATGCTGAGTGATAAGAGGAAATCGATGAACAGGTTTACAATTCCAAGGGACATCTTTTTTGGTAAGGGCAGCATGAGAGAGCTTAAACAGCTTAAAGGATACAAGCGCGCGTTCATCGTGACGGGTGGTGTCATTCCCAAGATCGGGCTGCTGGCCAAGCTGACGGACATTCTCCGGGAGTGCGGCATGGAGGTTGATGCCTTCGTGGACGTGGAGCCCGACCCTTCGGTTGAGACAGTGATGAGCGGCAAGGAACAGATGCTCGCCTTCGGCCCGGATGTCATCGTGGCCATCGGCGGCGGCAGCGCTATTGACGCGGCCAAGGCGATGTATGTTTTCTACGAGCACCCGGCGCTGACGTTTGAAGATATCAAGGAGCCGGGTTCCATACCGCGCCTGAGAAACAAGGCAATATTTGTGGCGATCCCCTCCACCAGCGGTACCGCGAGCGAGGTGACTTCCTTCGCGGTGATCACCGATAAGCGCACAAAAGTGAAGTATCCGATCGCCGACCACGACCTGACGCCCGATATCGCGATACTGGACAGCGAGATTACGGCGACGATGCCGCCCGTGCTGGTGGCGCACACCGGTCTCGACGCGCTGACGCATGCGGTGGAGGCATATGTGGCCAAGTGCCGCTCCAGCTTTACCAACCCGCTGGCCATCCACTCCATTGCAATGATTTACGGCTACCTGAAGCAGTCCTTCGACGGCGATATCGACGCGCGGGGCGAAATGCACGTGGCGCAGTGCATCGCGGGCATGGCGTTCACCAATGCGCAGCTTGGTATCACGCATTCGCTGGCGCATAAGGTAGGCGGGCCGTTCAACCTGCCGCACGGGCTGTGCAACGCGATACTGATGCCGTACGTCATCCGGTACAACGAGAAGGATTATATGGCGTCAAGGCATTACGCGAATATCGCGCGCCGCATGGGGCTGCCGGGGCTGACCGAGAAGATACTGATCAATTCGCTGATCGAAGGCATTCAGGATCTGACGCGCTCGCTGAATGTGCCGCTGAGCTTTGAAGAAGCAGGTGTCCGGGAATTCATGTATTCCATGGATAAGCGCAACATCGCCGAACAAGCGTTTTTGGATCCGTGCACACAGTTCAACCCCCGTGAGACAACGGTGGATGATCTGGAAAAAATACTCGACTGTGCTTATTACGGCAAGACGGTGACGTTTTAAGCGATGCCTAAAGAACGAATGTAGAATATTGTGATTCATAATTGGGGCGGGTTTTTCCCGCCCCTTCATCATTTCATACGTTATATCAATCCCTCTGTCGCAACAAATTAGAATCAAACCCGAGGTCCGAAATCTGCCCGATACACCAAGCCGCCGTTAAGGACGAGTATTTCCGGGTTCTACGCCTTTTCGCTTTCGTCTTTCAACCCGATATAGATATGAACAATCGCATTTTCCGGGTCGGCATTTTGATATTCCTCGAAATCACAGACGTATGAACGGGGGAGCGACATTGCCCAAAGCTGCCGCCAGAATTCCGCGACAGCGGCTTGCATAGGCCCCTGTACCACAAATTTCGCATACCGTCCCGCAGGTATTGTTTTCGATACAGCATGGGTTGGTACGGTATCGGCGGATGCCACTTCGCAGGCTGTCATCACGGTGTAGTCGCCGTGCTCGTCTGACGCGTAGTCTGTGTATATCCCAAGTGTTTTGTCATTCGCTTTCTGGCTGATGGCACTGTAGATGCCGAAGAAACGCCCCCAAAGGCCGCCGATCACGGCACCCATATCGGGTGAAGCATTGTTGGTGCGTGCCGTGAGGCCAACGACGGTCTTTTCAGTGAGATTAACTACTTCATATTTCATAGGTTTACCTCTTTCAAAATTTGATAAGCCTATGATAGCAAAACAAACATGACAGCTATATGTCATGGATTTTATCATCCGAAATGAAAATTAATAACTGCGGGTTTGGAAATACATCCACGAGAATCCGCTTGAATGGACGAATGACGAATACTTCACGCACCTGTAGGGAAGGGTCTTGACCCTTCCGACAGACATAAAGAACGGTCACGACCGTTCCCTATAATATTTCGTAGACATCGGACAGCTTACCAAAAAGACTGATTTCAAGGATTATGGATATATATATCGAATTATAAAAGTGAGTTTTCTGAGAGGTTATATAAGGTGATGCAAATGACAGAACCAAATCGAAAACCAACTCGGTTACAAGACTTTGATTACAGTAACAACGGTTATTACTTCATCACGATATGCACGCATAACAAAAAGCATATTTTCGGCTGCGTCGATCATAATTCAATTAGACTTAATACATTTGGGCGAATTGCCGCAGAAGAGATTGATAACATTCCACGCCATTATCAATCAATTGAAATACCAAAGTACGTTGTTATGCTGAATCATATTCATGCTATTGTTGCAGTAAACAGCACGGAACGGTCAAGACCGTTCCCTACAACGATTCCGACAATAATGGGGCTGTATAAATCAGGCGTTTCAAAACGAATTCATATGTATGAACCTGATATAGATGTATGGCAAAGATCATTTTACGATCATATCATCAGAAATGAAAATGAATACCTGCGAGTTTGGCAATATATCGATGAGAATCCTCTTAAATGGGAGACGGATGAATACTTCACGCGTCTGTAGGGATGAGGTTGCTTGTGCCCCGTAGGGGTATGACCCTTCCGACGATTCATGTGGAACGGTCAAGACCGTTCCCTACAAAGTTGTGCGGATTATAAGAGGCGGGTTTCCATGTCTGCCCGTTTCATCATTTCACCCGTTTCATCAATCCCTCTATCGCGAGAAAATACGAATAAAACCCGAGGCCCGAAATCTGCCCGATACACCCCGCTGCTGTGACAGTCCTAACGAACGAATTGGTGATAAAGAGCAAGAGTATAACAACAAAGTTTTTCATTTATATTTCTCTTGCAATATACCCAATAGGTATATTATAATGGCGGCAGAAAGGATGTGACACTTTGGCATATGTATTGCTCGGGTTTCTGTGTCTGCGTGCGCTCACACAGTACGATATTTTAAAAGCGCTGAAACTTCGCGTGTCTCCGTTTTACCAGCCGAGCCTAGGCAGCATTCAAACCACACTCAAAAAACTGCTCAGCGCCGGATGGGTTACCGTAGAAACGACTGACGATGGACGCAAAAAAAACACATACCATATCACGGATGTAGGGAAACATGCGTTTTCTCAATGGATGCTGGCCGATACATATGCGGAAAGCGTCTCCAAGCTGGATGCGGAACTGAGCACGCGGCTGTTTTTTCTCGGGCTCATGAAGCCAGATGAGAGAAAACAGATTGTGAAAACGGCTTTTGACAATATCGAAAAGATATTCGCCGAATACAGGAAGGCCGATGAGGGTTACAGCCAAAAAACATGCTCGCCGGAATTTATGGACGTGGCAAGGTTTCAGCTTAAAACGCTGTCGATGGGTATTCATCAGCTGGCGTCAATGCGCGACTGGCTGCGCAATCTTTATCAAGAATTGGAGGAAGACGTATGAACAAAGCATATTTGTATAAGGACATGGAGGTTTTCTACACAGAGTCAGGCAGCCCGGAGAAACCGGCTATTGTGTTTTTGCATCCCGCTTTTGCTGACCATACCATGTTCAAACACCAGACGGCGTATTTTGACAAAGACTATCATGTCATCACTGTGGACATGGTGGCGCACGGCAAAAGCCAGCCACGTAAACACAGGGTGGATATGGACAGTATGCCGGACATCCTCGCGGGCATACTCGATGCGTCGGGAATCGTTAAGGCGCATTTGGTGGGCGTATCGCTGGGGTCCATCGTGGCGCAGGCCATGGCATCGGCTTATCCTGAGCGAACAGCATCGGTGACCATTGTCGGCGGATATTCGATTCATAAAGACAACAAACACATTCAGCAAGCGCAGCGAAAAGAAATGCTGAGATGGGTTTTTATGATGCTGACGTCGATGAAAAAATTCAAATCGTATGTGGTTGAAGTCTCAACGTACTCAGATGAGGCAAAAGCCACATTCACGAAAGCCATCAGCGGGTTCACGCGGCGGTCGTTTATGTATATGAGGGGCATGGAGCGCTTCTTCGTGGATATGGCTGAGCCCGTTTCTTATCCGCTGCTCATTTTGTGCGGGGAGCATGACACACCGCTTGCGCTTGAAGCGGGAAAACGGCTGTCTGCTTTGGAACCGGGCTCATGTTTTATCGTAATCAAGGATGCGGGGCATTGTGCCAACATTGATAATCCTGATGTGTTTAACCCGGAGCTTGAGACGTTTATTAAAGGCATTGAGAGATAAAATGAGTTTTACCATTCATCGAGGCACAAGTGACAGTTTTCAACAAGGTTTTACGAATTATTAAGGCGGGTTTTAACCCGCCCGTTTCATCAATCCCTCTATCGCGAGAAAATACGAATCAAACCCGAGGCCCGATATCTGCCCGATGCACCCCGCCGCCGTGACGGACGTATGACGAAAATCTTCTCTTGCGGCAATATTGCTCAAATGCACCTCAATCGCCGGAACGTCAATCGCTTTCAGCGCATCAAGTATCGCGATGCTGTAATGGGTGTATGCGCCCGGATTAATCACAATCCCGTCGTAAACGCCCGCTGCTGCGTGAATCCTGTCAATAAGCGCACCCTCGCTGTTGCTCTGAAACGCGTCAATCGTGATGCCGTTCTTTTTCGCAAATTCATCAAACTGCGCTAATAGCGCCGCGTAATCCTGCTTTCCGTAAATGCTCGGCTCGCGGGAGCCCAATAAATTGAGGTTCGGCCCGTTAATCACGAGTATCTTCATTTTTTCATGTCCTCCAGCTTTTTTAAAATGGCATCGGCGCATTGCTGCGCTGAGCCGTTGTTCGTAACGGTTATGTCAGCATACTGCTGATACAGCGTTCGCCGCCTGTTAAACAGCGTGATGAGCTGCTGCCGCCCGCCTGCCAGCAGCGGCCTTTCCGATATATCCACCTCTTGCAGCAGCTTTTCGAGCGGTTTGTCGATGTAAACAGTGATGCCCGTTTCCTTGAGCGCCTCCATCGCGGGCGCTGTCTGCACAATGCCGCCACCCGTGGAAATCACAGTGTTTTGGCGATTCGCTGTCTGCCGCGCGGCATTGAGCTCCATTTCACGAAAAGCGCTCTCGCCCTGCGTATCAAATATCGTCTGTATCAGCCCGTGCTGCGCTTCAACCATCGCGTCGGTATCCGCAAAATACATGAACAGCCGATCAGCCAGCAAATGCCCAATGGTGGATTTTCCGCTGCCCGGCATTCCGATCAGCACGATGTTGGTACGCGGCATCGGCGATTTGAGACCGTTGTATATCGTGCGGCACACAGCGTCGTCAAACGGCATGCCCGTCCAAATCTCCTCGGCCTTAAGCGCCTGTGCGCAGAGCATCCACAGTCCGTTCGCCGTGCCCTTGCCGAGCTTCGCGGCCTTTTGCAGCAGCAGCGTGCGCGCGGGGTTGTATATCATGTCCACAACGTTCTCGCATTTTGCGATTGCTTTATCGGAAACGGGGCATTCATTCTCGTTTGGGTGCATCCCGGCCGG
>JAEZIW010000091.1 GCA_023436525.1 Bacillota bacterium | reverse complement strand
CCTGCACGATGCCTGAGGCTTGGCTGTTGCTCGCCTCGTTAATTTCTTCCACAAGAGAGGCCGCCTGCTCCACCGCCGTCACAATGCGTTCCAGCGTCTGTGCGGTGTCGTTCACGATGGCGGCTCCGGCCTTCGTTTTGTCGATCGACTGGGTAATCAGCTCGGACGTCTGCCCGGCGGCCTGCGCACTCTTGGTGGCAAGATTACGCACCTCCTCAGCGACCACCGCAAACCCTTTCCCATGTACGCCCGCACGCGCCGCTTCCACAGCCGCGTTGAGCGCGAGAATATTCGTTTGAAACGATATTTCTTCTATTGCCTTGATGATGCCCTGTATGTTGCCAGTGGCACTATTGATGTCGTCCATCGCTTCTCTTAAGCTTTGCATATGGCTGTTCCCTGCCGCCGCTTCGTTTTTGGCCGCTGCGGTCAGTTCGTCTGCGCGCGACGCATTCGCTGCGTTCTGCTTGGTACCGTCCGCAATGGTTAACATGGTGGCTGTCAGTTCCTCCAAGGCACCGGCCTGCGCCACGGCGCTTTTCGACGTGGCCTGACTCTCTTCCGATACCTGCCTGGCACCCGCTGTGACCTGCTCGGCTGATGTGTTGATGTTCGCAAGCACGCCGCTCAGCGACTGCACAATCACGTTAATGGCATCCTTGAGCGCGGCAAAATCGCCTTTGAATTCAGAGGTGATGCCGCAGCTCAGATTGCTTTTGGCAATCTCCTCAAGCACACCCGATATCTCGTATATATATTCCTTGATGCTGCTCACACTGTCGTCAAGCTTGTCCGCAATGTTTTTAAACTGCATGTGCGACTCGGCAATATCGTCATCCGGCGCATCCACATCGAACCGGCAGTTAAGCTCGCCCCTGCTCAATGCATCAAGGCTCACCAGCAGCTTTTGAACCTCGTTTTTCTGATAGTCCATTTGCTTTTTGTCGGTCTCGTTCGCCTGCTGAATTTGGCTGAGCAGCATGTTCACTTCGCCGTTGTTCTTCTGCACATTCTCAATGATTTTGCTGCCCCACTTCGTCAGAAAATAAAGAACAAAAATCTCGCCGTTCAGCATAAAAAACAGCGACAGAAAGAAGGGTATGTCTAATTTATCGCCGATGAAATTTTGAGGCGCCAATATGTAAAGCCCGATGTAAAACGCATTGATTATGCCGCCGTATGTGATCATCAGCTTCGGGTTAAAATACAGCGCGATCACCACCACCGTCATCATCAGCATGTAGTGACGGTCTATCGAAAACGGATTCATTAAGATATCGGCACTCACACCGATTGTGGGAATAAGACCGAACAGCAGTGATTTGACATTTCGGTTTATTCTCACAAAATACAGACCGACGACCAATAGAGCCACGGGTGATGCCTGCAGAAAATTTGAGAGGAAGCTTTCATGCCTCAGCACCGCTTGCTCGATCACGATTGCGACCAATACACAGATAACCACAAGATTAACACGGTCGGCTTTTCTTAAATCGTATTGAAATGACATGCTTTTATTGTTATCTCTCATATTGTCAACCCCCACAATTTATACTATTAATATTTATCGTTATTTTTTGGTATATATTAACACCTATTTTGTTTCTTTCTATATAATTCTATGTTTTGTTCGGCTTATTTTTCTTTTATTAACCATATGAGTGGTGTAAAATGATTTCATTAAGCATACGGAGAACGGAAGAATGGTTATCGATTTTCACACGCACTGTTTTGTTGACACTCTCGCACCGGCCGCGATAGACGCCTTAGAAAAATGCTCAAATATAAAAGCCGTGCACAGCGGAACGCTCGGCGGCCTTGCCGCTTATATGGCCGAATGCGGCGTTGATAAGTTTGTGGTGCAACCGGTGGCTACCAAGCCGTCGCAAGTCGCCGTTATTAACGAATGGGCCAAAACCCACTCGAGCGAAAAAGCCGTCTTTTTTGGAGCGCTGCACCCTGACGACCCTGATTTCCTAGTCGCCGCGCAGAAGCTGAAAGCCGACGGCATAAAAGGCGTGAAATTTCACCCGGACTATCAGAGTTTTTTCGCGGACGAGCATAGAATGATGCCGCTTTACGAAGCGCTGAGAGATTTGGGGCTGATTGTGATGCTGCACGCGGGGTGGGATATCGGGCTGCCCGCGCCTATACGCTGCACACCGCTGATGATTAAACGCGTGCTGCAAAATGTGCCGGGCTTAAAGCTGGTCGCCGCTCATATGGGGAGCCACGCACTGTGGCGTGATGTGGAGGATGTGCTGCTCGGACTGCCGCTTTTCATTGATACGTCGTATTCATATTACAAGCTGCAAAAGCAGGGCATGACCCGTATGATTCAAAAGCACGGCGCGAACCGGGTGCTGTTCGGGTCCGATTCGCCGTGGACGCGTGCCGATGAAGAGATTGAGCACATCATGGCGCTTGAGCTGCCAAACGAAGATAAAGAAGCAATATTGTATAAAAATGCGGCCGGACTGTTAAAGCCATGTGCCGAATAAATTAAGAGGAATTGTTAATGGGGTTTTATCAGACGCGTTTTGGTTATTTTGAAGATGAATGCATCAAAAGGTTTGGTGCAGACGAGGGCAAGCGGTTATTTCTTGAAGCCGACGGCTTGTTGAATCGCATGGTCGATGAGATTCCCCCAAGCACCGGCAGCGTGATCAAGCAGCATATGGCGGGCAATATGCTGCCGACCATCGCCATGTATCTCGTGTTCAAAAACAATAAATCCACAAGCGAGAAGGCCTACGATAATACGCTGGAAATTGTTCAAATAGCGGCGCAAAAAGCCAGGGAACAAAACAGCAGGCTCAAAAATATACCTTTCGCGTTTCAGGTTTTTAAGTATTTCTGTAAGCGTATCATACAAAATCAATTTCCGGATGAGGGTTGGAACGTTGTTTGGAGACGATATGATAAAAAGGAGATTCATGTGGACTTCACAAGCTGTATTTATCTTAGCACGTGTGTGAAATACGGCTGCCCGGAGGTGTGCCCTGTGTTC
>JAEZIW010000209.1 GCA_023436525.1 Bacillota bacterium | reverse complement strand
CGCTGAATTCAAAGGTCGCGATACGGCCGCCGCCGAAATCAAGCGTCATTGTGCGTGCCTCGTCTGTGTTGGCAGCCGTGACGGTGACGCCATCGTAAGTAGCGCTATAGGGGTTCCCGGCATTATCAGCAAAGACAATGGTTTGGCCGGCGCCCGCGCTGAAGCCCTTGAAGCTCACGCTGACAAGACCTGTCACTGCTCCGGCACCGCCGCCTTCAACCTTAACAGCTGAAGCTGCTGCGATCGACGAGGTGGAGCCGAATGTTCCGTCAAGTAGGTTTTTGTTGTTGAAGGTTGTCTTTCTGGCAATGTCGTCAATTTCGCTGCGGAGAGCATCGAACTCATCCTGCAAAGCGTCACGATCAACATCGTCTTCGTTGGTGTCCGAAGCCGACTGAACAGCCAGTTCGTTCATACGCTGCAATATGGAATGTGTTTCTGTGAGCGCACCTTCAGCGGTTTGCACGAGAGAGATCGCGTCGCTGCTGTTTTTGGAAGCCATGTTCAGGCCGCGGATCTGAGCTCTCATCTTCTCAGAAATCGCAAGACCGGCAGCGTCGTCACCGGCGCGGTTGATCTTGGAACCAGAAGACAGTCTCTCGGTCGATTTTGACACGCTGTTGTTGTTGACAGCGTACTGACGATGTGTGTTCATCGCCATGATGTTGTTGTTGATTCTCATGATATATTTCCTCCATGAAATTTTAATTGAGCGTCCATGCTCTTTTGTAACACCGTGCCGGTTTTACGGCGCCATTGTAAATACTGGCTGAGTGATTACACTTGATATATCGGCACATTTCGCGTAGACTTAACAAAAAAATGATTCATCGGCACAAAAAAGTTTATAAATAAATCGGCTCCATCTATATTTATATATTTTTATAATGGTTTAGGAAGTTATATGGCAAACGCACTGACGACATTACCCTCGAAAATTGCAGAATCTTTCAAGAAAATGACCAAAGGGCAAAAGACACGGCTGTTTGTGCTGATTGCCATTATTATTGCTATCATCATTGTGGTGTCCGTGGTGCTGAACCAGAAAAACTACGTGGTGGTTTTTTCGGGCAGCGCTTCGGAAGCGGGCGAAGTGATGACAGCGCTTGACGAATTGGGTGTTGATTATATGCCGCAGGGTGCCGGCACGATACTTGTGGAGGAAAGTGCAGCAACCGGTGTTAAAATGGAGCTGGCATCCCAAGGGTATCCGAGCAGCGGATTTAACATTGACATATTCCAGAATGCATCAGGCCTTGGCACGACGGATATGGAGAAGAACAAATACTGGCAGATGCAGCTTCAGCAGTTTATAACGCAGAACGTTAAAAAAATGGACAAGGTGGACGACGCATCAGTTATCCTTGATCTTGGCGAATCCAGTTCGTTCGTGCTGTCGAACGACAACACGGAGCCGACAGCTTCTGTGATGCTGATACTGAAGAACGATCAAAAGCTGACAGAGACCGAAACAAAATCGATCGCGGCAATTGTTACCGGTGCGGTATCGGGCATGACAGACGAGAATGTGCGCATCGTGGATTCCAAGGGCAACGTTTATTCCACCAACGCGAACGATATCACCGGCACCGTGGATACGCAGCTTAACATTCAGGATGCCGTTCAGCAAAAGCTGCAGACGCAAATCATCAATTTATTGTCGGCGATTGTCGGCGAACAAAATGTGAGAGCCACGGTTAACGTGAAGCTGAATTTCGATTCCAAGTCGACCGAGTCGGTGGAATTCGCGCCGCCGGTGAACGGCACCGAAGGGCTCGCCGTCAGCATGAAAGAGCTTGTTGAAGAAATCACCAACAACACAACCGGCGCTGTTGCCGGTATCGACGCAAACGGCACCGCGTCCCAGTATCTGAACGCGCTGAATGAAAACGCAGATAATTCGGTTTACTATCAGGCTTCGCGTGAAGCCAATTATGAACTGAACCAGACCAAAACGCAGATTGAACAGGCCAAGGGACAAATTGAGGATCTATCCGTCAGCGTGATTATCAACAGCGATGCGGTGGACGACTATTCGGAAGAGATCAAACAGCTGGTGGCTACTGCCGTGGGTGTGAATCAGGAGAGAATCACGGTGATGCCTCTGCCGTTTGCTCGGATTGATGACACTGCCGTTCAGGACAGCATTGATCAACAGAAAAGCATGCTTGCAAGCATGCAAAGCGCGGAAACAATGCGGCTTGCGATCATATTGGCAGCCGTGCTCATCGTTATGATTTTCCTGTTTATGATCTTCAAGATGTTCGCAAAAAAGCCGGAGCCCGTATTGGCTGAGGGTGGGTTTGATTACATCGTTGATGAAGAGGTCATGCCTGGCGGAAGAGAACAGCAAATTGAATCGTTCGACGATATCAAGCTGGAGGACTTTGAAAAAACAGACAATAAGCTGAATATACTTGAAGATTATATCGGCAAAAATCCGGAGTCGGTGGCGAATCTGCTTCGCAACTGGCTGAATGAAGATTAGGGAGAACAGACATGGCGCGTGAAAAGCTTTCAACAAAAGAAAAAGCGGCTGTTCTCATGATCACGATGGGCAAGGATTATGCTGCCAAGGTATTTAAATATCTGACAGAAGAAGAGGTGGAACAGCTTACCTTAAGCATCACCAGCATGCGGCGCGTTGACCCTGAGGTGAAAGAATCGGTGGTTGATGAGTTCATGCAGATGTGCATTGCCAGAAAGTACATTTCCGAGGGCGGTATCGATTACGCCCGCGACATATTAAACAAAGCATTCGGACAAGATCGTACGGATGATTTGATCGGCAGACTGTCCGCTTCACTTCGTGTGAAGCCTTTTGATTTCATACGCAAGGCTGATACGACACAGGTGCTGAACTTTATACAAGGTGAACACCCGCAGACCATTGCGCTGATACTTTCATATGTAGACCCGAAGAACGCCGCACAGATTCTCTCCGCGCTGCCGCTGGAAAAGCAGACGAGTGTTATCGCGCGCATCGCGAACATGGGCATTACATCGCCGGAGTATATCAAAGAGACCGAGCGAGTGCTGGAGAAGAAGCTCTCAACCCTGAGCGTCGGAGATCAAACGATTACAGGCGGCATTGACAGCCTTGTCAACATACTCAACAGCGTAGATCGCGGTACGGAAAGGCATCTGCTGGAGGCATTGGAAGAATCGGATGCTGAGCTTGTGGAAGAGATCAGAAAACGCATGTTCATTTTCGAGGATATCGTCAAGCTCGGGAATCAGTCGATACAGCGCGTGCTCAAGGAAATCGACAACCGGGATCTTGCCATTGCGCTTAAAGGCGCAACCAATGAGGTGGCTAAGGTTATCTTCGATAATATCAGTAAGCGTCTGCAGGAAATGATCAAGGAAGACATGGAATACATGGGACCGGTCAGGGTCAGAGATGTGGAAGAGTCTCAGCAGAAGATCGTCAACGTGATCAGAAGGTTGGATGACACCGGAGAGATTATCATTGCACGGAATTCAGGAGATGAGCTGATTGTATAAGATTGATAAAACATTGATCGACAATATGAATCTTAACCGGTCGTTTATTGTGATTACCCCGAAAGAGACGATACGGCGCGAAGAGAAGGTTCTCGAAAAAGCACTCAGCGCGGAAGAAGAGGAACAGCTTCCGCCTGCCGTGCGTGATATGGCGCATGGCTATATACAGACGGCTAATGAAAAAGCGAAGCAAATCATTTATAATGCGCGGGTTGAAGCGGAGCAGCTCAAAGAAGAAGCGCGCAGCGAAGGCTATGCACAGGGGCTAAAAGAGGGCAGGCAGGCCGCGGCAGCCGAGCAGCAGACCAACAATGAAGAGGTGCGAGGCGTGCTGACCCGCGTGGAACAATACCGTCAGAGTCTGTATCAGACGCTTGAGTCGGACGTGCTGTCGCTGTCGATGGATGTTGCCGAGAAAATCGTAAATATTGAGATCGACAGAAACGATCAGGTGTTTAAAGACATCATAAAAAAAGCGATTGCGAGCATCCGCCATGCGGATGATTTTTCGCTCTATGTCAGCAAAGACGAATACGACAGATATTTTAATGACGGCGGCCAATGGCTCCGCGATGAAGCGTCGGTTAAAAATGTCGATATCATTGCAGACGCTAATCTGCCTGCGGGCAGCTGTATCATAGAGGCCGACAGCGAGATTGTGGATGCGGGCATACCGATGCAGCTTAATAAAATCAGCCAGTATTTGAACGAGCAGGTTGAGTGATGTTTGCCAAAACGCAGCGCCTCAAGGATGCGCTTAACAATAAAGATTTTTTTGAATACGGCGGCCGCGTCAGCCAGATTTACGGTTTGACAGTTGAAGCCGTCGGTCTTTCCGCCAAGCTTGGCGATATTTGCCGCATCTACACCGATGATAAATCGAAATTCATACTTTCCGAAGTGGTCGGTTTCAAAGAAAAAAAAGTGCTGCTGATGCCGTTCGGTGATTTGTCCGGCGTGGGGCCGAGCAGCTACGTGGTATCCGACAACAGAGCGATGAAGGTGCCGGTCGGCAACGACTTTTTGGGCCGAGTGCTCGACGGTCTCGGAAACCCGATGGACGGGCGCGGGCCTGTGAAGCCGGATGACTACTACCCGATTATGAACAACCCGCCAAGCCCGCTGGAGAGAAAACGCATCACGGAGAAGCTACCGCTTGGTGTGAAGGCGGTGGATTCCATGCTGACGCTTGGGAAGGGCCAAAGAATCGGCATATTCGCGGGCAGCGGCGTTGGAAAAAGCACATTGCTCGGCATGATTGCGAGAAACACAGCGGCAGACATCAATGTGATTGTGCTGATCGGCGAAAGAGGCCGCGAGGTTCGGGACTTTATTGAAAAGGACCTTAAGGAAGAGGGGCTTAAGCGCTCCATACTTGTGATTGCGACGTCGGATCAGCCCGCGCTGGTGCGTTTGAAATCGGCGATGGTTGGAACGGCGATTGCGGAGTATTTCCGCAGCCAGGGCCTCGATGTGATGCTGATGATGGATTCGCTGACGCGTTTTGCGATGGCGCAGCGCGAAATCGGTATGGCCATCGGCGAACCACCCGTGTCACGCGGATTTACGCCGTCGGTGTACGCGATACTCCCAAAGCTGCTGGAACGCGCGGGCATGTGCAGCAAAGGCTCCATAACCGGGCTTTATACCGTGCTGGTGGAGGGTGATGACCTTGACGAGCCGATATCCGATACGGTGAGAGGCATACTGGACGGGCATATCGTGCTGACGCGCAAGCTCGCCAACGGCAACCATTATCCGGCGATTGATGTACTGCAAAGCGTCAGCCGTTTGATGCCGGATGTGATGGAGCGGGAATCTTTGAAAAAGGTGGCATATTTGAAGGGCGTCATGTCCACCTATAAAGACGCGCAGGATCTGATCACAATCGGCGCATACAAAGCAGGCTCCAGCTCTAAAATTGATGAGGCGATTGCGCTGAATGATGCGATTTTGGGGCTGCTGCGCCAGCAGGTGGACGAACGGTTTTCTTTTGATCAAACGATGGATATCGTCAATCAAATATACGAAATGCGAAGTGAACGCTCATGAAGCAATTTGTATTTTCGCTGCAGTCGTGGTACGACATGCAATTAAGCCTTGAAAAGCAGCACAAGCTGCAAATCGGCATGATTGAAGCGAGAATCAACGCCAGCAAGGATCAGCTTGCGGCGCTGAACGGCTGCTTTGATAAAACGACATGCGAGTTTACAGGCGAAGTCTCTCACGGCATGGTGGTGCATCGCGCTCATCATTACGGCGATTATTTCGAAAGCGCCAAAACATCAATGGCCGCTATCTTAACGCACATCGCGCAGCTTGAGGAAGAAAAAGAAGAATGGATGCAAAAGCTTGTGAATGTGCGCAGGGAGATTAAGCTGCTCGATAATCTGCGTGATAACCAGTACAATGACTATCTTGTTGAGGTTAAAAAGCAGCAAAACAAGTTCATTGACGATCTGGTTTCATATAAAGTATCGATAACGTAAGGAAACGAATATGGATATTCAAGACAGAGACGAAAGACCGGGCGCGGAACACGGCGCAAAAAAACAACAGGCAAAACCCCAACCAACCAAACCCGCACCGCCGTCCAGACCGCAGCCTTCTGCGGGGCCCGGAAAAACCGGAAAAAATAAGAAAGAAAAAAGGAAGATATCCGGAGCTGCTGTGTTCAGCATTTTTTTGATTATATTGATCATTGCGGGCGCTGCGTGCGTTTATTTTGACGTGGGCGGAATTAAGCAGATGGTGATTGATTTTCTGCAGGCGAGCCAGCCCAACGTGGAGGGCAAAATGACCGATGCCGAGCTTCGGGCACTGCAGGCTGACCTTGAAAAACAGCAGGCGGATCTGGAAACCGAAAAAACAAAACTGACTGATCAAAAAGCAAAGCTTAAGGAAAAGCAAAAAACGCTCGATAATACAAAAGGAGAGTTAGACAAGCGGGAAAAGGATATTGCGGCAAAGGAGGCTGCGGCAGCGGAAAAAGAACAGACGCAGCAGCAGCAAACGGATACGACGGCTCAGGCCGAGCAGGAAAAGGCTGATATTCAGACTGCTGCCAAGGTGTTTGAAAAGATGGACTCTGTGGCAGCCGCCAAAATGATTACGACGCTGGAAACGCAGCATATCGTGGATCTGCTGCTCAATATGAGCAGTGAAAGCGCGTCAAAAATACTCTCCAATATGAACTCAAAGACTGCATCAAAAGTTTTGTCGGAGATGATGAAACAAAGCAGTTAAGAAGGAGGCGTTTGATGCAACGAAAACTGAATAGGAAGGAGGAAGGTCTTTGTCAAACTTGCCTTTGATGTCAATCGAGACACCGATCAATACCGGTACCGATACAAGCAGACAAGCGGCAACGGTGCAGAAAAGCAATGCCGAGAGGAAGGAACCGCTGGCATTCAAAAAGAAGCTGGAAGACTGCATCAAGGCGGACGAAGCGCCGTACGGAAACGCTGCTGCGGCCGCGAATCAGGCGATTGACAATACTCAGGATAACAGCATGGCCGCCGATTTGACAGACGCGCAGGAGCAAACTCAAATTGTTGGCATTCTCGAAGGATTCGGTTTGCTGGATTATCTATCTGACCTCCCCTCCGCATCTGTGCAGGACGGTTCGGCAACGAACACTGTCAATCAGATTTTGGAGCAGATGCTTCAAGGCCTGACACAGACCACAGAGCAAACAGGAGCGTTGGAGACATATGCAAGGATGCTGTCCAAAGACCAACTGAGCCAGCTCCCCCCGGAGCTGCAGCAGGCCATTGCCAAAGCAGTTGGCGACTATTTGGGCTCGTTCGAGAGTACCAATAATGCACCGGTATCCAATTCCGCGGATGCGGACACAACGCCGGTGATAACGAAGGCTGCCGATACGGCAGCGGATATTCCGGTTCTGCCGGACCAAATTGCGGCACTGCTCCTCAAGCTGAAAGCTTCCAAGGACGCAAAGACGGCGACATCGGCGGCGGACACGGGGAAAGCACCGGCAGAAGAAGCGGTGATGCCCGCAAACGCGCAGGCGATACCCGAGACGGTGAAACCGACACAAGCCAAGCCGGAGGTATCCGGGCCGGCTATGGTGCAGCTGACGGATCAGCCGGCAGCGGCAGATGACAAGGCAAACGCACAGACGGCAAAATCGTCGAGTCAAGCACCTGTGTCTGAAACGCAGACAGCGCAAAAACCAGACGCGGCGGTGGCTATGCAGTCCGTTTCTGTATCGGCAACGCAAGCAGACACCACGATAACAACCGAGAAGGCTCAGCCAAACACCGGTTCGAACTTCGTGAAAGACAATGTGATGCGCATTGTGGATAAGCTGAGCACGCAGGTCAGCGACGGTAAGACCGATTTCGATGTGGAGCTGAAACCCGATTTTCTGGGTAAGGTTCACATCAAGCTGTCGATGCAAAACGGCGAGATCCGCATGCAGATTAAAACAGACGATGTGAATGTGAAAAGCATGTTTGCCGATCAGATTTCATCGATGCAGGCGGCACTCAAAGACAAGGGGATTGCCATTACCAACATCGATGTGACTTATCAGAGCCAGATGCAGACAGGCCCGGATCACCGGTCGTTCAGCCAGAGCGGCAGCTCAAAGAAGCAAGGCGGGCGCAGCCATGTGTCGCTGGATCAGATCGCCGGAACCGGCGTATTTGAGACTGTGTCGCAAATAACCGGATATATGCAGGGCGGAAGTTCCGTTGAATATCTTGCCTAAAAGGAGATTACGTTATGTCAACAGTAGACGCGGCATCGTCGTCATCGGCGGCAAGGTCGCTTGAGGAATATCAGAAAAGCCAGCGAAAAACGGGCAGCAAGCTCGACCAAGAGGATTTTTTGAAAATTCTTGTGGCTCAAATGGAGCATCAGGACCCGATGGAGCCCACGAGCAACGAAAATTTTATGGCGCAGATGGCACAGTTTTCGGCGCTTGAAGCCATGAACGCAATGGGCAGAAACTTTGCGCTGTCGCAAGCGTACAGCATGATCGGAAAGCATGTTTACGTACAGGACGGGTCGTCTGTTTCACACGGCATCGTGAGCGGCGTGGTCAGCGAGAAGGGCATCAATTACCTGCTGATTGGCGACAAGTATTTCGACGCGACGAAGGTCACAGGCGTGATGGATGCTTCGCCCGGACAGAACCTTGATGACCAGATCCTTCAGGGAGCCGGGCTGATTGGCAAAACGGTGACAGCGACGATAACCGGCACCGATAACCAAACGACAACAGTCACCGGCAAGGTCGATAAGCTGATTGTGAAGGACGGCGCTTTGTATGCCGTGGTCAGCGGGAAGGACGTGCCGATTTCCAGCATTACGGAAATTGCGACAGAAAGCCCGACGGTAACCGAGACGCTGCCGGCAACCGAAACCCCAACTGAGAATGAGGAGGAATAACCACTATGATGCGTTCATTATATTCCGGTGTAACCGGACTTCGTAACCATCAGACAAAGATGGATGTTATCGGCAACAACATTGCCAACGTTAACACAATCGGCTACAAATCGAGCCGTGTGATATTTCAGGATATTTACAGCCAGACGATAAAACCGGCGTCCACATCGGGCGGCACCAGCGGCGGCACAAACCCGCAGCAGATCGGTCTTGGTGTGCAGGTTGCGACTATCGACGTGATGCACACAAAAGGCACGCCGCAGTATACCGGCTACGCACTGGATCTTTCAATCGACGGTGACGGTTATTTCGTGATATCGGATGGCACGGAGATGACCTACACGCGCGCCGGTAATCTGTATACCGATTCTTCGAACCGGCTGGTTGACGCGAACGGCAACTATATCATGTGCGTGGATCCGAACATGACAATCACAATACCCGATCCAGCAAATCCGCCGGCAACGATCACCGTTCCGGATACGCAGTATGTGACGGCCGATCTGCATTATCTGACAATTCCGGCAGGCTACACCGATATTTCGATCAACAAAGACGGTGAGGTTGTGGGCCTTGATGCAACAAACACAAGCCAAAAGTTGGGCGTTGTTGCCATTGCGAAATTCGCAAACCCGAACGGCTTGGAAAAAAGCGGTGAAAACTCGTACAGAACAACGGTGAACTCGGGCGCGCCTCAGTATGTGAAACCGGCCACGAACGGCGCAGGCAAGCTGAATCCCGGCACGCTGGAAATGGCGAATATCGACTTAACGGCAGAGTTTGCCGACATGATCGTTACACAGAGAGGCTTTCAGGCCAACTCAAGAATTATTACAACCACCGACCAAATGCTCGAAGAACTGGTGAACATGGTGAGATAATTGGCCCGCAGGTAAAGCGGGGGAGTGTTTCCCCCGCTTTATAGAATAACTGAAGGGGGATGATACATTTGATTCGTGTTCATCGCTTAAACGAACAGGAATTCCTAATCAACTGCGAGTTGATTGAATTTGTTGAAGAAACACCGAACACTGTGATATCAATGGTATCAGGGCGCAAAATTGTGGTCAAAGAGACAAGTGAAGAAGTTGTGAATCTGATCATTGAGCATAAACGCAAGATTTTCTGCGGAATCAGTATTGAGGAAAAGTTGAGGTAAGATTTTGTGGAGAAAACAACCTTAATCGGTATTCTGGCCGGGCTTGGCTGTATCGGTGTATCCATATTGATTGACGGACAGCTGGATTCATTTTTCAACATTCCATCAATTTTTATCGTCTTTGGCGGTGTCATTGCATCAACAGTTGTATCATATCCCGGCAAAGCGCTAAAAAGCCTTAAAACAGTGATGCAGAAAGCATTTAGACAAGTAAAAATAGATCTCAACGATGATATCGAGTTAATCATTCGTATTGCCAATATTGCGCGCAGAGAAGGACTTCTTGCTCTTGAAGATGCCATACAG
>JAEZIW010000200.1 GCA_023436525.1 Bacillota bacterium | reverse complement strand
ACCTCATGATGTGTAAGCTGATCGTTACCGGACCCAAATTTTGCTCAATTGACGTTTGCTTTGATTTATAAATATATCAAAACGAGTCTTAAAATAATCATTATACCAGCAAATCAAAGCCGAAATGCAACTGATACCAAAGACAGGATCTTTCAAGCTTAATACTGTTAAGAAAAAGCGCAGATAATAGGCTTTGGAGGAATAACATATGAAAGCATTTGTTCCTGAAAGAGTCTATGCCGAAAAAGGCTGCACCGGTTATCAGCTCGGTCGAGAGCTAATCGATAAATACAGTGCCATGGGCATCGACATTATTGAGATTGACAATCATAATAAAATACCGGAGCTGCGGGAGCGGCCCAATTCCGATTTTTCCAGGATGAAAAACTACCTTGTGCTGGGAATTCGAAAATCACTGACGCATCAGAAAAACAACAAAACATCCGACTTTCTAGTGCCGTATACATCGTCCGGCTGCGCCGCGATGTGCCTATACTGCTACCTCGTTTGCACCTACTACACAAGCGCATATTTACGCGTGTTTGTAAACCGCGAAGAGATGATGGATAAGCTGAAGCGCGCCGCCGATAAATACCCCGGCAGCGTTTTTGAGATTGGCAGCAATTCTGACCTCGTATTAGAAAACACCGTCAGCGGCAATCTCGAGTGGACGATTAAACAGTTTGCAGCGGTCGACAACGCGCGAATCACGCTGCCTACAAAGTTCAGCATGGTTGATCCGTTGCTCGAGCTGCCGCACGGGCACAACGTGACAATACGCATGAGCCTGAATCCGCAGGAGATTATCTCACACGTTGAATTCGGCACATCGAAGCTGTTGGATCGCATCGAGGCGCTGAACAAGCTCTACACAGCCGGTTATGATACAGGGATACTCGTCGCGCCCATCATAATGGCGGACGGATATCGGCAGATGTATGAGAATCTGTTCGCTGTAATGGCGGAGAGGCTGCTGCCCGGCATCAAGCGTTCGGTTGCGCTGGAGCTGATTTACATGACATACGGCATGGTGACGAAATCGATCAACGAAGAAGCGTTCCCCGGCGCATGGAACCTTTATGACAAGGATTCGATGGCGTTTTGCGGGCGCAGCCGCTACGGCTACAAGCGCGACACAAAAGAAGAGGCATCCGCGTTTTTCCGCGACCGCATTGCGCATTATCTGCCCGAGGCAAC
Source organism: Bacillota bacterium (assembly GCA_023436525.1). GTDB lineage: Bacteria > Bacillota > Clostridia > Christensenellales > SZUA-584 > SZUA-584. The sequence goes on along the minus strand of JAEZIW010000200.1, from coordinate 6,886 downwards.
CATCGCATATATCGTTTAAATCCAAGAACCAGATACTTTCCTGTTTTAAAGCTGTGAAGAGGTTTTTCGTTTTCAGATGGGAAGGCCAACAAGGGAAAGGCAGACAGCGTAAAAGCCTTTGGGGGCACCCGTGCTTGCCGGATGCCCCCAAAGATGTGAATTATGAGAGATGAGCAGTTAAGAAAAAACCGGAAAGTCAGGCTTAGCTGTTAATCAGTCCAGCGCGTTCAGCATTCCTATCACGTCGTCAGTCAGCTCAACCTTTAGCGCGTCCATATTCTCAAGGTACTGTTCCATGCGGCTAAAGCCAATAAGCGGTATAATCTGCGGGTCGTGCCGAAGCAGCCACGCAAGGGCGAGCTGATTGCCGGTTATACCAAGCTCAAGCGATAGCCTATCCACGAGAGCGAGCTTTTTGCGATTTTGATCACTGTCATATAGGTGACGGTTGTAATAGGTTTTGCGCTTTTCGCTGTCTCCGTAGAGGCCTTTCAGCAGCGGGGAATAAGCGAGGAACGTCATCCCTTGCGTTTTCATACAAGCAAACATCGTTGCATCCGCGTGTTCGGTGACGCCCGCGTCCATGGTTCTGTCAGGATGAAGATAAGAGTATTCCTGTTGCATGGCCATATATGGCGCGAAATGCCTCTGTGCGCTGATTCGGTTGGCCTCTTCAATTTTTTGTGCTGCGATATTGCTGCAGCCTATATAGCGCACCTTGCCTTCCTTCACAAGGTTGTTGAATGCTTCGAGCGTCACATCGAGCGGTGTTGCTTCATCATAAATGTGCGCGTAATACAAATCTATCCGATCGGTCTTAAGCCGTTTCAAGCTGGCTTCCACGCCGCTTTTTATCACATCGGTGCTGAGTCCTTCGTATTCACTTCGTACCCGGTGCCATTCAACACTGCCGTTAACGCGTATGCTGTGGGGGTCTTTCAAGCGTGCGCCCACCTTGGTTCCAAGAAAGATATCATCGCGGCAATTCCGTTCGGCCATCCATTCTCCAATGATGTTTTCGCTTTCATCGCCGATGTTTTCACCGTTTCCCACCCACCATGAATAGCAGTTTGCGGTGTCTATAAAGTTACCGCCCTGCTCTCTAAAGTGGTCGAGCACGGCAAATGATGCTGCTTTATCCATTGATGTGCCCATCAGCATGCCGCCGAGACAGCAATGGCTTACCATATCGTTTGTGTTGGCGAATTTGACTTGCTTCATTAAATCTCCTCCAAAAAATTGATGATATTTGAATTGATTACATTAATAGCATACACTATAATTGGCTTAGTAAAAGTGCCAATATACCGTTAAATTAATAGAGCCAATTTGGAGAATATGATGTTTGGATTGTTATTAAACAGAAGTCTGCCCGTGCCCATTACGTTACAGCTGACACAGCAGCTGCGCGAGGCGATTTTATCGGGCAAAATACCGTCAGGTCACAAAATGCCGCCCACAAGGCAGCATGCGGCAGAACTCGGCATTTCAAGGAACTCTGTGATTCAGGCATACGAGCAGCTGATTGCTGAAGGGTATTTGATAAGCGCGGTCGGGTCGGGCACATATGCGGCTGATATTGATGTGAGTGAGAAATATCCAAGAACAACGGCCAAGACCGGCGGCATTATTGTGAATGATACGACGGCCAAGGATGTGATCGTGTTTGATCCGGCGAACCCTGATCTGTCCGTTTTCCCCAAAGCCATGTGGGCCAGAATGCTGAAAGAAGCGTGCCTTGATGCATCGCCGGATGATTTTGGGTATGGTACACCGGGAGGGCACCCGGCACTCATCAAAGCCTTGGCGGATTATCTTTATCGAGCCAAAGGCATCGATTGTGAACGGGAGCGCCTGTTTATTGTTCCGGGAACGTCAGCGGGCATTGAACTGATAGCGCGGCTGCTGTATACACCGGGCGGCGGCGCGGTGACGGAAGACCCGTGTCTTGATTTTGCCCGGCTTGCCGCGAAAAAGAGCGGGCTGACTATTATTCCTGTTGAAGCGGATGCGTACGGCCTATGTACTGAAAGGCTGCCGATTGAAGCGGATTGCAGGCTGATCTATGTGGCACCCTCTCATCAATATCCGCTTGGAGGTGTGCTGCCCGCAAAGCGGCGCATTGCGCTGCTGGAATATGCGAGAATGCACAGCGCCTATGTAATTGAAGACGATTACGACAGCGAATTTCGTTACCGTGGAGAACCGATTCAGTCGCTCTGGCACCTTGACAGTGAACGCGTGATTCAATTGGGAAGCCTGAGCAATGTGTTTTCGCCCGTGCTGCGTATTGCCTATATTGTTGTGCCTTTGGAGCTGACTAAGCAGGTCAGGCATTTAATGAACACATTGCATATTTCCATGAATGCGATTGAGCAAATGGCCGTGGCACGGTTGATGGAAACAAAGCTGTTTGACCGCCATGTGTACCAAATGAAAAAGAGATACGAAGCCAAAAGAAAGCATACGATTGCCTGCCTCAATGCCGCTTTTGGCTCCGCTATCACGATATCGGGAGACGACGCAGGGCTTTATTTGATGGTTACATTTCCGCGCCGACTAACTCTGCAGGATTTTGCGGCATTTGAGGATGCCGGAATTGACGCAGACTATGTTGAGGATTACGCGCTGATTAAGGGCCGCCATGAAAACCAGCTCGTGATCGGCTTCGGGAACCTGAGCATGGAGACGATTACGCAAGGCGTGGCGCGGCTTAAGGCAGCTCTTGAGCGGGGAATAGTCTAATTATTAACGCTGTGCTATAATGGTTCGGCGGAGGAACTATGCTGAAGAAGAATGACGAGATAGAAATCGTTATAAACGATTTAACTGTTGAGGGTGCAGGCATCGGCCGGTATGAAAGTCTTGCTGTATTTGTGCCGCTGGCATTGCCAACTGAAAGAGTAAAGACAAAGATCATCAAGCTGACAAAAAGCTATGCCATCGGTAAGCTCATTGAGATAATAGAGCCGTCGCCGCATCGCATAACGCCTTTCTGCGGCGTGTTTGAAGCCTGCGGCGGGTGCACGCTGCAGCATCTTGATTACGAGCAGCAGCTTGCTTTTAAGGCGCGCCATATCAAAGAATGCTTCAAGCGCATCGGCGGCATCGAGATGGATATGCCGCATGTGGTGCGTGCCGATAATACCCGCGACTATCGCAATAAGGCGTCGTTTCCCGTTGCAACGGTGGATGGAAAAGCACAGGCGGGTTTTTTCGCGCCGCACAGCCACAGGCTGGTTGCGACTGACTGCCCGATACAAAAGCAGCCGATCAATGATGTTAAAAATTCTGTGATACACTGGGCAAGAGACAATGGCATTGCACCATATAATGAAGACGCGCATTCGGGGCTGCTGCGGCATATCGTCGCGCGGCAGACGTCCCGCGGCGAGCTGATGGCGGGGGTGGTGCTGTGCGGTTGGACGGATACCAAAGCGCTGGAAGAAGCGCTTATCCCTATCGCTCAAAGCATCGTCGTCAATAAGAACGAGAAGAAGCAAAACGCGATACTCGGCAGCCAAAACCGCACAGTGCACGGAAACGAGTATATTACAGAATATTATGACGGTTTATCGTTTCGCGCGGGGCTGACGAGTTTTTTGCAGGTGAACCATGAGCAATCGGAAAAGCTCTATCGTATTGCGCTTGAGTTTGCGCAGATCACCAAAGACGACACCGTGTTTGATCTGTTCTGCGGCATCGGTACAATATCGCTGCTGGCCGCAAGGCAGGCCAAAGCGGTGCTTGGCATCGAGTATGTTGAAGAAGCGGTGAATAACGCGGAGGAAAACGCGCAGATCAATAATATTGAAAACGCATATTTCCTTGCGGGAGACGCGGGGCAGATGATTGATAAAGGGATAGAGAGGTTTGGAAAGCCCGACATTGTGATACTCGACCCGCCGAGAAAGGGGTGCGACGCGCCGCTGATTAAAAAGATTGTTGAGTCTGCGCCCAAGCGTATTGTTTACGTCTCGTGTAATCCGTCGACATTGGCGAGGGATGCCGCGCTGTTTCAGGGATATACGGTGGATAAGGTGACAGGGGTAGATATGTTTCCGCATACGACGCACGTGGAGACGGTGGTGTTGATGTCACGAGTAAAAGTGTTGAAGAATAATAAATAAAAACACAAATAATAATTAAAGATACAAGTAATAATTAAAGACACAAAAATGGGTATAAATAGTGCAAAGCGTTATTTTGGATAGGTTTTTGTGCGAAAAAAATAACTGCGACAGGAATTAGTATTTACTAGAAAATAAAAAATCACGAGCCAGAAGTTATTACAAAATTTAGAACATCATTGAAGACCTATATTAACGAATCCGCAAAGGCAATCTAAGTGTAGATTTGATATGATTTGAAGGCTCGCTTAGAAAATTTGAAGAAGCAAAAAGACTATGAGAAAATCAGTATTCAGCTCTCAACCGAGGAATTAAATTCTTGTAAATCGAGTGTTTAAGTATACAGAAAAGCTAGCGAAAGATACTTCTATTGAGCTTACGGAAGATGAACATAAACAAATATCAAATAGCACAATTCTTTAATCTACAACGATATCTCGAGGCTCATAAGAGAATTTTTGAAACAGCGGCATAGTGATAAGAAAAGAGCAGGTTATCCAAATGGACTTAATAATCATTCAGGGCAACCTGTTGTCTTGTTTTTTTTATATCGATGCTGATACCGGACTTGAATTCCACTGTGAATTTATCTTCATAAACGGTGACCTTTTCAATCAGTCGCCGGACAAGTTGCTCGTCGTATTTGATAATGGTGATAAGGGCACAAAAACGAGGAAATAGACTTTAACGGAAAAGATTAAGGACTGGGATAAACATGGCCTTAGGTATTGACTATAACCAGATATAGACGGTACTCTTATAAGAAAAAGGATACATTATGAAAAAACTAACAGCGTTGATTTTGACATTATGTCTATTGCTGAGTCTTGCGGCTTGCGTTGATTCGACTATAACAACAAAGCACACCAAGCCCATACCTGTGGTGTCGGAAGATACTGTAGTTGGGCCCAAAGATATAGTGGTTCTCTTTACCAGTGACGTGCACAGTAGCGTAAATAGCGGCTGGACATATAGCGGTATAGATGTTATTCGAAAAGAACTCATCGCAAAGGGCCATAACGTCATTCTTGTAGACAATGGCGACTCCATTCAGGGCGAAGCACTGGCTACCATGACAACGGGCAGTGCCAATATCGAGCTTGTGAATGCACTCGGCTATGATATCGCGACTATCGGCAACCACGAGTTTGACTATGGCATGGATCGGTTTATGGAACTTGTTGAGATGGCCGATTTCCCTTATATCAGTAGTAATTTTAACAAATCCGGGGAGCTTGTTTTTGACCCATATATCATAAAGGATATCGATAACACCAGAATTGCATTTGTAGGTATAACTACGCCTTGGACGCTGAGCACCTCTACGCCTGCATACTTCATGGACAAAGACGGCAACTATATCTATGGTTTTATGCAAAGCGAGGACGGCAAAGACTTTTATGCAGCCGTTCAAAAGGCAGTGGATGAAGCAAGGGCCGAAGGTGCGGACTCTGTCATCGCAATGGCTCATCTTGGGAACGAAGCCGATTGCAGCCCGTACACATACGCGGATGTGATAGAAAACACGACCGGCATCGATGTGCTGATCGACGGACACAGCCACGACCGCGACCAAGTCACGATGAAAAATAAAGCTGGCGAAGAGGTCCTTCGTTCGGCCTGCGGAAACAAGCTCGAAGCGATCGGTTACGTGCGCATCACCGCAGAAGGCAAGTTCAGCACAGGCCTGTACAAGTGGGACAACGATGATAATGCAGTTGATGTTTTGGGTCTTGAGTCGGTTATGAACGAGGCCTATAAAGAAGCAAGATTAAACCTTGATGCTGCACTTGCCGAGGTCGTTGCGACGAGCAAGGTTGACCTTCTTACGAAAGACCCAGTCACTGATGTGCGTATTGTTCGTAACGAGGAAACAGCCATCGGCGGCCTCTGTGCTGATGCATATCGCTACATATCGGGTGCAGATATTGCACTTGTAAATGGTGGCGGTATCCGGGCGGACATCCGTAAAGGTGATATTACTCGGGAAGATATCTTAAAGATCCATCCCTTTGGCAATATGCTCTGCGTGTGTGAGGCAACTGGTCAGGAGATCCTTGATGCCCTAGAGTTTAGTGTTCATTCTTGGCCCGGAGAGTTTGGCGGTTGGCTGTGCCCATCGGGCATTCGCTATGAGGTACACATATTCATCGATTCCAGTGTGGAGACAGATGTGAACGGGATGTTCGTGGGGGTTAACGGCGAGTACCGCGTTAAGAACGTCTACATCGGCGACGAGCAGCTGGATTTGAGCAAGACCTACACCGTAGCAAGCCATAATTACAAGCTCCAGAATATGGGGGATGGTTATTCGATGTTTGCAGACAATGTATTTACCCAGGACTGCGTAATGCTTGATAATCAGGTCCTGATTAAGTACATAACTGAAGGCCTGGGTGAGGTTATAGGGCAGGAGTACGCAGAACCGCAGGGCCGAATCGTCTTTGCGGAAGAAAAGGCACGCTAAGAGCATAAGGATACCTGTCCATATTGACCTACTCTTGAAAACGGATTTTACTCTGGACTATCCTGCGCATCCAAGGGGCGAAGTTGGATTAAAATTTCCGCTCAAGCCACGTAGAGAGCGTGGTATTGATATCAAGAGTTAATAAATAATAAATTTGAGAGTTGAATATGAGGATTGAAGGATACAAGGAATCAGATGAGAAAGATTTGCTCTATGTTTGGGAAGAATCAGCAAAAATAGCGCATGGATTTATAAACGAAGAGTTGCAGAAGACAGATATCTTGCGTGT
>JAEZIW010000118.1 GCA_023436525.1 Bacillota bacterium | reverse complement strand
AATAAACGCTGTACGGGTCACCCAGAGACGCCACCATCGCCTTGAGGCCCGCGTATTGCACGTCCTCCATATTAAATTCGCGCAGGTATTTATCCTGAATCTCCTGCTCCACGCGTAAGAACTCCTTCAGCGGAAGCTCTCCGTCTTTACCGGTTTCATAGCCGGCCCTCGTAATAAAATACGTTGTCAGCACCGACACAATGCATACCATAGTTGAGAGCAGCAAGGCTTGCGTCTTTCTCATATCCATCCTCCAAAAAGCACTACTCATATAAATATGTCAGCTAGGGCGTCTGTTATTCGCCCATACCGATATAAACAAAAAGCCTTCCTTGGCGCATAGCGCAAAAGAAGGCTGTCTCTTCATCAATTAATGCGCTTTTTTATACGCATAATTGACGCAAGCCTGATGCCTTGGGCATTCCTTACCTGTTTCGTGCACCTTTGAATCATTAAAGTGGATGCAAAAATGTCCGGGGAAGTTGTTGTCCTTAACCGGGTCCACCATGTGCGGCATACCGTGCTGCGATGCCGCGTACGTGACACTGCCGATCGTCACCCAAATCGGGCGCCTGTCCCAAGACCATTTACCGCCGAAGCATTCCTTCATGATGGCGGTGTCCTTTGCCGTACACGGCTCACTGTCTGCATGAAACCAGCCGCCAAAACGAATCACCCAGTACTGACGGCCTGATTTGACATCCGTAACCAGTGCTTTGGTTCCTTTTTTAAATACCTTGGCAATGTCGTCCCAGGTGGAGAGTTTCACCTCTCCCGTAATACCGAACAATTCGGCTGTCGTGGTGGATATATCGTTATCGCCGAAAAGCAGATCATATGTTTCCGCGCCGATAATGCCGTCAGCGGCCACTCCTGCTTTTTTCTGAAACGCCTTAACAGCGCCTTCCGTCACATCGCCGAAATACCCGGTAGCCGGCGCAAGAAGAAAATTTCGTTTGCGCAGCTGCTGCTGAACGTTTCTGACTTCAGCACCTTCCATGCCAAGCTTTATCATATTGCTGGCCGTTTTTGATTTGCTCAGCTTTACAAAATCCTTATGCACATAGCCTGCTTGAACGCTTGTCCCGTCTTCGCCCGGCACCTCAACATAATACCAGTCGCCCGAGATATTCTTAACCGTGACACCCGTTCCCTCATTCAGCTCCGCCACGGCGTTGCTGTACGATCCCGGATTCTGCCTCAGCTTTAAACCGCCTTCCAGCACATGCGCCACCATATAATCCGTGGACGGTAAAAACACATATTCCGCGCTGATATAGCCGCGGTAGTTGCCGTAAATAATGCGGTACCAGCCTTCAACCTCTTCACAGAAAACGCCGATACGCGCCCCCTGCTCAAGCTTCATCACCACGGGCGAATCAGTTGAGGGACGCATGCGCATATTCACCTCGTCATTGATCACCGTGGCATCCTCAAAATAAGGCATCGCCTCAGCCTGTGTGACAGGCGCAAATAACGCTGCGCAAATGATAGTGATGAAAAAAATGAAGACAGTTTTTTTCATGAAAAAACCTCATATCAGCTTTTTATGTATTATACACCCGCGAGATTTCTATGTCAAAAACCGCCGGTTCATCCGCCTCAGCGCAATTTATGCACTTGGTGAGAGCGCCTCGATGTGTTAAAATGAATCAAAATGCGTGAAAGGAAAATTGCTATGATCATTGTCAGGGCACAACGGAACGGCGAGGTTTTCTATGCGGCAAAAGAAGGCAGCGCATTAAAGCGGCTGTCTGAAGCGCCGTTTGAACGCTATACCTTTACCGGCGAAACGCTCGCGCTGAATGATGTCAAGCTTCTGGTCCCTTGTGAGCCCACCAAAATCGTGGCGGTGGGCCTTAATTACGCGCAGCACGCTGCCGAGCTTAAAAGCAAGCTGACAGGCAGCCCCGTGCTTTTTTTAAAGCCCTTAACAGCGCTGATTGCTCACGGCGACGTCATTGAATACCCCGCCGTCTGCGAGCGCGTGGATTTCGAGGCGGAGCTGGCGGTGGTCATCGGCAAACGCTGCAAAAACATAACGCCGCTTGAAGCGCAAAGCTGTATTTTTGGATACACCTCGCTCAACGATGTGACCGCACGCGATTTGCAAGCGCTCGACGGACAATGGACGCGCGCCAAATCCTTTGATACGTTCTGCCCTATCGGGCCTTTTATCGATACGCAATTCAATCCGGCAGGCAAACGCATACAAAGCTATTTAAACGGCGAACTCAAGCAAGACAGCACCTTTGATGATATGCTTTTTGATGTTCCGACCATATTAAGCTTCATCAGCACGTGTATGACGCTGCTGCCCGGCGACATCATTGCGACGGGCACACCGCAGGGCATCGGCCCGATGCAGCGCGGCGATACCATAGAGGTGCGCATAGAAGGACTGGATACGCTGAAAAACAGCGTGAAGTAATGTTGGAGGGACTGTTATGTACCAATCCAAACTCGAAACGGATGACTTGAACAGGCTGTTTTCCGCCGTGCTGACTCTGAAGACACCCGAGGAATGCTATATGTTTTTTGAGGACCTCGGCACAATTTCGGAGCTGACATCCATGGCGCAGCGCTTTAAAGTAGCGGAATTATTAAGTGATAAGCATACCTGCCACGATATTTCCGAAACAACAGGTGCCAGCACAGCCACCATCAGCCGCGTGAACCGCTGCCTCAATTACGGCACGGGCGGCTACCGGCTGGCAATCAGCAGACTAAAAGCAAAGCAGGAGGATTGATGGATCTTACCAGTTTAAATGCCCCTCAGCGTGAGGCTGTGGCCACCACGGAGGGCGCAGTGCTCGTTCTTGCGGGCGCAGGCAGCGGCAAAACCCGCGTGCTGACCACGCGCGCCGCTTATCTGATTGAAAAGGGCGTATCACCCTTTCATATTCTCGCGCTGACGTTTACCAACAAAGCCGCAGCCGAGATGAAATCGCGCATTGCGGCGCTCATCCCCGAATCAGACAACATGTGGGTGATGACGTTTCACGCGCTTTGTGCGCGCCTGCTGCGAATTGAAGGCGACGTTCTCGGGTATTCGAACAGCTTCACAATCTACGACTCAAGCGATGTAATGAGCGTGATCAAAGACATATTGAAAGACCTGGATGTGAGCAAGGAAGCGGTTGAGCCACGTACCGTTCGCTCTATGATCAGCCGCGCGAAAAACGCGGGTGTCAGCCCGGCGCGCTTCAAAGAGACGTACGGAGACGGTGATGCCGTTAAATACTCGGCATGGGTCTACACACGTTATGAAGACAGGCTGCGCGCCGATAACGCGATGGATTTTGACGACCTGCTCTTAAAAACACTGCTGCTATTTGAAGAATACCCGGATGTGCTCGAAAAATACCGCCGCCGGTTTCGTTATATCATGGTGGACGAATACCAGGACACGAATTCAGTACAATACAATATCGTGCTGCTGCTCGCCAAATCAAGCGGCAACATCTTTGTTGTGGGCGACGACGACCAGTCGATTTACGGCTGGCGCGGCGCGGATATCAGCAACATCCTTGGCTTCGAGAAGGACTTTCCGGGCGCGCGTGTGATACGGCTCGAGCAAAATTACCGCTCGCATCAGGGCATACTCGACGCCGCCAACGGCGTGATTCGTCACAACAGCGGCCGAATGGGCAAAGAGCTGTGGTCCAGCAACAAAACGGGCCAAAAGCCGCTCGAATTCGAAGCAGAGAGCGACCTTGAGGAAGCGCAGTTTGTGGCCGAAAAGGTGGCCAGCCTGCTGCGGGAGGGCAAATACACCGCCAACGACATTGCCGTGCTTTACCGCGTGAACAGCCAGTCGCGCGTGCTGGAAAATAAGCTCAAAGAACGCGGCGTGCCTTATGTGATATACGGCGGGCAAAGCTTTTACGAGCGCAAGGAAATCAAGGATCTGCTTGCGTACTTGAATCTGCTGTGCAATCCGGATGCCGACCTTTGCTTTATGCGTGCCATCGGTGTGCCCAAGCGCGGTATCGGCGATGTGTCTGTGGGTAAACTATATGCGGCAGCGCAGTCTCAGCACCGGTCGCTTTCCAGCCTTTGCACCGAGCCCGAAGGCGTTTCCAAAAAGGCAGCCGAATCGTTGATCGATTTTTGCGGCATGCTCGAAGACATTCGTGCCGAGATGAACTCTTTAAGCGTGCTTCAGATAGTGGAGCGCGTGTTTGAGGATTCGGGGCTGCGTACAATGATGCTCAGCGACACCACGCCCGAGGGCCGTACGCGCCTGCTGAACGTGGAAGAGTTCTTCAAGAGCGTGGCGGATTTTCAGCGCGATATGCCCGCACCGCACACATTGGCCGCGTTTTTGGAACGCAGCGCGCTGATTTCGGATGTGGATGCCGTGGGCGATGAAGACGACAAGATCATGCTGATGACGCTGCACAGTGCCAAGGGGCTTGAATTCCCGGTTGTGTTCATCGTCGGTATGCAGGAGGGGCTGCTGCCCCATCAAATCAGCCTGATGGACGGCGATGTGGAAGAAGAACGGCGGCTTTGTTATGTGGGCATGACGCGCGCAAAAAAACGGCTGTATCTCCTATGGAGCACCACGCGCTATGTGCGCATGGGCGCGAATTTTGAACGGATGCCTTGCAAACGCTCGCGCTTTCTGGATGAGATTCCTGACGGATGCATGGAGCCTGCCGGCGTTAAACGCCAGCCCGCACCCTACTTCTCGCACGAACCGGTCAGCCAAAGCCCGTACTCGTTTGCGGCGCAAGGCCGCGTGAGCATGGCGACAGGCGTGCCTGATCTGAACAAGAAAGCGGCACACGCACCGGCTATGTTTTCGGCGGGCACGCTCGTATCTCACCCCAAGTTCGGCCGCGGTCAAATTGTTTCCACCAACGGCGAGGGCGAAGAGAAGATTGCGGTGGTACGCTTTGATACCGCGGGAGAAAAGAAAATGTTTGTGGCGTTCGCGCCGCTGGAAATACTTTAAGGTATGTTTATGAACGACGCAATCAAGCAGATTGATACGCTGATAGAAATGCTCAACGAGCACATTGTGCGCTATTACACGCTCGACGACCCGTCAGTGAGCGATGCCGAGTACGACGCGCTGTACGACGAGCTGGAGCAGCTCGAGCAACAGTCGGGTTATGTGCGTGCCGATTCGCCCACACGGCGCATCGGCGGCGGCGTGCTCGCAGGCTTTGAAAAGCAAGCGCATCTTGCGCCGCTCTACAGCCTCGATAAGGTGCGCAGTGAAGAGGAACTGCTGGCATGGGAAGCGCGTGCGCGCAAGTTCTCCGCGGAGCCGTTTAACTATGTGGTTGAATACAAGTTCGACGGATTGACCGTGAATCTGCGCTATGAGGATGGCCAACTCGTTTCCGCCGCCACACGCGGTGACGGCAGCGTCGGCGAAATTATCACCAAACAGGTGATGACAATCAAAACAGTGCCGTTGTCCATTCCGTATAAGGGACGGCTTGAGGTACAGGGCGAAGGCATTATGCGCCTCTCGGCGCTTAAAAAATACAACGAGACGGCGGATGAGCCGCTGAAAAACGCGCGTAACGCGGCAGCGGGTGCGCTGAGAAACCTCGACCCCGCCGAAACAGCGCGGCGAAACCTGAGCCTGATCTGCTACAGCGTTGGCTATATTGAGAATGCGCCGTTCGATACGCACTCACAGATGCTTGATTTCCTGCGAGATAATCACTTTCCGGTCAGCACCTTCACGCAAAAGGCTGACAGCATAGCCGAAATCATCACGATAGTGAACAAAGCCGAACAAGCCCGCTCATCATTAGACTATCTGATCGACGGTGCGGTCATTAAAATCAACAGCTATACGGTCAGGGAACAGCTCGGTTTTACACAGAAGTTCCCGCGTTGGGCCGTCGCTTACAAATTCGCCGCGGACGAAAAAACAACAACACTGCTCGACGTTATTTGGCAGGTTGGGCGCACGGGCAAAATCACACCGGGGGCCGTGCTGGAGCCGGTGGATATAGGCGGCGTATCGGTATCGCGCGCGACGCTGAACAACATCGGCGACATACAAAGAAAGAAGCTCAAGAAAAATGCGCGCGTGTTCATCCGCCGCTCGGGTGATGTGATCCCCGAGATACTCGGCGTCGCGGAATACACAGCCGATTCCGAGGATATCGTCGTGCCTGATGTCTGCCCCGCCTGCGGCCATCCGATTGTGGAAAAGGGCGCGCATCTGTTCTGCGAAAACCCGCTCGTCTGCCGCCCGCAGCTCACGCGTGCCGTGGCGCATTTCGCCTCGCGCGATGCGATGAACATAGAAACGTTCTCCGACAAAACGGCGGAAGCGTTTTATGACCATTTGGGGCTCAGCGATGTATCCGATCTCTATTATCTTGACTATGAACAGATTAAAACACTGCCCGGTTTCGGCCCAAAAAAGGCGGATAACCTTAGAGTTGCCATTGAGAAAAGTAAACTAAGGCCGCTCGGCAGCTTTATTTACGCGCTCGGTATACCGGGCATCGGCGCAAAAACGGGCAAGGATCTGGCAGCCAAATATCAGAACATGAACGCTCTTATGCAGGCCGAAACGGGCAGCCTTTTGTCTATCGACGGTATCGGCGACACACTCGCACAAAACATTGTGGAGTTCTTCGCCGACAGCCGCGTGCGCGGCATTATCTCGCGTATGCTGGCGGCGGGTGTCTCCCCCGTTTTCGAGCAAATCGCAGCGGCCGATTCCGTTTTTTCCGGCAAGAAAATTGTGCTCACCGGCACGCTTCAAAAATACACGCGCAGTGAAGCATCGGCCATTATTGAATCGCTCGGCGGCGAGGTGGTCACGTCAGTCAGCAAAAATACGGATTATGTGCTCGCGGGGGAAAGCGCGGGCAGCAAGCTCGACAAAGCGAAAGCACTCGGCATCAATGTGATAGACGAAGATCAATTTGAGCAGATGCTCAAATAACCGCCTCTTTACTGCATGCATACATCCACTGTTGATACACAATTCTATGAATCAAATGCCATTCATTTACATGGAGGACATGACATGACCCAAGTCATAAAAAGCAAAGGCTTTACTTTTCTCCTGCTGGCCTTGCTTGCCTTCTCGGGCCTTGGTCTGGAGCTGATTCTAGGGCTGCTTATTGAGCCCCTGCTGTTTGGCAAAGCAATGCCGGATTTTACGGTGATGGAAAATATCCTGCATTGGGTACTCACCTGCATTGTTTGGGCTGCGGTTGCGTTCGGCCTTTTGCGCTGGTCTCAAAGGAAGGGCCTTAATCCTTTGGGCCAGAAGGAATCAATCGGCCGTGGCAGATGGCTGATCGCGGCACTGCTGCTGGCAGTGAGCATTGCTGTGAGCATATGGGACTGGAATGGCTTCAAAATCCTCAAGGAATTTGAATATAACGGCTGGTTGATGTTCATCTTTCAGTATATTTACTATATCGTTGAGACGGTTCTGGTGCTGCTGATTATCATATTCGGCCAGCAAGCCGGAGAGTTGTGGTTCAAAAAGAAATCTGTTCCGTGGGGCGGAATACTTGCGGCACTGACCTGGGGACTCGTTCACAGTCTTACAAAAGGGGATTTGCTGATCGGGCTGATTGCCTGTTTTGGCGCACTGCTGTATGGCATTGCCTATCTGGTTGTGAAAAGAAACGTCTATATTGCTTATCCGCTCATTTTGCTCATGTTTATTCTGTGACGAAAACGCCGATCTGAAATTGACGGATCTTGTTATCATCTCATGTTCAAATATGACGATATAAAATGATGAGTAGCGCATTGCGTGTATGTGCGGTGCCGCAATGATGATGTCTTCGGCGTCTACATCTGCGATCTTCTCGCGAGCAAGTCATATAAAGAGCGCTCATTCGGCAGACTGATGACACAGCGCGTTAACATCAATTGTCCTTACTGTACAGTATATGTTAAACCGACGTTGACAGCTTTTACGAAAAGCAAGGGTTCACATGTGATGAATCTCTATTTTAACTTCTGAAAGGAGCATGATTATATGCATTCTTATCTATTACCGGGCAGGCCATGGAAAGCCAGCGGCAGCTATTATGATGAAAACGGTCGAGCCTTTGAACTGATCGGCCAGTCGCAAGCCACACAAACGGGCGGTGAATGGGTGCTCAACGCATCTATGGAGGTTTTGTTTGAAACGCCCGTTCGGTTCAGTAACCGTTACTCAATTCACCTGACAGACGCAGAACACACGCTGTCATGGACCTCCTTTAATCCCGCGCTTGGGCAGCTCAGCGGTACGTTCAGTATTATCGGCAACTCTATTATCTCCATATATTCTTCAGAAAACGGCACTTACAGCGGCTCTGAAACACTCATGCAAATCGACCCAACCACGTATCACAATGTCGGTGTCGCGTTTCATAACGGCGTACGGATGTCTGCGTGGACAGCGCTTCTCAAATCAGAACAACCGTCGGTTTAACAATATTTTGTCCCATTATGTCATGTTTTGTTGTATATTGTTATGCCCATTCAAAACCAATATGCTCTATGATTAAAGCCGTTTTAGGCATAAAAAAGCTCCCTTATAGTGATTTTGTTATAAGGGAGCCATTGCTTTTCATTGAATTTTCGGCGTTTTTTACAGCAGATGCTGTTGATATTCTGTTTTTCGCAGATAGCACGGCACTGCAGCAAAAATGTTCTGTTTTGTTATCTATTTTTATATATCGTAAATACTCTTTACAGCAGCTTTTTGGTCTCTCTGTCCACGTTGCCGGACCCAAGCGTTACCACAATGTCGCCGGGCACCGCGTGCTCGTCAAGGTAAGCGCTGATTTCCTCAAACGTGGCAATGTACTTGCACGCAGCATTCGGGCTGATAGCCGCCACGAGGTCGCGCGCGTGTATCTCACCGCGGTCAATATCGCGGCCCGGGTAGATATCCGGCACCAGCACCATATCGGCATCGCCGAAGCTTAACGCATATTTGTCTTTAAGCGTTTTGGCTCTTGTATACGAATTGCACTGAAACACAACCCACAGCTTGTTATGCGGGTATTTGGAAGCCGCATTGAGGCAGGCCATAATTTCGCTCGGGTGGTGCGCATAATCGTGAATCACCTTCACGCCATTTTTTTCTCCGACGTGTTCAAACCGTCGTCCCGCCAGATGATACCTGATGAGTGCCTTGGCCGCGTCTGCTGGGCTGATACCAAAAACCTCACTGCACACCGTGATGGCGGCAAGCGCGTTGGCCATGTTATGCTGCCCGACCACACTGAGCTGAACGCGCGCCGTTCCCTTGGGCGAAACCACATCGAAAGCGGGGCAGCCCATGTCATCGTATTCGGCGTTCTTTGCCATATAGTCTGCGTTCTCAAAGCCGTATGTCACCACGCTGCGCCCGCAGCTTTTTGCCACATTCATCACCAGCGGGTCATGCACATTGGCAAACAGCACACCGCTTGGCGGCAGCAGCGAAACAAACGACGCAAACGTCGCAGCAATTTCATCAATGTTTTTGTAATAGTCAAGATGATCGTCATCAATGTTGTTAATCAGTATATGGGTGGGGGCCAGCTTTAAAAAGCTGCGCACGTATTCACATGCTTCCGTCAGAAAAGCCGGGTAATCGCCGACGGCCACACCGCTGCCCAAAAAATCAACCATACCGCCGACATGAACGGTTAAGTTCACCGCGCATTCTCGCAGTATCAGCGCGCACATCGACGTGATGGTGGTTTTGCCATGGCAGCCCGCAATGCCGATCACCGTTTCAAACTGACGGCTGATCTGGCCCAGAAGCTCTGACCGCTCCAGCATAGGAAGGCCTAATTCCTTTGCTTTATCAAATTCAACATTGCCGGGCTTAATGGCAGCTGAATAAATTACGAGCGAAGCATCAGCCAGATTTTTCGCATTATGACCAATCACAAACGGAACGTTTTCACTTTCCAGTTTTTTTGTAAACACCGATTCGACAATATCAGACCCTTGAGATTTATAGCCTAAGTTTTTGAGAATGATTGCAAGGCCGCTCATGCTGCATCCGCCGATTCCGATAAAATGAACAACTTTGTTCTTATAATCCTGCAATGAAACCATAAACACCTCTTCATGTGATATACTGTTCAGCCGTATATCACTGCATTATACTCCAAACATCGCGCGAATATCAATAAAAAAAGCAGCAGCTATTTAAAAATTGAGAAAGAGGCTCTATAATTGAGGAAGAAGTTTATAAAGGAGAACGCTCTATGGACAAGGCAGACAGGAAAACGCGCCTCGCCGTGGTTGCGGCAATGCTCACGCGCGAACCAGGCAAAACATTTTCATTGAAAGTTTTTTGCGATATGTTCGGCGCGGCGAAATCAACAATGAGCGAAGACATTGCCATTTTAAAAAACCTTTTTAAATCATACGGTCAGGGCGACATTGAGGTCACGCTTGGCGCAGGCGGCGGCGTGCGCTTTGTTCCTGTGGTGTCTGTTTCGCATCGGGAAGCCGTGCTCAATGATATAGCCGAAAAGCTTTCCGACCCCACACGCATATTACCGGGCGGTTATATCTATACCGTTGATATTTTCTCAAACCCCAAATACATCACACCGATGGCTGAGATACTGGCCGGTATGTTCATCAAAACAAATCCTGATTTTGTGGCAACCGTGGAAACCAAAGGCGTTGGCCTTGCACTTTTTGTCGCGCGGGCCCTTTCTAAGCCGTTGGTTATTGCGCGGCGCGATTTGCGCATTACAGAAGGATCTGTTGTCACAATCAATTATTTAACCGGATCGTCACGCCGGATGATGACCATGTCGTTATCGAAGCGGGCCGTTGCTCCGGGGCAAAAGGCGCTGCTTATTGATGATTTTATCGCCGGAGGCGGCACCGTTCACGCTCTTTTTGAAATGATGAAGGAATTCTCCATCACAGTGGTTGGGTGCGGTGCCGGTATTGTCACGCGCATACCCGAAAAGAAGCAGATCGATAATTTTAAAGCGCTGTTGATGCTGGAAAGCGTTGATGCCTCGGCAGAGAAAATTGTCATCAAACCTATCTAGAACGCGCTGTGAGAATATTATCATTGACTTTTTTTGTCGAAAAAATCAAAACTCGTGACGAAAAGTGTATAATTAGCTAAACCGCATTATGCCGAATGTGTGATATGGGGGATGGCGAAATGTATTTTTTTAAGCGGGTTTTTTTCAGTGTGTTAAAAAAGCAGAATCAACTCGTACTGGAGAAGATAGACCCGATTGATCGGGATGAATCGAAAGAAAGTTTTAAGAATTCCTTCAGTGATCAAGCACTAAGTGATATCGCCTTGAGATGCTGCACTGCTTCATCCGACGACGCGGCCAACACAGCCTTTTCCACGGTTCTCAATGAAAAAGCATATACCATCTCGCTCGTCGGTCGTTTTGAGAGCGTTTTTATTTTTTTGGCAGAAGAACTGTCCGATACCACACATCTGCCCAAAGGTTCTGACTTTTTAGAAGCCTGTAACGCTATGTCAAGCGGCGTGTTTTTTTGGCGCATAAAAGACGCCGATATTCGTCTTGCATATGCGAACTCATCATATTACCAGCAATCAGGGCTGTCAGGCCGATGCCTGCACAAGTCGCCGGATGATATTTTCAGCCCTAAAAAAGCAACACTTGTCCGTTCCCAGATTGAACGGTGCTTGCATTCAGAAGGTGCCGTTTCTTATTTGAGCAAGTTTAACAAAAAGCTCTTTGGCATCACGCTTTATCCGCAATTTAAAAATGGCCGTGTTATCCGTGTTCTGGGCGTGAGTACGGATATCACAAAAGCACTCGACAAGTTTATTCAAACAGAACAGCTGAAAGAATCGGCCTCTCAATATGAGATGATGCTGCAGGAGTCTGTTCGTTATGAGCGAATCTTGTCTCAGTCCGCAAGAGATTTCTTAGATTCAGGCCTGCTTGGATTTAACGATTGTATTGATAAATTGGTCTTAAATCTCGGTCAGCTCTATGATGCCGATTGGGCCTTCGCATGCAAAGATCGCGGCGCGTTATGCGGCACCAGCAGCCAGTGGATGGCAAGCGCCGAAGCAGACCGGGACCGGCTCTTCAATATTTCGGGCAACCATGATTTTGACAAATGGGTTGCGCACATTCGCGCCGGACGGATTATCGTTGCCAATGATATTCATAGCGAATTGCCGGGCCTTTACAACGCGCTGAAAGGAGCCGGCAGCCCTGATGTTCGCTCATTTATCGCCGTTCCGGTGATTCGAGCCGACGAGTTTTGGGGCATGCTTTGCGTCGCTTCTTTCCGCCAAAGGCGCATTTGGAGCACCAAAGAAATCGGGGGTCTCAAAACCGCCGCGGAAATCATTATGAGCGCCTATCTTCGAACAAAAACGGAAAAACAGCTGAGCGAATCGAACCGTGTTTTGGCCGAGTACGATGAATGCTTGCAAGATATTCTATCGGTTCAGGAATCACTTTGCGCCGTGTCAAGACGTTTTTTGACCGCCGATACAAAAGAGTTCTCCGGGTGTGTCAGCAACATGCTTGGCGTGCTCAGCGAGCTGACGGAAATTGACCACGCATCCATCATCACAATCAACGGCGATATTCCCCAATGCTTTGCATGGCATAAGAAAGGCATGTCTTTTCAATCGTATAAACATAGAACACTCGGTTTTGATGTATCCGCTTGGGTCAGTTATCTGGGCGATTCAGACCATATTGCCCTTGATGATTTTTCTTCAGAATTGTACTCGCTGCCGTCATTTGTGCTTGAGCATTTTCTGGACACAGGCATTCAGTCGTTACTGATTATTCCCATACGCAGCGGAAACACAATCATTGCGGTTTTGTCGCTGGCTAAGGTGCTGGGTGTCTGCCGTTGGGATAATACCTCAATTCATACGGCACAGCAATTCGGCAGCGTTTTTCTCGACGCGTATTTGAAAAACGCAAGACAGCTTCGATTGCTCAATGAAGCAAAGTTCGACATCGACAATGCAAGGGAAACGCTGACACAAGCCACGCTGATTAAGCATGCTGCCGAATCTGCACAGCTGCTGATCGATTCGACTTCAGAGAACCTTTTCTGCGCATATCGCACGGTATGCGAATCTATTTCGCGGCATTTTCCTATCAATTCCATTAATCTCACTCGGTACAGT
>JAEZIW010000098.1 GCA_023436525.1 Bacillota bacterium | reverse complement strand
CACCGAAACGGTGTCCGTCGGCACGCGGTTGATCTCTTCAAGCACCAGCAGCCCCTTTTCAGGGAAAAAGCCTTCCGCCACGGCATTACAGGTGGGCAAAAACTGTGGCGCAAGATAGCGCGTGATGCCCTTCTCGCGGTCCTTATCCGGCAGCCCCATAAAATCCGGTCCTTCCATTGCCGCGGCATACAGCCCCATATACCCGATGCCGAGCTCGGCGGCGCATTGCTGAAACGCGGAGGTTTTCCCCACGCCGCGCTCACTGACAAGTGCCGTCACGCTGTCGGTGTTTTGATATAGCTGCTTAATGCACGTTTTGGCTTCGCTGATCCTCATTCGACTTGCCCTTCTTTTTTATAACAAATTTTTAATTCATTGTATCATAGAAACGGACAGCGATACAGGTTTTGGCTTTGAAATATGGAGATATGAACAATTTTATGGTATATTTATACTCTCACGACCCGCCGACCGAGCCGTCCCACGTGTCGACGACGGCCTGCTTCTTTTCTTCCTCATCAAACCACTTTGGGGTGATGGCCTTGGTTTCGGTGAAGAAACGCACACCGTCTTTACCCAGCACGTGTAGATCACCGAAGAACAACTGCTTGTGCCCGGCAAACGGAATGATGCCCGCAAACACACCGACCGGCTCGCGAACCAGCACTTTTTGTAAAGAATGATGACGGATTCACTGTTCCCGCTGCGTCGGCCTTACGAATCGCGTCGAACAGCCCGAGCACACCGTGGCCCGGTATGCCGATGATGTACGGCACACCCGCGTCGGTCAGCTGTTTCACATCAATTTCTCCGCCCGTGAGTTTCATGTGCGGCCCTCCGTTATTGTTTCTGATAACACTATATGTTTTCACTTCGCCAATCACAATAGTTTTTGGAAATGCGGTTGCATGCTGTGCAACCGATTAGAAAACGTGAAACAACATACATGCTCCGCACATGGGCCAAGAAGCTTTTGCCACAAATTCGCATGAATAATGGCAATAAAACCTTCGAAGCATGTTTGTCTATACCCATATTCATAGTATAATGAATCAAAAACGATTCCGCGCGGTCACGCAATCTCAATGATTGATATATCAGAAAGGTCAGAATCATGACGACCGAAAACCTTGAAATCAAATACCTTAGTGAAAACCCGCAGTTTGCCGAGACCATCTCCGATTGGATATATAACGCATTCATCAAAGATGTCCGCGACGATCTGACACAAGAGGATATAACCGCACACATCAAAGTCTGTGGCAGAGTTGCTCTGCCCATTCGGTTGGTCGCCGTACTGGATGGGCAATGCGTGGGCACCATTTCCCTTGTGGAAAACGATTTGAAATGCCGGGCTTACACACCGTGGCTGGCCGCACTGATTGTTGACCAAGCGGCAAGAGACCAAGGCATCGGCAGGCAGCTTATTGCTTATGTGCAGGAGCTGTCCCGGCAGATGGGCTATCAAGTGTTGTATTTAAGAACCGAGCACGCAGGCGCATATTATCAAAAGCTCGGGTGGCAGTATGTTGAAACATGCAATGATCAATTTGGTCTTAAACCCGATGTTTATCAATTTATTTTATAACCTTAAGCGCCGTATTTTCATAATATGCCGCATGGGCCTGTAAGCGCCCAAACCGTCGTTTGGGCGGCCATCGCCCGCAAATAGCAACACAAGCCGCCGGAAAACAGCGTATAATCGCACTTTTACGACCATAACGATCATTGACCATCGCTAAGCCGATGTCTATAATAAATGATTGTGTGCAAATATTATCGTGAAAGGCAATAAACAGGCTGTATTCTCCGGCGCATGGTATGCGCGCTCAGATGTAAAGCTTTATGAATCCGCAACAATGAAACTCGGTTTACTCAAACAAAACGTCAGCGCGCGGCGCGACCTTATCATCTCAGGCTCCGTTCCCAAAACGATACTGCTGCTCTCACTGCCCACACTGCTGATGGGCATCGTTCAGGCACTGCTTCCGGTTATCGACGGTCTTTTTATCAACAACATCGCAGGCACCGCTGCCGCCAGCGCGGTCACCTTCTGTGTTCCCATCACCGGCATGATTGTGGGCCTCGCGCAGGGCCTCGGGTCGGCAGGCATGGCGTTAATCGGCCAGGCCAACGGCCGCAAGGCTTTTTCCGAAGGAAAAAGCATCGCCACGCAGCTGGTCGTCTTTTCTGCGGCGCTCGGCGTGGCGCTCGCGCCGGTGCTGTTTGCTGTTTCGTACCCGATATCCGCCTCGGTCGACCCGGCGATTGCCGCTGATGTGTTTTCATACCTCGCATTCAGTGCGCTGCTGGTTCCGTTCTCTTTTCTCGAAGCGATTTACAACGCGCTGAAAAACGCGCAAGGCAAGCCGGAAGCGGCGTTTGTACGTATGGTGCTGCTGCTTGTGCTAAAGGTCGCGTTCAACGCACTGTTCATTGCGGTGTTCCGCTGGGGCATCGTGGGCGCGGTGATGGCATCGCTCGCCGCCAATGTATTGATAACAGGCTGGATGTATCTGGAGCTTTTTGTGTGCCGGGGCGAGTGCCAGCTGTCGCTCAAAGGCTTTGGTTTCGACCGCGCAGCCATCGGCGATTTGGTCCGCATCGGTGCGCCGTCCATGCTCTCCAACGTGATTTTATATCTTGGATTTTATATGATTAACAGCGAGGTACAAAAGTACGGCGCGGACGTGCTGAACGGGCAGGGCATCGCGAACAACATCTCGTCCGTCTGCTTCATACTGCCGTCTTCATTTGCCTCCGCCGTTACCACCATGGTCAGCATGAACGTGGGCGCGGGCCGGGGTGACCGTGCACGTGCGGTCACGTGGGTCGGCTGCCTGATGAGCGCCGTCACAGCCGCGCTGCTGATTGCCATCATTGTGCCGTCTTCATCGTCGCTCACCGTTATGTTCACGCGAGAACCGCAGGTGCTTGCCGTGGCCGACAAAGCGCTGCATATTTACACCTATTCGGTCATCGGGTTTGGCGTCTGCATGACGCAGCTTGGCGCGTTCATCGGCCTTGGGCGCACGCGCATCACGCTGGTGGCCAGCATTCTTCGCATCTGGCTGCTTCGCTATCTGTTTATACTGCTTACAGAGCAGGCGCTCGGCGTCTATTCGGTGTTCTGGGGCAATCTCTTCTCTAATTACGTCGGCGCCGCCATCACCACCGTTATGATATTGCGCGTGAAGTGGACCACCGTCACGCCGCTTACCGGGCGCATGCCCCGATTGCTCGAAAAACAAAAAAGCGTTGCCTAGCGCTCTTTTCATTCATAATCATTTGTCGGTTCGTCTGCCCGCCAAAATCACCTTCTCCTCATCACTCACAATCACATCAGCAAAAAACCAAGGTTCAAAAAACGCCTGCAGCTTTTCTATCTCAGGCAGCGGGCGTGATACCGACGAAGCGCGCCCCTCATGGTGCTTGATCAGCTGCGCCCGGCTCATGCCGTGCGCCATGCAAAGCCGCCCGCCCGGTTTCACGAACCGGGCCAAACGGCCTATCAGCCGCGCCGGATCGGGAAAATGCGGCAGCGCGTTATACACAACGCAGCAGTCAAAAAGCACGTCAAACCGGGTTTCTTCGATATCCGCACAACGCACCTCAATGTGAGACTGCGGGTATTTGCGCCGCGCGATACGCACCATTTCCGGCGACAGATCCACGCCCACAATATGCCCGGCACCATGCGCAATATAATCTTCAAACAGCACGCCTGTGCCGCATGCCACATCAAGCACACTGACGCCTTTGCTCACACCGGCCGCTGCTAATATCGCGTCTATCTTGCTTTGGCAGCGCACCATCCGCGCGTCCCACTCCGGCGCATGGCTGTCAAAGAACGCCTGTATCTCTGCTTTGTTCAACGCCTGGTCACCACCGTCAACATGCAACAATCTGCTTGATCATAAATTCGCGCCCACCCAGCAGCTCAAACGACGCACCGCCGCATTCCGGGCAGACGCGATGCTGCGCCAGAAT
Source organism: Bacillota bacterium (assembly GCA_023436525.1). Classification (GTDB taxonomy): domain Bacteria; phylum Bacillota; class Clostridia; order Christensenellales; family SZUA-584; genus SZUA-584. The sequence continues at coordinate 8,536 of JAEZIW010000098.1, read as the reverse complement.
ATTATACACCTGCCCGCAGCCACGGCACCGCCCGTTTCCCGGCAATATCTCAATCTCCAGCCGCGTGTTCTCCAGCATCGTGCCATAAACGGCAGCCGGGTAGCACTGCTCCACATAATACGGCACCACCGAAGACAGCTCACCGATCTGCAGCACCAGCGTTTCCACCGTTTTTAGCTGCTGCTTTCGCGCTATGTCTTCCACAATGCGCACCACCTCAGCCACAATGCCCAGCTCATGCATGCGGTGTCTCCCGCTTTTTAAACGCTTTGCGTATAGTTTTCAGCTTGATTTTCAGCTTGCGCTTTATCACATGCGGCACAATCGCCTTTTTCATATCAAACAGCGAAACGCCTTCACCGTCGTATCGGCGCGACAGCGATATCGCATCGAATTTACATTTGGTTGTGCACTGGCCGCAGCCCACGCAGAGGAATTCATCCACCACCGCCGCGCCGCACCCAAGGCAGCGCTCGGTTTCTTTTTTGACCTGCTCCTCGGTTAACGTGCCGCGTCCATCTTCAAAGCGGCCGTCATCGTGATTATGCGGAGCCTGCTGACGCGGCATACGGTCGTAGCTGTCGAGGTCAAGCGCCTCTTTATCAAGCGCTTTGTACTCCCGTCGGTCGCGACCGAGCACAAGGCTCTGGCCGGGCTGCACAAAACGGTGAATTGAAACAGCCCCCTGCTTACCCGCCGCAATCGCGTCTATCGCAAATTTCGGCCCGGTCAGCACATCGCCGCCCACGAAGATATCCGGCTCCGCCGTTTGATACGTAAACGCATCCGCCTGCACCGTACCGTTCGGATGACATGCCACCTTTGTGCCGGTGAGTAATTCGCCCCATTCGATGGACTGCCCGATAGACAGCAGCACCCAGTCCGCTTCCACAATCACTGTGTCAGTGTCGTCAAACACCGGCGCAAACCGATGGTTCTCGTCGAACACCGAAACACAGCGGCGGAATTCCACGCCCGTCACGCGTCCGTTTTCGGCTATGATACGTTGGGGGCCCCATCCGTTTTGTATGGTGATGCCCTCCTGCGCCGCCTCTTCCACCTCATCCGGCGATGCGGGCATTTGCGCCGCGCTTTCAAGGCATACCATGGTCACCTGAGCCGCCTCCACACGTGCCGCGGTGCGCGCCACATCCACAGCGACATTGCCGCCGCCAATCACCAGCACCTTGCTGGGCAGCGTCACCTTTTCGCCGAGGTTCACGCGGCGCACAAAATCGATACCCGAGAGTACACCTTGCGCATCTTCACCGGCCACGCCAAGACGACGCCCGCCCTGCGCCCCCACCGCGATATAAAACGCCTCAAAGCCCTGTTCACGCAGCTGCGCAATGCTCACGTCTTTGCCGACATCAACGCCCGTTTTAAACTCAACACCCAGCTCACGCAGCACATCGATTTCGGCATTCACAATGTCCTTTTGCAAACGGAAAGCCGGTATACCGAAGGTCAGCATACCGCCCAGCTGCTGTTGTTTTTCAAACACCGTCACACGATACCCATCCACCGCTAAATAGTACGCGCAAGAAAGCCCCGCCGGGCCCGCGCCGATCACGGCAATCGATTTGCCGTATTCGTGCCGTTTTTTGGGAACATACCGCCGCGCTTCGTTCAAATCCTGCTCGGCGATGAATTTTTTTATCTCGTCAATCGCAATCGGTTCGTCAATGTCGCCGCGCGTACAGGCCGATTCGCACCGTCTGTTGCAGATACGCCCGCAAACCGCCGGGAACGGATTTTCTTTTTTTATCAGCTCCAGCGCATCGGTGTAGCGCCCCAATGCGGCCAGCTTGATGTAGCCCTGTATCGCAATATGCGCCGGACATTCCGTTTTGCACGGCGCAGTGCCTGTATCCACCACGTTTTTGCGGTTCGTCCGGTAATCCGGGTTCCAGTGTGCCTGCGTCCATTCGGTGTCGCGCGGGGTGTCCTCCCGAATGATCTTTTCCGTTACCGGCGTGGATGCGCACACCTTCTGCCCCAGCTGCACCGCATTCACCGGGCAGTTTTCCACGCACTGCCCGCAGGCCACACAGTTATCACGGTTCACCTCGGAAACGTAGTTCGAGCGCACCATATCGGCGTTTAAAAACATTTCCGCGGTGCGCATCGAGAAGCAGCCGCAGCCGCAGCAATTGCAGATCGCGTGCGTTTTGCCGTCTCCATCAAGGTTCGGTATCTCGTGCATCAGGCCGTTTTCTTCTGCGCGGCGCAAAATGGCGTACACCTCATCTTTGGTAACCTGCCGCCCGCGCCCGGTGCGGATGTAATACTCGGCAGCGTGCCCCATCTGAATACACATGTCTTCTTTCAAATGCCCACAGCCTTCGCCCATAATCTCCCGCGCCGTGCGGCACGAGCAGTCGGATACCGAGAAGATATCGTGCTCCTCAATGTGCTTGGAAATCTCTTCGTAGGAAGCGCGGCGGCTTTCGCCGTCAATCGCCTGTTCAATGGGAATTACGCGCATCAGCCCGATGCCGACCGGGGTCATCCCGGCTGTTTTCGCGCCGCGTATGCGCCCGTAGGCCTCAAACGCTTCGGCAATCTGCGGGTATTTTTTCGGGTTGGTCGGATGGTTGGTCATCATCTCCATGATGCCCGGTACCCATGTATCGTACCAGAAGGTGTCCTCACCGTTGATTGTGTTCACAAAGCAGACGCCCGCATCGGCCAGCTCGAGCAGCAGCCGGTGGCATTCGTCTTCGGGTCGGCCCGTGCGTTCGCTGACGGTTTTCGCTGTCACTTTTTCGCGTATCGCCATTGTCATGCAAACGGCGGCCATATCGTCAGATACGACCGGTTCTAAAATAAGATATTCCGGCGCATCGTAGTCGTAAACGTCCTTCGCGCCCGGCTTTTTGCGCCCGATATGGTTCGCAAGCGCGAGGATTACCGGATTACCGTTTCTTTTATTTTCCTGATCGGCTTTGGGTTGCCCTGTTGTTTTATCAGCCATGCTGACCAGCCCTCCTTGTATCGTTGTAAGAATCAATCGTATCTTTTTCGTCTGCGTTGTGCTTAAAGCCATTTAAAGCCGATGTGCCAACAAATCCAAATTCTGATCTTATCGATTAAGCAATGGCTATTGACCAAATTGAATGTGCTTTGCGGATATTCCTATCCCATATCACAACAAACGAAAATATTATCATAAGTGGTCATTCTGAACCCGCTGCGCGGGTGAAGAATCTGTCCAGATCCTGGTCCACTTCGTAATCGTTGCTCGCTCCTCACTACGCAGTGGATAGGATGACCGAAACTAGTGACTTTCCATAGAAATGGCACTTACCTTCATTTCATTTGATCATGAAGCCCTACGGTGTCATGCTATCACTTTATTATGAGGCGGTGCGGCATAAGCCGCAAACTTCATCCCATGCAAATTCCTTATGTCATGGGATTTGCATCCACTGCGCAGTGGACTGGATGACAGAAAGAGTGACTTTGTTAGCCATGTTATAAAGGAATATCAGCAGTCTCAATAACAATAGCCGTCCTTTTTCTGTGCGTTATGGCACGCTCCGTCTCAGCGTGTTTGCCACGCCAGCACTTCACCGCGCAGCCACTGCGCCCATTCCTCCAGCCCTTCCCCGGTTCGCGCACTAATCGGAATCACCGTTGCGTTCGGGTTCAGCTTTTTCACCCGCTCGCGCACCGCTTCGATATCAAAATCGAAATACGGCAGCACATCGATCTTGTTAACCAGCACCACATCGCAGATGGTGAACATCAGCGGGTATTTGAGAGGCTTGTCGTCTCCCTCCGGCACCGAGAGTATCATCGCGTTCTTCACGGCACCCGTATCAAACTCGGCCGGGCAAACGAGGTTGCCGACGTTTTCGAGTATCGCAAGATCAAGGCCGTCTGTGCCGAGGCCGTTAAGCCCCTGCCGCGTCATGCCCGCATCCAAATGACACATACCGCCCGTATGCAGCTGAATCACCTTCACGCCCGTCTCTTGTATTGCCCGCGCGTCCACGTCCGAATCGATATCCGCTTCCATCACGCCGATCTTCAGCTCATCTTTCAGCAGCCCGATGGTACCGCGCAGCGTGGTTGTTTTGCCTGCCCCGGGCGACGACATCAGATTCAGCAGAAACACGCCCTGTTGTTTCAGCTCGCCGCGCAGCTGCTCCGCCTCGCGGTCGTTATTATCGAACACGCTTTGCTTAATCTCAAGTATGCGAAACTCATCCATATATCAATATCCTTTCGTTTACTGAGCCAGCTGTTTAATCGCGCTGTATTCCTTAAGGTCGGTATAAAGCTCAGCCTTATACGGATTGCGGCGCGTTTTGCGCATTTTATACAGCATATAAATCAGCACGCCCACATTGGCCGCCAGCGCCAGCAGACTGACGATGAAATAGACCGTCGGGTTGTATGTGGAATCCACACGGAAACGCCCCACATCCTGAAACAGCGGGAATGTCTGCGCGAACATACACCACAGGGCCAGCGTCTGTGCCCTATGCTGAAGCCATGCGCCTTTGCCCACGGTAAACGCGCACAGCGTGGGGGCCAGCAGCAGCGCAAGGCCGCAATACCACGAATGGTTCGGCAGGCAGTTATAGGTATACGCAAAGTTCCAAAGGTCGTACGCCACAATCCAGAACCAGAGCATATCCGGCCAGAGCATATCGCGGCTGTTGTCTTTCTTGGTTGCTTTGCGAATACAGATACCAAACCAGCCCGTAATCGTAATGATATTCAAAATACCCGCAATCGCGTTCATATAGTTCCACGGCCCGCCCATCAGCATCACAGGGGAGTCGGCCGTTTTATCCAGAGCCATCACCGCGTAGTTCATGCCCACCTCGATGTCGCGCGCACAGGCTTCGAGTATGTTGATGGCGAGTATCAGCGGCGGAAAGCAAAGCGCAATGCGGTTATCCGAAAGACGCCATGTGGTGCCGTCCTTCCGCTTGCCGTGAAGATGCCGGATACACCAAAAACCGATGCAGCCCGCTGTTGACGAATACACCTTCAATAAGTGAAACCAATCGGTATAGGTGCTTTCTTTTAAAACCGTGAACCATAGCACGGAAAGCACGGCTGGCAGCACCACAAAAAACGCAAAGCCCATCACCTTAAAGCGGCGCGTCAATTCGTTGAGCGCAAACAGTGCCGAGAACACACAGAGCCACACGAGCAGCGTTGAAACCACATCAGCACCCTCGGCAAAATTGAATGTAAACATCATCGTTCCTCCGTTACGGTTTAATTTCTTTTGTGATTGTGCAAGAATAAAAATGTGTATTGGTCCTACCAGGCCGCTGTAGATTGATAATATTTTAACATTGTCATTTGTGTTGTGTCAACACAATGCAGTTTTTTTCGGCTTTATATAGGCTTTATCTAATATCTATTATTGATATTGGTTATATATGATGGTAGAATAATAACGTGGTATATGGTTGAACCAGTAACAGACTGAATTATGGAGGACCCATTCACATGGAATTTTCCAAGCTGAGCGCGCCAACGCTGAAGGAGCTTTTTGTCAGAGAGCTCGAATCAATGATACTTTCGGGGCGTTTGCCGGTGGGCACGCAGCTGCCGCCCGAGCGGGAGCTGGCTTCCACAATGCAGGTCAGCCGCGCCGTGGTTAACACCGGCATTGCGGAGCTGGCGCGCAAAGGGTTTGTAGACATCCATCCGCGCGTCGGCAACTTCGTGGCCGACTACCGCCGCTACGGCACAATTGAAACGTTTTTCGCCATCGTCTCATACAACGGCGGGAACCTGCGCCACGAGGAGGTGCGTTCCATTTTAGAGCTGCGCATCGCTCTGGATACGCTTGCCGTTGAGCTGTGCGCCGCACGCATCACAGACAGCGACCTCGCGCGGCTCCGCGAGAGCACCGAAGGCATCGGTGCGGCCAAAACACCCGACGAAGCCGTCTCCCACGCGTTTGCATTTCAGCATCAGCTGGCTCTGTTTTCGGGCAATGCGTTGCTGCCGGTTATATTCACCTCTTTCAAGTCGATTACACGCACACTCTGGCTGCGCTTCTGCGCGCTTTACGGCATATCATCGCTGTACGACAACACAAACGCACTCTGCACCAAGCTGGAGCAGCGCGATTTTGCGGGCGCGACCAGCTGCCTTAAAGAAACGGTGCAAAACACGATTCGGGGAGATAAGCCGATATACTATTAAACAGACAGCATTAAACACCCTGAAAAAGCGCAGCAAAACAGCTGTCTATCGCAGGATTCACAGCCGCTTATTTCAGATATCAATAATTCTCACATTTCAGCCGAACGTTAACGCTGCCTCCTTTGAAGCGGCAGCGTTTTAGCGTATTTCGCATTTATACAAAATTAACACCCGAGGGCCCTTTGTTTGCACAGTGTTTATACCTGTGAATGTATACTTAGTGATGGGGGGTGTTCGTATGGATGCGCTGCTTATCATTGCCGTTATCGGAGCTATGCTTATCGGGTATGTGGCCGTGTCCCGTCTGGACGGTTTCTTTGGCCGGGTCGGGTTCACAAAGGAGCCGGATGCCATTGTCACCAAGGATATTTTTTTGTATGGCGATCAGCAAGCCGTGAAAGCACTCAGCGAGTGTTTGAACAATGCAAGAATCACCAACGACTGGGCCGCAGAACCGGAAATGAACGCCGGTGTGCACTATTCTTGGTTCGGCGCTTTTTCCGGCAGCGACGAAGACAACCTGCTGGCGTGTCTCTCAGCGAAAAGAAATCAACCCGACATTCATACAATGGCCAAATGCAATGATACAACCTATCAAAATGTATTCAAACAAACGAAAATAACTGTTATCCTGCGCGGTGAAATTAACGCCGCGCAAATTTCGATGCACCTGAAGGGGTAACCATTGAAACGATTAGGCGCGATTAAACTCAATTCAATACAAATCATTGCCCTTGGCTTCGCGGGCATTATCCTGCTCGGATCACTGCTGCTTTGCCTTCCCTTGTCGAGCCGCGCACAACAGGCTATTCCCTTCGTTGATGCGCTGTTTACGTCGACCTCGGCCACGTGTGTCACGGGGCTGGTGGTTTACGATACGTATACACAGTTCAACTTATTTGGGCAGCTGGTAGTTTTGTGCCTGATACAGGTGGGCGGCCTTGGTTTTATGACAGTCGCTTCGCTGTTTTTAATGATGACACGCCGCAAAATCGGTTTGGCGGAGCGCGGTATGCTGATCGAATCCGTCAGCGCGTTCCAGATAGGCGGCATCGTAAGGCTCGTTAAAAGAGTGATGATATGTGCAGCGTTGTTTGAGGGCATCGGCGCTGTGCTGCTGTCCATTCGTTTTTGCCCGCAGATGGGTGTGGTCACAGGCATCTACAATGCGATTTTTCATTCCGTTTCCGCCTTTTGCAACGCGGGTTTTGACTTGATGGGGCGCTTCGCCCCCTACACGTCGCTTACGCCGTATCAAAGCGATGTGTTGGTCAATCTGGCGATAATGTCACTGATCGTGATCGGCGGCCTTGGCTTTGTTGTTTGGGATGATATTTGGGAACACAAGCTGCACGGCGCGCGCTACCGGCTGCATACAAAAATCGTACTGATCGCAACGCTGGTATTGATCGTGGGCGGTGCGGTTGCGTTCTACGCACTCGAGAAGGACAACACACTGGCGGGCCTTTCACCCACGGGCCAAGTCATGGCTTCATTGTTCCAATCGGTTACGCCCCGAACAGCCGGGTTTAATACCGTGGATACGGGCGCGTTGACAGAGGGCGGTACATCGCTCACCATGCTGCTGATGATGATCGGTGCGTCGCCGGGGTCTACCGGCGGCGGTATAAAAACCACAACGGTAATGGCTATTTTGCTCGCGACGATCTCATATATCCGCAATTCGGATGACATAAACATTTTTCACAGAAGGCTCGATACCGATGCGCTGAGGCGCGCTTACGGCAGTGCCACCATTTATATTGTATTGGTAATCACAGGCGTGTTTTTGATGATTGCCACACAGGGGCTGCATGTTAAAGACGCGGCTTTTGAAGCCATTTCAGCCATCAGCACAGTGGGGTTATCCACGGGTATCACGCGGGACCTCAGCGCGGTGTCGCGCATTATACTCATATTGTTAATGTATTGCGGCCGCGTGGGCAGCTTAACGCTGGCCATGGCCATTGTGGCAAGAATGAAGAGAAAAACGAATCTGCAGAACCCCGAAGAAAAGATTATCATTGGTTAGGGAGGATGGAAATGAAAACGATGTTGGTTATCGGGATCGGGCGGTTTGGCAGGCATCTGGCAAATAAGCTCTCGGATCTCGGCAATGAGGTTATGATTGTCGACAAGGAAGAAGAGCGCATTCGGCCCCTTCTTAACAATGTGACCCGCGCCCACATTGGAGACTGTATGGATGAAAAGCTGCTCCGTTCACTCGGTGTCGGGAATTTTGATATGTGTTTTGTTTGCATCGGCAACAATTTTCAGGCATCACTGGAGATTACATCGCTGCTTAAAGAGCTGGGTGCCAAATTTGTGGTGTCAAAAGCGAATCGGGAAATTA
>JAEZIW010000070.1 GCA_023436525.1 Bacillota bacterium | reverse complement strand
GGAACCAGCTTCAGACACAAGCGGGTGGCGTGTTTGAGATGTATTTTCTCGGCATAAACGTTTGGTGGTTCATAGGCATCGGCGCAGCGTTGGTGATCGGCGCAGCAGGCATTGTGGTGTTAACCATACATCGCAAAAGAAAAAAGGGGAATGGGGCGAAATAAGCGGCGGCATTTTACCGCCCCGCCTATTCGATTAAAAACATCATAGCAGCCGGACATCCGATTTGTTTTACTGCGGCTATACGACATTTTCAGTCGTATAGCATACATTTTGAGGGGAAATAAACACAGCGGAATCGCGGCTATTTACTGTCTCAAAACCATCATAACAAACGCTGGCACAAAAGCTCAGCGTTTGTTATTTTATATAAATGTCTAAATAGCAGGCTTTTTATTGCTTATCATGGTATAAGAGATGACTCGATATATGCCATTATTCATTAAGAACTTTACTTCAAAGAGCTGTTTAAGCAATTAAACTCTTTCTTTTGTAACAATAAAAGAAGAAGGTAGTTTTTATCGGCAAGCAAAAGGCCGTAACTTATTCAAATATTCGCTTTTAAGCGATCTGCGCATCTCCATTTGCTATGTGATAAATTGTGCAAAAGCCTAAAAAATGCTGCGAACACATTCTGATTCGCAGCATCTCTTAGGCATGATGTTATGTACCAATGGTTTAATGTCAAAGGAAGGTGCATTCAGTCATAACGATTACACGACAGAGATTACAATATAGCCTATGTCATCCTTCTCCATCGAAGACGAAAATCAACGCTCCTCTTCGAGCTGCACCTCATGGTGTCCTGATTGAAATTCCGGAAAGAATAATCGTTCACCATACAGACCGACTCTCCGGCTGTTTCGTTACCGCCATTTTTATTTACCGGAGGTCTCTGTGGCATCACTGCTGACGCTCGCGCTTATGTCCCTTATAGAGCCATCCTTCTTAAAACTGTACAGCCCGGCAGTAGTCTTATCGCCGGTGGTGATGACCGCAAATGTGCGGACATTCGGATCGTCAGTGTTATTGTCAATCCATGTTCCATCGTTCAGGTAGCACTTTCCGTTCCCCGCATCCTTATACGTGGGCACATGAGTATGGCCGAACACAACCACATCCACGTTTTCGTCCGGGTTTTCCAGATACTGCGCCTTTGCTTGTCTGAAAAAGTACTCCCAGTTCAAGGTTCCGGAGACAGCCTCTATGAAGCTGTTAGGAACCTTGACGTTGTTGATCGTCTGACGCTCTTCCCATGTGCGCTGAATATTTTTATACAACACCGGTGCGGAGATCGTTCCATCCGCCTGCTGCGCCGGATAGAAATCCAGATAGGTATATGCATCGTCAAATCCGGCAATGTGTATATCGAATATCTTCTCGTCAAGTCCCTCGTTGGGCGTGATCCGCGTGGAGATGTCTTTGAGAAGCGAGTAATAAATATAAGCGCCATATTGATCTGTATCGGTTTTATCAGGTACATCCGTTACCACCGGCAGATCCTTTTCAACTGTCGGATAATCTTCGAGCACCCATGTTGCGGCATAGCGGGCGTAGAAATAACCAGCCGGCAGTATGGTGTCCTCATTACCGCACAGCTCTGCGTTGGTAACCGAGTCCGGAGCGGAAAATACATCATAACGGTGACCGTGTTCAATCACGATCTCGTTTCGGTCGCCCGTATAATAGGCGCCGAGCCCTTCGGCATCCGTGACCTGAACGATGTCAGGGATGGCTTCCTTCAAAACACCGGCCTCCAGCGTCATATCATGGTTCCCTATTACATAGACCAGTTTTATCCCGCTGTCTATAACGTTGTTCAGTTCGTCTATAACGCCCTGATTGTTGTCTATCACGTCCTTGTAAAACTGGCTTTGATCCGTGTAGCTGGGATAATAGACAGGCAGATACCACTCGTCCAGAAAATCGCCGGCGATCACCAGCTCGCGCACATCCTTAGTGCTTTGCAGGCGCTGCAAAAATTCAATGAGCAGCGGACGGTTTTTCAGCATTTCGGTATATTTGTCTTCGATGCCGAGATGGATGTCGCTTATGACGACGATCTTGTCCCTTGTAGCCCCAGCATTCCACAAAGCTGCTGAGCCCTCCGGCACATCTGAAACGGATGCGGCAGTATTTGATGAGCATCCGATGGTGAGCAGCGCCGTAGAAATAACCATGCTGGTTGCCAGCAATAAAGAGAGAATCCTTTTTTTCATGTTCATTTCCTCCAATAATTTAAGATCGCTGACCATTACATCGCGCAGGAGCCATTCGAGCCCCTGTCGTATAGCTGATGTCTTCGTAAAATGTATATACAAATTTATTGTCTCCCCGCCCCGCTGCTACGATGAGCAGTGGCCCCAGAGACTATGACAATATCAGGGCTATGCTTTGAGTCTTTTTTCATAGCTCGTTACTCGCTTTTTCTATCTGCATCTTCTTCGGCCAGTAGCATACGCCCACATCCAGCGCACGGGGTTTATCCAGATGGAAGTCAGCGTAGACGCAGTACCAGCAGGTCTGCTCTGCCGCATCGCCCCGTGGTGTAAAAGCGGGACAGTTCTGTTTTGGCCAGACGTTACCGCCGGAATTCGGGGCAGTCAGCGCCCGATCTTCTCGCCGCCTGGCTGTTTCGCTCATAAAAAACGCTCCTTTCTCTTCGTTGCCTTCCTCCCAGCGAGGGTAACATAAAAAAAAGGCGGAGTATTTTTATTGCTTAAAAAGTGCTATTTTCTACTTAATGTTGCGAATCTTTAAAAATGAATACTTGACTGGCGTGTTTACATCCACACTCACACCATCAGCCGAACCTTGAATATACCGTCTGAAATCTCATACGCGAGCTCGCCGTCGCATTCCTTCACAAAGTCGGCCACGCTTTGGGTACCCTTACCATGGCCATCCTCGCAAGATATGGGAAAGCCGTTTTCGTCCAACACGACCTCGCTGTCATAGGGGTTGCACAGTTCAAAAATGAGTTGACCCGTGTTCACGGCGGTTAAGCGCAACACGCGCTGCTGTATAGGCAGGGCGGAGACGGCGGTAATGGCGTTTTCCATAAGGTTTGATACGGCCATTGCCAACGAAAGCTCATCTATGTGGAGCTCTTCTGGAATGTTCAGCCGCAGTTCGCAGCGAACACCCCGCTGTCGCGCAAGCTCGGCATAATAGGATACGGCGGCGTTCACCGACACGTTCTGACAGTAGCTCTGCGGCTTCTGCGGAAGAGCCTCACTCTGCCGCCGGATGAGGTTGGCAGCCTTGTCCACTTCACCCTGCCGCAGCAGGGAAAGCAGCGTGTTGTTGAAGTGGCGGCGGTCATGCTGTACGATGCTCATCTGTCGCACGGTCTCATCCATCAACGAAAGACGCTGCCGGGTAAGCTCCCGGTCCGACTGCATTTTAAGATTTTCCTCTTTCAGCGCCGCCTGTCGCAAAGTTTTTCGCAGAGCAAGAAAGATTGCCAGATAAACAAGTATCGCTAGCAAAACAAGCAGCAGTAACGGGACAGCATCCTCTGTCAACGTCCGCTCCACATCGTCGCTCTCTAAGAAAAACCATGCAAAATTCGAAAAGAGACCGGCCGCAACAAAAAGGTAGACGTTCCAATGCTCTGCGGCCTGACGATAGAGGGGACGCAGACGCTTACGAAACAGCAATATTGCAGCAGCAAACAGGAGAAAGCGCAGTACAGTGATAGCGTAATGCGGATATGGAAACAGCCCGCAGAGGTAGTAGCTTAAAATGACTGTGACGGCATAGACGTTCATGGCCGTAAAACAGTTGAACACCCACTGCATGAGTGTTTCCAAAAAGAGCGGCTTTACAGCGACGCCGACAAGGATAAAAAACAGGATGTCCAGCTTACTTAGCGTCGTATAATCGTTTCGCAGATAGAAAAAAACGTTCAGCGCCAGATCCAACGACACGATCGCCACCAGCGCCACCCACAGCGTCTGCGGACGGTTCTTTGGACGCGCCAGCGTAAACAGAAGTGTCGCAAGCATGGCGTTCGTGACGATGGAGCGCAGGATATCGTAAAACTGCATCCTCACACCTCCCCCAGCCGATAACTCATATAAGCGCTGCGCACCGCGGAAAATTGCTTACCGGAGATCGGCACGAAGGCACCGCCTTTCATGGTGAAGCCGTTCTTAGAGAGCCGATCGACGCAGCTCATATTGACGACAAAGGCGGCGTGAGGCTGGATAAACCGCCGGTCACTCAGCAGCGGCACGACGTGCTCCGCAAAGCTGCCGGAGATGGTTAAGGTCTCGACCTGTTCGCCGCTTACAAGCGTGTAGATCACGGTATGGCGCACATATTCACAGCAGATAACAACATCGGTGGAGAGAGTACGCAGGCCTTCCCGCGTCTTGACCGTGACAAGGATTTCCTCGCCAAAACCCACCTTTTCCGCAGCCAGTTCCAGAGCGGCAAACAACGCCCCCTTATCCACGGGCTTTATAAGATAGTGCAAGGGGTTCACCGAATAGGCGTCCAGCGCGAAGCCGGGCTCTGTGGTGATATAGATAATCTGTGCGTCGGTGCTGACGCGGCGTATGCACTGCCCAAGCTCAAGCCCACTGATCATTGGCATTACCATGTCGAGCAAAAATATGTGAAAGGTTTCGGCCTTACAGGCCGTCAATAGCGCGTCTGGATGGGAGAACTCCCGAATGTCGGCATTTACGTTGCGCCCGGTCAGATATTCATTGGTAAGCGCGGCGATATGCCGAAGCTCGGCACTAATATCGTCACAAATAGCAATTTTCAACATATAAGTTGCCTCTTTAAAAACAAACTTTCTTTTTGGGGTCAGTGGTCTTTATGTGTTGGCAGGGATTGCTCACGAACGTCCGAAGCGGGGTGCTCCGTGGATGTGTCAGGTTTGACAGTATTAATGGCTCCGAAATGCTCCATTTGTACAATGCTTTTCGCGCCGAGATATAGCCGCTGATACCGCTCACCGCCCCTCCCTTTTGTAGACAAATAACGCGATATATTTTATGCGAATATCCGCAGTGATTCAAGTATATGGACAGGAAACCTACAACGAACAGTGTAGGACTACAATACATATTGGAAAATAAAAAGATGAAGGAGCTGGCTCATGGGGAATTGTTAAGTTGAAATAACATTACCGAAAGGAGCCATTCCTGCATGAAAAGCATATCACAGGACATGAATTTCGGCAATCCCTCGTATCTTTTGCTCTTAAACATGGCGTTTCTCGTGCCGGCCGTAAGTACAATAAAGCCCGTTGTTTATCTATTTCTGGTTATCAAGGTACAATGGTTCGACTGAATCACTAGCCCTAAAGCACGCAGGCCGCATTCCCACCCCAATCAACATACCGAAGATGAGATTGCCCTTCTGCACCGCTTGCGGCGCAGAAACCCTAAATAAAAAAGCCCGAAAATGCCCTTAAAATAGGGATTTTCGAGCAATTTATGTGGAGCCACTAGTCAGATTCGAACTGACGACCCCTTCCTTACCATGGAAGTGCTCTACCTGCTGAGCTATAGCGGCGAAAAAATACTGCGAGTGCTATTATAATGCATACGCAGTGGTATTTCAAGTGTTTTTATCAGTTAAAAGCTGGCGGGGTTGGTTAGCGGTCGTAAACGCAATTTCCCAATGTATCGATGGCGACGATAAGCGGCACACGCTCAAACGTCAGCCGCCGAATGGCCTCCGCGCCGAGGTCGTCAAACGCGATATCGTCGGCCCGCGTGATGTGCGAGGCAATCAGGGCGCCCGCGCCGCCCACAGCCGCGAAATAAACCGCGCCATTTCGAACAATCGCGTCACGCACGTCTTGCGACACCGGCCCTTTGCCGATGACAAACGACAACCCGAGGTCATATAGCGTGGGGGCGTACGCGTTCATGCGCGACGATGTGGTGGGTCCGCACGAGTTGATCACGCGGCCCGGCATATCGGGGCAGGGGCCCGCGTAGTAAATGCCGCTTCCGGCAATTTCAAACGGCAGCGGCTCATTGTTTTGTATCATCGTGTACAAACGCGCGTGAGCCGCATCGCGCGCGGTGTAAACAGGCCCTGAGAGCGAAACGCTGTCTCCGGCTCTCAGGCTGCTTTTCATGTCGGCGCTCATCGGCGCAGTCAAATCAATCATGGTGTGCTCCCTCACAGCGTAATGCTGGCGTGGCGCGCGGCGTGGCACTGAAAGTTCACCGCCACGGGCAGCCCCGCAATATGCGTCGGGTATTTATCAATATGCACGGCAAAGCAGTAGTTATTGCCTCCAAAGCCCATCGCGCCGATGTTAAGCGCATTGATCTCGTCCTTGAGGGTGGCTTCCAGCTCGGCTAAAAACGGGTCGGGATTGACGCTGCCGATATCGCGCAGCAGCTGTTTTTTGGCCATCAGCGCGCACATTTCAAATGTGCCGCCGATGCCGATGCCAAGCACCACCGGCGGGCACGGGCTGCCGCCTGCGGCTTTAACGCTCTCGATAATAAAACGCTTGATGCCTAGTATACCGTCGCTCGGCTTCAGCATCGCGATTTTGCTCATGTTTTCGCTGCCAAAGCCCTTTGGCGCGGCGGTGATTTTCACCGTATCGCCGGGCACGAGGGTGCAGTGAATCACGGCAGGCGTGTTGTCTTTTGTATTTAACCTTGTGATCGGGTCGAGCACCGATTTTCTAAGATATCCTTCGTTATAAGCCGTGCGCACGCCTTCGTTGACGGCGGCATCCAGCGCACCGCTGATGTGCACATCCTGCCCGATATCGAGAAACACCACGGCAAGCCCGGTATCCTGACAGTAGGGCATCTGCGTTTCTTCTGCGATCTGAGCGTTGAGCAGCAGCTGGCGCAGCCCTTCTTTGGCGGGCGGACAGTTTTCGCTTTCATAAGCCTTGCCAATCGCGTTGATGACATCCGGCCCCGGCATGCGGCACGCGCTTAAAAACAGGTTTTTAACGGCGTTTGAAATATCGGCCGATTCAATGGTTCGCATAAAAAGTCCTTTGGTTTGTGATGCGTCAATTATAGCGGAAGATGGGGGATAAGTAAACCAAGGGCAAGAAAGGCATTTATTAAATCATTGTCTGCTATCGAGCGCTGATGAGGTGTGGATTTATTTGTTGTCGTTACAACGCCTATCGCGGCACGCGCCATCAAAAGGACTCTTTTTTTGTACTTTACGTATATGTCGCCTCGAAAGCCGCCAAAAGGATTCTATTCTATATCTAATATCAACGAGCGATAAATCAAAAAAAGAGATACCTGTACCCCGAAGGGGAAT